>NZ_CP030929.1:0-321895 GCF_003325955.1 Aurantimicrobium sp. MWH-Uga1 | reverse complement strand
CTGCCAACAACAGACCGATGGTGGCGCCGCCAAAACTCAACACAACCGTGTTGAGGGTGGCCGATGCGAGATTGTCCCAGCGGACTTCCCCGAGCGCGTTGACATCAAACATGCGCACCACCATGACCCCAATAGGAATAACGGCACCAACCACGGGAGCAATCAACAAAACCATTCCAAGCCAGATGTTCTTGCCGGTTAACGGGTGCAGCCGTGAGCGGCCACGAGTAGAAGTTTTTGCAGTGAAAAGCCTTCCGCGGGCACGGCGTTCAAAAAACACTGTGACGAGTGCCAGGGCAACAAGAATCATGCTCAGGAGCGCTGCCAAGTTACGGTCATAGCTGGCACCATACGCTTGCTGGATTGCTGTGGTGAGGACGGGAAAACGAAACAGTGCCACACCACCAAAATCAGCAATGGTGTAGAGAAAGACCAGCAATCCCCCGGCCAGCGTTGCTCCGCGAATTTGATGCCAGGTGCCTGGTAGCAGTGCTTTCCAGCCCGGAGCTCCCAGAGTTCTGGAGAGATCATCAAAATCTGTCGTTCCTGCGCGCAGTGCAGCTGTGACGGGGAGAGTGACATAGGGAGTTGTCACCGCAACGAGGACAAGCCACGAGCCCCAAAAACCCTGTGTGGTGGGAAACGCGGCCAGCAAACCGTAGGCCGCCAGATAGCTGGGCACTGCCAACGGGATGGTGGCCATCACCAGCCACCATCGGCGCCCGGGGAGATTAACGCGGGCAAGGAAATAGGCACTGACCAAGCCAAGAACAATCGCTGTGGCTGTTACGGCAATACCCAAGGACAGTGTGTTCCACAGCAATAAAGACATTCGTGGCCTACTCAGTAGCTCCACAACACTTTCCCAACCACCGCCAAACGCACGCTGCGACAGATAGATCAAGGGAACCAAGGTCGTTAACGACGCGAGAGCGCCCGCCACTGTTAACCACAGTGGCGGGCGGGCGACGTTAACGAGAGTGCTCACCTACAACAGCCCATACTTTGCCAATAGCGCTTGGGTTTCGGCCAGTGACGCTAGATCGGCCAAATCAAGTTGGGTATTCGCGAGTTCTTCGAGCACAGGCAGACCTTCTGGGGAAGCGACCCCTGGCACCAGCGGATATTCAAATGTTGTCGTAGCGAAATACTCCTGTGCTGATTCACTGACGAGGTATTTCACAAATGCAAGAGCATCAGCATCCGTTGCCGAATTCTTGAGAATCCCCGCCCCGGTCACATTCACAATTCCACCAGGGTCGCCGGGAAGGAACTTAATCTGGACTCTCATGTTCTCTTGGCCTAGCTCTGCTGCGCGCTCGTACCAGTAGTAATGGTTGATGAGGGCAAGATCGAGCTGGCCTGCGTTAACCAGATCCAGGGTTGCTCCGTTCTTCTCAGTCAAAACAGGTGCGTTCTTGGCCATATCGGCAACCCATTGCTCGGCGACTTTTTCACCTTCAAGAACACGAAGTGCAGTGACAAAAGATTGGAAGCTTGCGTTCCCCGGCGGGAAACCGACAAGTCCAGACCACTGTGGTCCAGTGAGTTCTAGCACTGAGTTAGGAATTTCTGCTTCAGTGTATTTTTCACTGTCGTAGGCAATGACGCGTGCACGCCCCGTCACACCAACCCAGGTGTCATCGGTGGAGGTGAATTCCGCAGGGACTGCATCGGTGATGTCCGCGGGGAGGGTCGCCAGCAGCCCTGCATCAGAGAGCGCACCGAGAGCGCCTGCATCCTGGGAGAGGAATACATTCGCAGGAGTTCTTTCTCCCTCTTCCAACAGCAATGCTGAAAGTTCTGGCGTGGAGCCATAGCGAACATCAACATCGATTCCGGTTTCTTCGGTGAATTTCTCGATCAGAGGAGCGATTAGTGCTTCATCTCGTCCGGCATAAACAACGACGGTGCCATCGGCAGTGGCAGCAGGTTCTGTGGCACATGCCGATAAGCCAACTACCAGAGCGAGTGCTGTACCGGCAGCAAGAAGTGAGGATTTTAGAGAAGAGATGTTCATAAGGACTTTCAGGGGGAAACGCAGGATACTCGCGAAAAGTATTAGGTAAGGCTTACCTAACTAAATCTAGGTTAGGGTAGCCTAACCTTATCTGCAAGTGATTTATTTCACCTACTAGAAAGGGCAGCTTGATAGAGCTCCCGCTTAGATAAGCCCGTTTCTTCTGCAACTTGCGTCGTGGCCTCTTTCAAGCGCATACCGGCAGCAACAAGAACGTGAACCTGAGCTAATCCCTCCTCCACTGTGAGAGTTGCCGCGGTGGCGCCCCCAACTACGAGAACAATCTCGCCGCGGACGCCTACGGCGGCCCAGTCGGCGAGTTCAGCCAGGGTCCCCCGCTTCACCTCTTCATACATTTTGGTGAGTTCTCGACAGACAGCCGCCGGTCGATCTGCGCCTAACTCATCACGTGCATCCGCAAGAGATTCAGCAATGCGGTTGGGAGAGTCGAAGAAAACCATCGTGCGCGATTCGCGAGCAAGTTCGCGAAAGGCAGACTTCCGCTCACCTTGTTTTCGTGGAAGAAAACCTTCAAAGGTAAAACGGTCGGTGGGAAGCCCCGCCACGGCGAGCGCAGTAATGACTGCGCTGGGCCCGGGAATAACTGTGATCTGAATTCCTGCTGCTGCCGCTGCTTCAACAAGATGAAAGCCGGGATCACTGACGGTGGGCATTCCTGCATCGGAGAGCACGAGGACATCGTTTTCACGGGCAAGCTCGATGATCTCTGGGCTCTTGGAGGTTTCGTTGTGATCGTGCAGAGCAATGAGCTTAGGGCGATTCTCAATCCTTAACGCACTCAATAGCTTGGAAGTGGTGCGAGTATCTTCACTGGCAATAACGGTTGCTTCGCTGAGGGCCTCGATGAGCCGACTCGAGGCATCACCGAGATTGCCAATAGGGGTCGCCGCCAGAATGATCACCGTCCCAGTCTGGCAGGGTCGAGTGTCGGTAGGCTAAACGGGTGAAAAGGGCGTGGGCGAAAACAGGCCACTGGGCGGGACCTTTAGGGATACTTCTGGTGGCTGCAGGACTACGTCTGTGGAATCTGGGCAATCCTCACTCTCTCGTATTTGACGAAACCTTCTACGTGAAAGATGCGTGGACGCTGTGGAATAACGGTTACGAATCCACGTGGGGAGAGAACCCTGACCCGCAATTCAATGCGGGGGTCACCGATGGATTCACGAACGACCCGTCCTATGTGGTTCACCCACCTCTAGGTAAATGGCTGATTGCGTTGGGTATGGCCGCCTTGGGGCCTGCGAACGCTTTCGGCTGGCGTGTGGGTGTGGCGGTTGCCGGCATCCTCATTGTTCTTCTGGTGATGCTGATTGCGCAGAAGCTTTTCCACTCAACTGTGCTGACCATGGTTGCCGGAGGTCTGATGGCCATTGATGGCCACGCCATCGTGTTATCTCGGGTGAGCCTGTTAGATAACTTTGCGGCGTTGTTCACCCTGACAGGATTTTTCTTTGTCGTGCTGGATCGAAGGCAAAACCTCCCCCAGCTCATGGCATGGATGTCCCGACGAAAAGCCCAAGCAGAAAACGGAGAAGGTCCTACGTGGGGGCCAACACTGTGGAACAGGCCCTACCTGATCCTTGCTGGTCTTGCTTTTGGTTTGGCCTGTGGTGTGAAGTGGTCTGGGCTCTATTTCTTGGCTGCTTTTGCCGTGTACGTCGTTGTGATGGATGCACTGGATCGGCGTCGGGCTGGTTTGCATTTTTGGCTCTCTGCTGCCGCACTCAAACAAGCGCCTGCAACGTTTATCCTGATGGTTCCCATCGCTGCTGTGACCTATCTTGCAACGTGGACGGGATGGATTCTCACCACCGGCGGGTACTACCGCGACCTCGTCACGACCAACCCCGGACTGCGCTGGAGTGGCCCTTTGGCATGGGCGCCAGATTGGTTCCAGAGTTTGTGGGCGTATCACGTCTCTGCCTACCAATTCCACGTAGGCCTCGTCACTCCCCACTCCTACCAAGCCAATCCGTTGACGTGGCTGCTCATGATTCGCCCCACCAGCATGTACTACCAAGGCGCAAGCTTGGGTGAAAACGGGTGTGACTTCGACTCCTGCTCATCTGTCATCACCGCAATCGCCAACCCACTCATTTGGTGGGGTGGTGCAGCTGCCGTGGGCTACCTGGTGTACCGCTTCGTGCGCTACCGCGAATGGAAGGTCGGCATCATCCTGATGGGTATGGTTGCCGGGTACGTGCCCTGGTTGATGTATCTCAACCGCACCGTCTTTCAGTTCTACGGCATTATCTTTGAGCCCTACATGATTCTGGCCATCACTTTTGTCGTGGGACTGATTCTGAGCACGAAAGATGAGTACAGGCGTTCGACTGGTATTGCCATCTTGACCGTGCTCGGGATACTTGCCGTCCTACTGAGCATTTTCTTTTATCCTCTGTGGACAGGAATGCAAATTCCCTACTGGTATTGGCAGATCCACATGTGGCTGCCCAGCTGGATTTAACCTGTCCCACCTACCGGACACGTTACTCAGACAGATATAGCAGCAGAGGCGAAAACCCCTCTATGCTCATGGTTGTGACAGCGTACGTCTCAGCCTTTGACCTGTTCTCGATAGGTATTGGTCCCTCCAGTTCTCACACTGTGGGCCCCATGCGTGCTGCCCTGGACTTCGTTACTTGGCTTAGGGCACAAGGCCTCATTGAGAAGGTTGCCTCCGTCAACTGCAGCCTTTATGGCTCACTCGGTTCCACCGGGATCGGTCACGGCACCCCCGGTGCCGTCATTGCCGGCTTGACTGGCCTAGCTCCAGAAACCTGCATGCCTGATGAGGTTCGCAATGCCTGGAGCAACCTAGAGAACGACCCCACACTCGATCTGGGCGGAAGCCACACTATTGCTTTCACCGCAGGCGATATCAGCTTTGAACCTCGCACTCGCCTTCCTGGCCACCCCAACGCCATGACCATTCGCGCCTTCGGCGCAGATGGAGTCCCGCTTCACGAACAGACTTATTACTCCGTCGGTGGAGGTTTCATTCGTCGTGATGGAGAAGAAACCAGCTCCATCACCACGGAATGGCCTTTGCCCTATGGAACATCAGCGGCATTGCTGGCACTGTGTGATGTGCAGAACATGACCATTGACCAGGTTGCGATGCACAACGAACTTTCTCAACACACTGAGGATGAAGTTAATGCGCGCCTGGATGCCATCTGGGACACCATGCACTCCTGTGTGCAGTCAGGATTGACCTCTGCTGGAATCTTGCCCGGCGGATTGAGTGTGAAGCGTCGTGCTGCCGAACTGCGCGAACACCTCGTCACTGCGGATGCTGCAAATAGCCGTGACACCACCATTGAGTGGCTGCACGCTTTTGCTTTGGCCGTCAACGAAGAAAACGCAGCCGGAGGCCGCGTTGTCACCGCTCCCACTAATGGTGCTGCGGGAATTGTCCCTGCCGTCGCCAGCTACTACCTCCGCTTTGTTCCAGGTGCGAACCAAGAGGGTATTCGCCGCTATTTGCTCACCGCCACCGCGATTGGGTCGTTGTTCAAGGCCAATGCCTCCATTTCAGGTGCAGAGGCTGGTTGCCAAGGCGAAGTAGGCCCCGCCTGCGCTATGGCCGCAGGTGGCCTCTGCGCCGTCCTCGGTGGAACACCACGCCAGGTTGAAAACGCGGCAGAAATTGCCATGGAACACCACCTCGGTCTCACGTGCGACCCTGTGGGCGGTCTGGTTCAAATTCCGTGTATTGAGCGCAACGCTATTGCCAGCTCCACCGCAGTGAGTGCTGCACGTCTTGCACTCCACGGTGACGGCAACCACCTGGTCTCGCTCGACACCGTCATTGAGACCATGCGTCAAACAGGTCTCGACATGTCGACAAAGTACAAAGAAACTAGCGAAGGCGGCCTCGCCGTCAACGTGATCGAGTGCTAACTAGAACGATGTAGCAAGCTGGCGAATATCGCCAGCATGAGTGCCGCAGCACCCACCAATCAGGCGAGCTCCCTGACTGAGCCAAGTTGAGGCATACGCAACAAGAGCGTCTGCATCAGCGTTCTCCCACACTCCACTTTCAGAATTCCAGGTTCCACCCCCGTTGGCATAAATCACCACGGGCAGATTGGTAACTGTGCGAATCTCAAAAATAGCGGCAGAAACTAAAGCAGGGTCAACGCAGTTGACACCAATGGCCGCAATCGCCGGAGACGATGCCGCTATCTGCGCTGCCTCCGCCACACTCTGCCCTGCCCACAACTTTCCATCTGCTCCGATGGTGAAACTCATCCACGCAATTGCACCAGGGAACTCTGCGAGCGCATCAACGAGTGCCTGCACTTCGAGAGAATCTGGAATGGTTTCGATGGCAAGCAGGTCAGGTTCAGCCTCAAGCAAGACAGCAATACGCTCGGTGTGGAATTCACGGAGTTCTTCACGACTGAGCCCGTAATTGCCCCGATACTCGCTGCCATCATGCAAGATGGCGCCATAAGGCCCCACCGATGCGGCGACGAGGGCTGGCGTTCCGACTACTGCGTCACCTGCCACGGTAACGCTGGCACGCAATGCTCGGTCAGCATCAGCTGCGCTCAGACCCACTTCCTCGAACCCCGCACGCGAGATCTGATAGCTGGAGGTAATGACGACTCTGGCACCAGCATCAACATAAGCACGGTGAGCTAAGCGAATGACCTCTGGATCATCAAGCAAGGCTTGTGCAGTCCAGAGTGCGCCCTCAAGACGACAGCCCTGTTGCTCCAGTTCTGTGCTCATTCCCCCGTCGATCACGACGGGGGATGACACAAACTTCTCAAACTCTTCACGCGTCAGCATGAGAAGAGCCTATGCAGATTTCACTAATGAGGTGGCCAGGTTACCTAGTTGGTCAAACCCAGGTATTCATCGACGGGGATGGATGCTTTCTTGTTTTTGAGCAAGAGATACATCGTGACACCCGCAACTGCAATGACAACAGCGATGATAGAAATCGTGGAGACAAAGGCAGTGGTGTAGATCGACGCCAAATCAGCAGTGCTGACAGCAGCAAGGTCACTGTTGGTGGTCTGCCCTGTTGCCATATACGAGGTAATAGCATCCAAGTTCGAATCCCCGGCAACAGCACCCTTAGTTGCTGTACTCACTCCAGAAAGTGTGAACAAGGACACCATTACGGTGCTACCAGTCAAACCAAGTGCGTAACCAAACTGTCCAACCGCAAGCTTGCTGGAAGTAACAGGGCCATAGAACTTGGCAGGTGCCAAGGTAATGAACAGGTTGCCTTGGCTGGTGGCGTTCATCATCCAGCCAACTGCGGCAATGATCATTCCGGGTAAGAACATGAGGTAGCTCGCAGTGGGGGTGAGGAAGAGGTAGGTTGCAAACCCGAGAACCATGAGAATGTAGCCAGAAATGGCAGTTGAACGAGGTTTAGACCCCTTACCCAATAAAGTTCCCGCGATGACGGAACCAATAATTCCGGCGGCAGACATAGGCAAGCTAGCGGCACCCAGAAGTGCAGCCGGAATGTGGGTGACGTATTGCCACATGTTGGGAAGCATCTGGCTCATCGAAGCTGTGGCCATGTTCCAGAAAATACCCATCACGACAGCGCCCAAGAAAGCAGGGTGAGTCAACAGCTTGATGGGAAATACCGGAGAGGCGGTCTTGTTCTCGCGAACTCCGAAGAGTGCAAGAGCAAGGAGAGCGATAATGACCGGAACATAGAACGAAGGGTGGTCAAAACCGTTGGTTGCCCCACTGATGCCGTACAGCAATCCAGCAATACCGATGGCAACGAAAAGCATGCCCAGGTAGTCGACCTTGGCGGGGGGCAATTTATCAATCTTGGGGAGGATGGGCTTAACCAAGAAGAAGCCGATAACAGAGACAACAGGAAGAATGAGGTAAGCCAAACGCCAGCTGGTCGCAATCAACACACCACCGAGCACCATCGCGACGACGGGGATGACTCCGTTGACGATGTTGTAGGTAGCCATGGCAGGACCTAGTGACTTCGTACTGGAGACATTACGCAACATTCCGTATGAAGCACCAAAGGTTACGCCCAGAGCAACACCAGTGATAATTCGTCCCAGGAGGTAGAACAGCACTGCAGTGTCAGCCTTGGGGTCAATCAGACCCGCGCTGGCGGTCATGAGCTGACCAGCAGCAGCAACCAGTACTGAGAGAGCAAGAAGCAGACGGCGGCCATAACGGTCCGCGAGCATACCGCCGGGAATCGCCGTTGCGGCTAGAGCAAGAGTTGAAATACCAGCTGCAAGCGACTGCGTGGATGCAGAAAAGTTCAGTTCGTCAGATGCCTTAACTAACGCAAGCGAGGAGATAAGCGGGTCAGCAACTTGAATTGCCCCGAGCATGCCCAACAAGATTACGGCTGCCCGACGAAAACCTTGTTCTGGTGCGGTACCGGCAGAAGCTGATGAAGACACATTTCCTCCTAGAAAGTGGACCTGAGTAAGTGTGTCACATTAGACGACAGGTATAAACACCCCTCGCGTAGGCTGGATAAAGCCCATGGATGCCGCACTCATCACCTACCCGCCTGACTTACCTGTCAGTGAGTGGCGTGACGAGATACTTTCAGCCATTCGAGACAACCAGGTTGTGATCATTGCCGGGGCAACCGGTTCAGGAAAAACAACCCAGATACCCAAAATGTGCCTGGAATTGGGCCGCACAAGTATTGCTCACACCCAGCCACGACGAATCGCTGCTCGTGCTGTTGCCGAGCGCATTGCTGAGGAACTGGGGGTTGAACTCGGCGGCCTTGTCGGCTATCAAGTGCGCTTCACCGATCAGGCCAGTGCAGAAACTGAAGTCAAAGTAATGACTGATGGCATCTTGCTCAATGCCCTGCAACGCGATCGCCTTCTCTCCAACTACGACACCATCATCATTGATGAGGCGCATGAGCGCAGCCTCAATATCGATTTCCTTCTGGGATATCTCAAGCAGATACTTCCCCACAGACCCGACCTCAAAGTCATCATTACTTCTGCGACCATTGACCCTGAGAGCTTCGCCGAACATTTCGGTGGTGCACCCATTATTGAAGTATCGGGTCGCACCTACCCCATCGAGATCCGTTACCGTCCCCTAATCCAAGACAAGGTCAGCAGTGACGATGTCGACGATGACGAACTGGCAGATGACAAGAACACAGCAACAGCAGTTCCCGAACATTCAGCCCGTGATTACCTAGACGGAATCATCTCTGCTCTCAATGAGCTAGACAAGGAAGCACCCGGTGACGTGCTGGTGTTCCTCTCAGGTGAAACAGAGATTCGTGATGCTCAAGAAGCCGTCGAAGGCCACATCGCGGCCGGCCGAATGAAGGCCGGCACCGAAGTGCTGCCACTGTATGGCCGCCTCTCAGCGGCAGATCAGCACAAAGTCTTTGAACCGAGCAAAGTCCCAGGCCTCAGAAAACGTATTATCTTGGCAACCAACGTGGCCGAGACGAGCCTGACGGTTCCGGGAATCAAATACGTCATTGATGCGGGAACAGCACGAATCTCCCGTTATTCCCCTAGAGCCAAGGTGCAGCGACTACCCATAGAGGCCATCTCGCAAGCCAGCGCGAATCAGCGCTCAGGACGTTGCGGTCGAACCAGCGAGGGCATTGCCATACGCCTCTACTCTGAAGAAGACTTTAAACGCCGCCCAGAATTCACTGACCCTGAGATCCTGCGCACCAACCTTGCCTCGGTGATTCTGCAGGCGGCGTCACTTGGACTAGGAGACATTTCCCAGTTCCCGTTCTTGCAAACACCGGATTCACGGGGTGTGAAAGACGGCATTGACCTGCTGAAAGAACTCGGGGCAATCCAGACAAACTCCAGCAGCACAAAACTGACCAAAATTGGTCACGACTTAGCGCGACTTCCCATCGAGCCCCGCTTTGCGCGCATGGTTCTCGAGTCGCGCCACCACGGAGTGACCAGAGAAGTCATGGCGATTGTGGCAGGGCTCACCATTCAAGACCCGAGAGAACGCCCTCTCGAAAAACGCCCCCAAGCAGACCTCTCCCATGCACGCTTTACTGACCCCACCAGTGACTTTCTCACTTTGCTCAACATGTGGAACTATCTCGAAGAGAAACAGAAAGAACTTTCCTCCAGCGCCTTCCGCAGAATGTGTAAAGCAGAGTTTCTCAACTACCTCAGAGTTCGCGAGTGGAACGACGTCTATCGCCAACTCAAAACCCTGACGAAACCATTGGGCTTGAGCTTGGGCGAACCAAAGATTGATCCAGATGGCATACACAAATCACTTCTGTCCGGCCTGCTCTCTCACATCGGTCTCAAGCAAGTCAGCGACAACAAACTAGGGAACAAATACAACGACAAGAACTCTCCTCGCAAACAACAGCATGAGTATCTCGGCGCGAGGAATCAGAAGTTCGTCATCTTTCCAGGATCTGCATTAGCGAAGAAACCACCTGCAGCTGTGATGAGTGCAGAGCTGGTAGAAACCAGCAGACTCTTTGCCCGCACCAATGCGGCGATAGATCCAAGCTGGGCCGAAAAGATTGCCGGAGAGCTGTGCAAGCGAAGCTATAGCGAACCACACTGGGAGAAAAACCAAGGAGCTGTCGTCGCCTATGAGCGCGTCACGCTCTATGGCGTCACACTCGTAGCCCACCGACGAATGCAATACTCACGTATTGATCCTGAACTCTGCCGTGAACTGTTTATTCGCCATGCATTGGTGGATGGCGAATGGGATTCCAAGCAAGCATTCGATCGAAGCAATCGCGCACTGCGCAGGCAGCTCGAAGAACTTGAAGAACGCTCAAGAAGAAGAGACATTCTCGCTGACGACGAAGTTGTTTTCGCGTTCTATGACCAGCGCATCCCCGCCGATGTCTTCTCCACCAGAACCTTTGAAGGCTGGTGGAAGAAGGCGCGCGCCACAAACCCTGACCTGCTCACCATGCAACGCTCTGACTTGTTAGAAGAAACTGAAGCAGAACATGACGAGAATGAATTCCCCTCAGAGTGGGCCTTTGGCGACCAACGCCTGAAGCTCACCTACAGATTTGAACCTGGCCGCGAAGACGACGGCGTCACTGTTGAAATCCCGCTTCCATTACTGGCGAGATTAGAACCAGAGGCATTCGAGTGGCTTGTTCCAGGTTTGCGCCTCGAGCTCATCACTGGCCTGATCAAGACACTTCCTAAGAACATTCGCCGCCAGGTAGTGCCGGCAGCAGATTGGGCCACGAAAGCCGCCGCAACGCTGCCTGAAAAACCCGAAGGCAGCGTCCTTGTTGCTGTTGCGCAAACTCTCCAACGCCTCAGCGGAGCACTTATTTCAGCACAGGACTTTGATCCCGAACGCCTTCCTGATCACCTGAGGATGACGTATCGGGTCATCAGCAGCACAGGCAAGAGGCTCGGCACAGATAAAAACCTCACCAAACTTCAGCGAGGACTAGCCGAGCGCACGAGAGATGCCATAGCTGAAGTAGCAGAACGCGTAACGTCCCCCCTCGAAAGGGACAACCTCACCAGCTGGGACTTCGATGAACTCCCCCGCACGGTGGATGCCCAACACGGCGGCAACACCGTGCGGGCATACCCTGCACTCGTGGTCACCCACCCAGGAACAACCAAACAAGAAGTCAAAATCAGACTTCTCGCCACCGAAGCAGACCAAAAACGAGAACACCCGCTAGGAACGAGAGCTCTAGTAATTGCAGCAATTCCTTCCCCTGCGAAATATGTGCAAGAGCACCTCACTGCCAATGAGAAACTCATCCTTACCCAAAGCCCCTATCCAAGCCTGGGCGCACTGATTGCCGATGCAATCGGCGCCAGCGTGGATAACGTGCTGTTCTCCATGCGTGATGACGGAATGATCTTCCAAAAGGCAGAGTTTGAAACCCTCAGAGACCGAGTCCAAGGTGCCATCATGGACAACATCTTTGATGCTGTCTCACAAACAGCCAGAATTCTCAGTGCAGCCAAAGAAGCACACAAAGCCATGGCCCAAGCAAACCCGATGACGTTCTTGGCACAGCTCACAGAAGAAAAAGCTCATCTTGAGCAACTATTACGTCCAGGCTTTATCGGAGAGGTTGGGCTTACCCGACTGCCACGAATCCTTGTCTACATCAAAGCAATCACGATGCGTATTCAGCGCATGATCGAGGATTCAGGCAGAGACAGAACTGCATCTGTTGAACTTACCCAAGCCCTCAATCTTTACGAGTCTGCAGGGGGCAAGATACCTCTAGCCCCACACTCCCCAGCACACCTCGTCAAAGCACGCTGGATGCTTGAAGAATTCAGAGTAAGTCTCTTTGCGCAGCCTCTTGGAACGGCAGAACCAATCTCGTTGCAAAGAATCAAGAAAGTCCTTGCATAAAGAAAAACGCCCCACTCAAGGAGCGGGGCGTTCTGTTGGGATGACTACTAGTTACTCTGCTTACGACGAGCAATCAGCATGAGCGCACCACCAACTAAGGCAAGCGCAAGGCCTCCGAAGAGGTAAGGCGCTGCGTCAAAACCAGTCTGAGCGAGCTCAGCAGGAATCGTGCTTGATGTGGCAAGCAATGTTCCCGAAGCTGAGACCTTGAAATAGGTCACACTGGTAACAGCAGAACCATCGGCAGCTGTTGAAGAGAATGTCAGTGTGTGCCAACCTGCCTCAAGGCCAGTGGGAAGAGTCACAGAGGTGTTCACAGCACCCGCAGTTGCATTTCCAGAACCTATAGTCTGGGGCGTTGACTGAACAACAAGTGAATATGCAGCAGTTGATTGCAAACCGCTAGCAGCGATAGCAACAGTCGAGCCTGCCACAAGCTGTCCAGTAGTTGCATTCAAAGTAAGGTTCACACTCGCTGATGATGGGGCTCCTCCTCCACCGCCACACGCATTTGAGCCGTCAGCCCAAACTGCATAAAGTGTTGCATTTGCAGAGAAATTGTACATAGCCCTGTTTGCATAAACTAAAGAACCATTACATGTAGTTGACCAGCCCCTGAAAGTGGTTCCCGACTTAACAAAAGTATTGTTGTTCAAGGGACCAAAACCACCATTGGTTTGATTCGACATTGTTCCTGTTCCGCCATTTGAGTCAAAAGTGACTGTGTACGTTGCAGGTGGCGGCGCAGAATTCACAGTAATTGGAAGTATGTACTCTACTGGCATGAATCCTGGACCTGTAATTGCTTTGAAGTTATAGGTACCTCCGCTAGCTGCAACTTGATATGCACTTGCTGCAAACTGAATATTGATCGAAGTTGCGGTTCCCAGACCTTTGATTACTAGTTGAGATATATCTTTTTTCACAACGGGTGTACCTATACCAGTCCCTGTGATTGAGAGGATGCCACAGTTTGATGACGCAAATGCAGTGAAGCTTGTTGCACATCCGCTTGGGAGGCTCCACATCCCAGTGGCGGAACCGGTTCCTCTAACCTCTATTGTTATCTGTCCTGCGCTAGGACTTCCGTCATCAACGAAAGCAGTCCCACCATTGTCAATCTTTACTTCGAACGCAGGACTCGCTGTACTTGCATCAAACGTCGGAACTGGATTGGTGATCATGGTTATTCCAGCAGCTGCATGAGCCGGTGCAGCTAGACCAGCAACAACAAGACCCAGTGTCAAAAAAGCGGCGCTAAGCGCTTTGAGTGAAAACTTTTGCATACAAATAGTCTAGACAAAAATTCTAGGGATTGTCGCCTTTTTGGTGTACAGAAAAGGGCCCTCCTGTAATCAGGAAGGCCCTTAACTCTGTTCGAGTATTTAGGCGGTTGCGCCGTTGGACTCGTAGCTTGTGTTGGTCGACTCGAAGAAGTTGACCAGCTGCAAAGTGTCGTTGGCGGTTGCCATCCACTTTGCAGGGTTGGAGACCTTGTAGTGGGCCTCGAAACCGAGCTCCTCGAGACGACGGTCAGCCAGGTACTTCACGTACTGGTTGATG
Organism: Aurantimicrobium sp. MWH-Uga1; assembly: GCF_003325955.1. NCBI lineage: Bacteria > Bacillati > Actinomycetota > Actinomycetes > Micrococcales > Microbacteriaceae > Aurantimicrobium > Aurantimicrobium sp. MWH-Uga1. The sequence continues at coordinate 307,926 of NZ_CP030929.1, read as the reverse complement.
TAGTTTGAGTTCAGACCCAAGATGCCGTTGGGGAGGAGGTCACGGTTGTATTCCTCTTCCATCTCAACAGCGTTGAGAATCATGTTGCGGATTTCTTCTGCGAACTCGGGGGTCTGCAGGTCTGGGTTCTCTTCGAGAACAGTCAGAATCAGGTTGATTCCGAACTTGAGGTGAAGAGACTCGTCGCGAACGACCCAGTCCATGAGAGATCCGAAGTTACGCAGCAGGTTGCGCTGGCGGAAGCTCAGCGCAACCATGAAGCCGGAGTAGAACCAGATTCCCTCGAGGATGACGTTGTAGGCAACGAGGTTGCGAACGAAGTCCTTCTTGCCCTCGGTGGTGGTGATGTCGAGAGTCTGCTCGGTCATGCGCTTGATGAACTTGACTTCGAATTCTTCCTTGCGAGCCATGGAAGGCACCTTGACGTGAGAGCTGTAGGCAATCTCACGGTCAATGGGGAAGGTTTCGAGCACGTACTCAAAGCTCATGCAGTGGTTTGCTTCTTCCCACATCTGCTTCGCGAGGTAGAGGTGAGCCTCGGGAGCCTTGACGTAGGGGTACACGCCGAAGGCGAGTGCCTTGTTCACAAGCAGCTCGTTGGGGTTGAAGTAGCTCATCAAGAAGGTGATGGCGTGACGTTCTTCATCCGTCATCTTCTTGAAGTCAGCGATGTCTTCACCGAGCTGAATTTCGTTGGGGAACCAGGTGTTTGCTACTGCCTGGTCGTAAAGGTCCATCGCCCACTTGTAGGTGACGGGCTTAAGCATGAGTCCATCCTGGACTCCGGTACCGAGAATACCCATGGTGTTTCTCCTTAGTTCGTCGTAAAAGTGTGGTGTTTCTGTAGTGTCCCGTTTTTCTAGAGCGGGTGCCCTAGTGGGGTGCGGCGGGGTTGTTACAGATGGTGCAGGTGTTGCAGGGGTGTCTGTGGATCAGAGCGATTTGCCTACTGGCAGGACTCGCACTGAAGTTCATCCATCGGGTCGACGGGAACGAAGTACTCGTCTACGGGGGTTGTGTAGTTCATTAGTTTCCACCTCCCGATGCGCCGAATCCGAAGCCTTTACGTGCAGGGGCAGCGACAGCAGGTTCTGCTTCTGCAACAGCGGAGACTGCGTGTGGTTCTGGGTTTGCACCGGAACCACTACCGAAGCCGAAGCCCTTCTTGGGTCCACCACTGGCGTTGATGTCTTCTGCCTTGTTCACCTTGACGGTGGACTGCTCGGCCGTGTGACGTGGCTTCATGTGCAGGTAGTAGGTGGTCTTCACGCCACGGTTCCATGCTTCGGAGTAAATCTCCATCATGTCGCCGAGGTCACGAGTTTCCAGATACATGTTGCGGCTGATGGCCTGGTCGATCCACTTCTGTGCACGCGCGGCAACCTCAAGGAAGGAGAAGGGCGAGAGCTGGAAGCTGGTCTTGTAAACAGCCTTGATGTGGTCGGGAATCTGAGGAAGGTTCTGTACGTCACCCTGGTTACGCAGCAGGTCTTCACGGACGGTCTCCCAGATTCCGAGCTTCTGGAGGTCTGCAACGAGGTTGCGGTTGACCTCAAGGAACTTGCCCGAACTGGTTGCACGGCTGAAGATCTGTGAGAACTGGGGGTCCAGACCTGGGGTGGTTCCGGCAACAAGACCGATGGATGCGGTGGGAGCAATAGCCATCAGGGTTGCGTTGCGAACGCCACCCTTGACCTTCTTCCGCAGTGCATCCCAGTCCAGGGTGGTCTTGCGGTTGACGGTGATGGGGACACCACGGTCTGCTTCGGTGAGGTCGATGCTGTCGAAAGGTACGAGACCCTGTGACCAGCGGCTTCCTTCGAAGTTGCTGTAGGCGCCACGCTCCTGTGCAAGCTCAACCGATGCTTCGATTGCTGCATAAGAGATGTGCTCGGTGATGACGTCGATGAGGTCGTAGGCCTCTTCGGACTCGTAGGAGTAACCCATACGCTCCACGATGTCGGTGAAGCCCATGAGACCCAGACCGATGGCACGGTTTTCCTTGTTGGAGAAGTCTGCCTCTTCCACTGACGAGCGTGTGATGTCGATCAGGTTGTCGAGCTGGCGCACAGCAAGCTTGGCGCTTTCGGCCAGCTTGGCAAAGTCAACGGTGTTCTCGTCGGTGAGGTGACGGGAGAGGTTGATCGAGGCGAGGTTACATACCGAGACGTTGTCCTCGTCCTGTGGCAGCGTAATTTCGGTGCACAGGTTGGAGGAGTGGATGGTTCCGGTGTTGTTGTTGAGGGCACGGAGGTTGATGGTGTCCTTCCACGTCAGCCAGGGGTGGCTGGTGGACTGGAGAGAGATCAGGATCTGCTTGAACTGCTCGCGAGCACCGATCTTCTTGTAGAGGTTCATCCGGCCGGCTTCTGCCTCGGCTACGTAGTAGTTGTAGCGCTCAGAGAACGCCTTACCGTAGAGCTCGTTGAGGTCAGTTACCTCGAGTGGGTCGAAGAGGTACCAGTCGTCGTCGTTCTGAACACGCTTCATGAACTCGTCGGAGATCCACACAGCAGTGTTTGCGGTACGGGTACGACGGTAGGGGTCACCAGAGTTCTGGCGCAGGTCAAGGAACTCGGGGAAATCGAGGTGCCAGTTTTCCATGTAGAAGCACATCGCACCGAACTTCTTACCACCACGGCTCACCGCACGCAGGATCGAGTCCAGCGTGTGCATGAAAGGAATAGGGCCGGTCGAGGTGGTGTTGTTCGAGCGGATGGGGGAACCCTGCGCACGCAACTTGGTTACGGACAGACCAATACCACCGGTTCCCTTGGTAAGCCACATGACGTCGCGCGTGGTCTTCGCGATGTGCTCCATGTCGTCCTGCATTTCAAGAACGAAGCAGTTAGCAAGCTGTGGGTAGATGGTTCCGGCGTTCACCAGAGTAGATCCAGCTGCAAGGTACTCAAGCTGGCTCATCTTGTTGTAGAACTTGATGGCGTGCTCGGTGGGGTTCTTCTCGTTGAGAGACAGACCCATGGAGATACGCATCCAGAAGTACTGAGGAACCTCAAGAGGGTCACCGTTGCGGCCCTTGATGGCGTAGCGGTTGTTGAGGGTAACAACACCGATGTACTTGAGCAGGTCATCGTGGCTGGGGTCAATCTCAGCCGCGAGTGCGTCGAGGTCGAACAGTTCAGCCAGTCGAGGGTCAAGCAGACCTTCCTCGACGCCACGCTTCATGTTCTCTGCGAAGTGATCGCGGTGTAGCTTCTTGAGCTGTTCGGGGGTAGAGAAGTCTCCGAGAACACGCTTGTAGATGGTCTTGAGCAGCAGACGGGCAGCTACAACGTCGAATGCAGGGTCATCTTTGACGTTCTGCAGAGCAACCTGGATGACTGCTTCGTCAAGTTGCTGAGTGGTGATGCCATCAAACAGGGTGATTTCGAGTTCGGTTGCAATCTGGGTCACCCACGCAATGTTGTCGTGCAGGCCATGAGTTGCCTCTTCAATCGCCATGTTGATCTTGTTGGCGTCATACTGTTCGCGCTGTCCATTGCGCTTAACGACAGTGATTCCCACGTCTGTTGTCTCTTCCTCGTAAATTTTCTGCTCTAGGTGCTTGACCACTATATAAGGGGTTGGCTCGAAAATGAATCCCCTACATGTTGTGGGCGTGTCATCCCCAATTGTGGATAACTTTTCCGCATTTGTGCACATATTCACATCGTTTTTTGTTCATTTATTACGTGAAATACATCTTCTGGCCACCCACGGACACTCACGACGGTTATTCGCGCTCATTCGCACCCTTATGACCCGGCCCATAGACTGGAGAAACTGTGAAAACGTATGCGGAACTACTCAAAGTACGCGGGGTGACCCGCGTTGTTTTGTCGCAGCTACTCGCACGTTTTCCCCACGGCATGCTCTCCATCGCATTCCTTATTCACGTGGAGCGCATTCACAACTCCTACGCAGCGGCAGGACTGGTGGTTGGTGCGATCAGCTTGGGCGAAGCTATTGCCGGGCCAATTAGTTCTCGCCTCATGTCGCGCTGGGGGATGCGCCCACTGCTGAGCGTGATGGCTGTGGTTGCAGTTGTGCTGTTTAGCGCAATGGCCATCATCCCCTTCTCCGTTCCCGTCATGATTCTTCTGGGCTTTATCGCCGGATGCTCCTACCCACCGATTCAGCCTGCTGTGCGCACGATCTACCCCAAGCTGGTTCCTAACCGCTTGCTCACTCCCCTGTTTTCTCTCGATGCCACTGCTCAAGAAATCATTTGGATTGTTGGGCCCGTACTCACCACCTTCGTGGCTGTGCAGTTTGGCAGCACCGAGGCAATCCTGACGGCGATGGCATTCCTGGCCGTCGGCGGAGCATGGTTTATTACTTCCCCCTCAGTGGGGCAAGTTCGTATTCCCCCCAGCAAGCGTCGCTTGGGTGGAGTGCTCACTCGCTCTCCCGTCATTATCTCGATGACCTTAGGGCTCACTTTGGTGGCCACATTCTCCGCTGTTGAAGCAGGAATTATTGGTCTCTACGGCAAAGAGGGACCAGAAGCTGGATGGATTCTCGCCATCTATGCCCTGGGCTCACTGGTCGGTGGATTGGCGTGGGGTCACCGGGAAATTGCGCCGTGGTCGTTGACGCGCAGACTCGTGGTGATCACTGCAGGGCTAGTTGCCGCGTCCTTCTCCAGTGATTTCTGGTGGCTTTCGCTCACCCTCTTCATTTCAGGACTTGGAGTTGCCCCTGCACTCACGGTTCTTTTTGCCAACATCAGCGCAACGATGAAGTTCAGCGAGACCGCGGAGTCCTACGCCTGGATAGGCACTGGACAACTCATCGGAGTCGGGGTGGGTGCAGCTGTCGCAGGTTTCTGTATTGACCATTTCGGTGCCCCATCAGCAATTGTTGCCGCCACTGGCTTTGCGGTGATTACCGTACTCGGTGCTGTAGTGGCATATAAGTGGAGTCCCGACCTCCGTGGCACAACGGGAGTTCCTCTACCTGATACGGGCCCGCTGGAAACAATCAGCTAGAACAGCAGAACTAGAGAGCTAGCGATGCCCGGCGGAATGCTTCCGTCAAAATCTCGGGACTTGTGCCCATGTTGACACGGATGTGGCCTTCGCCGCCTGGGCCAAAGACGTGGCCACTACTAAAGGCAACCTTGCCTTTTTCTAAGAACACCTGTCCTGGGTCATCGCCCAGGCCGAGGTCTCGGCAATCCACCCACGCTAAATAGGTTGCCTCCACGGGAGTGTATTTCGCACCGGGAAGGAACGTGGTCACCAGTTCCGTGACGAGGTGGCGGTTGCGGTCGATGTCTTTATTCACATCCGCCAACCACTGGTCGCCGCCATGCAACGCTGCAACGTGAGCAATAGTGCCCAGGTGGCTGGGACCTTCCAAATACTTGGACTTCATGGAACGAACAAACTCCGAGGACGCTGGATTGGTCACAATGAGCGCTGCCTTGAGCCCGGCAAGGTTGTATGACTTGGAGGCACTGGTCACCACGATGGCGTCAGCTGCTTCGGGGATGTCCAGGATGGAAATGAAGGTATAGCCAGGCATCGTCAAGGGAGCGTGAATTTCATCCGAGAGAATACGGATGCCGTGCTTGGCCGCCAAGGTTGCCAACATGGTCAGCTCTTCACGGGTGTGAACAGCACCACCAGGATTATGCGGGTTGCTGATGAGCACCATGCCGCCCTTGCCCAGAGCTGCTGCTTCAGAAAATGCCTTTTCTAGGCTTTCTGCATCAAAGCGTCCTTCGGCCGTCAGCGGCGCATTCACAACTGTTCGTTGCGTACCGCCAACAATCATCGCGAAGGGGTAATACACCGGAGGAGTCAACACAATCGGTGCCCCCGGTTCTGTCAATTCCAAAATGACCGAGGTCAACCCTCGAATGACATCAATGACGGGGAGAGTGTAGGCAGGATCGACGTTGAGGTTCCAGTGGCGCCTCGAATATTCCGCGAAGGCTTCACCATAGACATCACCATGGGCATAACCGGTGTCACCCTCGGTCAGTGCGGCGTTAACTGCTTCTGCAACGGAAGGCGCAATGGTGCTGTCCATCTCTGCCACCCACAGCGGCAACACATCCGGGCCGTATTGTCTCCACTTAGCGCTGGTGCGGGTGCGGAGTTGATCGAGGGAATAGGTAGTGAACGGAGTTGCCATGTCCTTCAGCCTAGGGCTGGAGGCGTGTTATCTGCCAGAGACCATCCACAAGGTCATACCGGATGCGATCGTGGAATCTCATGGAACGTCCCTGCCAAAACTCAATGGCATGCGGTTCCACATGAAAAGCACCCCAGTGTTCTGGCCGGGGAACAGCAGTCCCTTCTGGATATTGCTTTTCAAGCTCAGCTAGTTGAGCATCAAGTTCTGCGCGCGAAGCAATGGGCTCAGACTGATTGCTTGCAGCGGAAGCAAGCTGGGCGCCCTGCGGGCGCCTGTTCCACATCTCATCACTGATGGCTGCGCTTGCCTTGATTGCTGTGCCATAGACAATCACTTGGCGCTTGAGGCTATACCAAGGAAACAATAGAGAAATACTGGGGTTTGCCAGCAGTGCTTTGCCTTTGCGTGAAGTGTAGTTGGTGACAAATTGGAAGCCACTCTCATCCAGACCCTTGAGTAGGACGGTGCGCGAACTCACCCTGCCATCGGGGTCAATTGTGCTGGCGACCATCGCATTGGGCTCAAAAATATCTTCTGCTTCTGCCTGGGTGAGCCATTGTGCAAACTGCTCAAGAGGGTGAGCTAAGGCAATGTTCTCGTCGAAGGGAACATTGCCGTAGTCGGTGTGACGCGAAAGAGATTCCATGCTTAGGCCTTCGGTGTGAGTGTGCCACGAATGAGTTTGTGTTGTGCGGCTTGGGCTACCGGACGGATCGTAATCATGTCCATGTTCACATGCCCGGGAAGTTCGAGTGCGTGCACGATGGCTTCGGCAACATCTTCGGCAACCAGTGGTGCTTCCACCCCGGCATAGAGTGCCTCAACTTTGCTGGTGTCTCCAGCTAAACGGTTGAGTGCAAACTCGTCGGTCTTGACCATGCCCGGGGCAATCTCCATCACGCGGATGGGTTCACCGGCAAGCTCTAGGCGTAAAACTCCCACCACCGCGTGGGCAGCAAACTTGGCTGCGTTATATCCCCCGCCACCCTCATAGGGAACAAAACCAGCTGTGGAGGTCACCGTCATGATGTCCGCGTGCCCACCGGCTGCCGCCTGGCGCAGCAGCGGCAGCAGGGCACTGGTCACCCGCTGCACACCCAACACATTCACATCAAACATCTTCTGCCAATCGGCAGGATCGCTTTCTTCCACGCTGGATGCGCCAAAAGCACCACCGGCATTATTGACCAGCGCGTGCACGGGGCCAGTGTCAGCGAGGAATTCCCGCAGAGCATCAACATCTTCTTGCTGAGTCACATCGGCAACGAAGGTGCTGATGCCGGCATCAGCCTCGAGTTCAGCGAGACGGTCTGCGCGGCGTGCAACACCGACCACGTTCCAACCGTGCTGAGCAAAAAGCCGGGCAGTAGCCTGACCGATACCTGAACTAGCTCCAGTAATGACAACGCGACGAGTGCTCATAGAGCAAATGTACCGCGGAAGTGTTAGTGGGTTTACTTATCCTGCGCGACGACGGCGCAGAACAGCGTCCAGATCAAGTTCTGCAGAAGCTGTGGTGTCCACCACACCCATACCAGCTAGGCGTGAGGCAACCTCTGGTGCAGGTGCTTCGGTGCGAACAGGAGGAGTGGTTGCGGTGCGACGTAGCTGTTCAAGTCCAGCTTGATCCATGCTCATGCGCTCAACCAGTGCAGATTCTTGTGCAGACTGACGCATGCGCTCGGCAGCAATCTGTGATTGCACGACCGCCTGCGACAGCGTGCCCTCAGAGAGATGCAGTGGGCGTGGAAGTGCGGTAGGAGTCCAGCTTCGTGACACCTGTGCAGGCTTGAAGTGGGACTGGTCAAAGAATTCGGAGGCGTACCGGTGCGACGCCGCAGGTGCTGCCTGGATAGTGGTCGAGGAAACGACAACTTCTTGAATGACTAAAGCCAGAGCGAACACGAGGCACGAAATGGCGAGGGTCTCCCAGCTTCCACCGGTTGCCAAGATGATGGACCCAGCAATGATGCCGACCAGTGTTGCAGCCAGGAAGAGCGCACTTGCAAGACGGTTGCGGCGAGCGCGGCGAGCAGCAATCACGGCTTGCTCGTCATAGCCCACAGCACGTGCTGCTGCCTGGCGCATTTCTGCGCGGGCTGCAGCCTCTGCTTGACGAAGCACACGCTTTTGTTCGATCACGGCGCGAGCAGATGCTTCCACACGAATCTCCTCGGGAACATCGGCAGTTTCTGCCAGAGCGCGGATGGTTTGCTGCATGCGCACGGCGTTGCGTTCGGTCGCATCGAAGTGCTTGCGACGTAAGTAGGTAGGGATGAGATACATAATCCACAGGGCGGCCGCGATTGCGAATACCAGCCCTCCGCCAAGAAAATCACCACTCATGACTTCTAAGGTACGAGTGAATCGAGCCGGAGTGCTTTAAGCCCGGGGTGTGTTGTCTGAGGTGGGTTAGCCCAGCAAATCGTAGTCAGCTGCCGGCACGGTACCGATTCCTTCAGGAACCCTGCCACTCTTCCATCTCTCGAGCACTCCATCGGGGACTTCTTCCTGGGTGAGGGCGAAGGAAAAGTGGTCGCGCCAGTCTCCGTTGATGTGGATGTAGCGGCGGCGAAGACCCTCATAGCGGAAGCCCAGTTTCTCCACGATGCGCAGCGAGGCAGTGTTTTCTGGACGGATGCAGATTTCCATCCGGTGAAGCCCGAGGTTGTGCAGACAGTAGTCGGTGGCAAGTGCAACAGCAGTAGGTGTCACACCCTGGCCGGCGACGCGCTCGGCCACCCAATAACCCAGCTGGGCTGAGGAGAGCGAGCCATAGGCAATAGCAGAAACATTGAGTTGGCCCACCAATTCGCCGTCATATTCAATGGCGAACGGAATACCTGCTCCCACGCGGGCGTGGGCGAGCAGGTTTCGTATTCCTGCTTTGGTGTCGAAACTGACAAAGCTTTGCGGAACAGTGGCTTCCCATTGGCGCAACCAGGCGCGGTTGCGCATCAGTTCTTCTTCAAGTTTTTTGGCATCACGGGTTTTGATTCCCCGAATACTCACACGGCCTTCATGCAGTGTGGGAATGATGGCTGCCATGTGACTAAGCCTAACCACAGGAGTGTGCTTCTTTGTGGGCGAATAGAATATGGATATGTCTGAGGATCTTGTTACTGCAAAGCAGGCTTTGCGTGCCGAGATTCGTGACCGCCGTCGGGTGATGCCTCAGCATGAGCGTGATGAGGCCACCGCTAAGCTCACGGAACACCTCAAGAATCTTGTGGCAGCACGGGGCGTGAAACGCCTGTCGTGCTACCTGGCAACACCGAGTGAACCAGAAACCAGACCTTTTCTTTCCTGGGCTTACGACAACGGAATTGACGTGTTGTTGCCGGTGAGCCGCGATGACGGTTTATTGGACTGGGCTATCGCCAATGACTCCCCGGATGAGAACGTGGGTTTGTATGGAATCCCCGAACCCACCGGTGAACTGATAGGCCCCATTGCCATCAACGATGTGGACCTCATTATTGTTCCGGCTTCCGCCGTGGATAAGAAGGGTGTGCGCATGGGTTGGGGTCGCGGATATTTCGATAAGACTCTCGGCTCGATGGGTAAACGCCCACCTGTTTATGCTCTTGTTTTCGACAGTGAATATGTTGATTCCTTGCCTCAGGAAGTTCATGACCAACCGGTGACCGGTGTGGTTACTCCTTCCGCCCTGATTACCTTCTAACTCGACTCATTCGGAGATCTTGTGCCTACCTACTCATACCGCTGCACGCAATGCGATAACGCCTTCGATATTCAGCAGTCCCTCAGCGAGGACAGCCTGACCGAGTGCCCCAGCTGCAAAGGAAAGCTGCGCAAACTCTTCAACATGGTCGGGGTGACCTTCAACGGTTCAGGTTTTTACCGCACTGATTCACGTCAGAGTTCGAGTGGTTCAACTTCGGGCAGCAGCGGAAGCAGCAGCTCCTCTGGTGGAAGTAGCTCTTCTTCGAACTAACCCCAGTGGGGTGGCTTATCCCGTTTGAGTTGCTCATCGTTACTGAGCTGACGCTCAGCCCAATCTTCACCGGTCACCTCGGCAGGAGAATCCACAAACGCCGGGTCGACTGCGGCACCTTCTGGTTGCCACTGAACTCGGCGGTTGGTGCGCGAACGAGGCTTGGGCTCTTGTTCAGGCTGGGTAGGCATTATTACTCGGGCAGATCAATCGGTGCCGTAATCGCATCGGGCTCACTGCCAGGTGTCGAGGAGACCTCTGTGGTGGTGAGATCTTCTTCGATAATGTCTTCAACCACGACAGTGTCGCCCACCTGCTCAACGACGACTGTCTCGCGTAGCTCGACGGTGATTTCTTCGTCAACCACCTCGTTGTCACCACTGTTCGTAGCGGTTTCTACCTGAGGAATATCGATTGGCCCGGTGAGCTGCTCATCTTCAGCGGGCTCCACGCCGATCAGTGCGGCAACGCGTGTGGCAACAGCTTCGGGGTCAGCAAAGAGTTCGAAGGCGTGAATACGGATGTAGTGCCAACCGAGACGGCGTAGCATTTCTGGACGCAACCGCAGAGATTCACGCAAGGAACCCTTGGCGAGAACCGCATCAGTCTCCACTGCCACGGCTCGTCCTTGATAGGAGGCGGCCAGGGCAATCTCTCCCGCGTGGTTGAGAGAGACGTGCAGGCCACGACGCTGCAAGCGCTGGGCTAAATCAATGAGCATGGGCTCTGGTGAGTCTGTGCCCAGCTCGGTGGTGTGAGGCTTTTCTGTCTCGGTGAGAACTTCAGCCAGGGCACGCATGCCGTCCGAGAGACGACTCTCGTCGATGTCTCCAGGGCGGAAGCAGGAAACAATCTCCATAGAGCGTCGCGCCCGCGTCATTCCCACGGCAAGCAAACGCTCACCGCCAGGAAGAGCAAGCGCACCAAAGTCAGACAGGAGTCGACCGTGTGGGGTGCGACCATAACCAATAGAGAAGATGACACGGTCACGGCTTTGTGCAACGGCTTGTTCAAGCGTCATCACGGCGAAGGATTCAGCTCGGTCCTCCAGGATGAACTCGGCTAAATCAGGACGCCGAGCAAACGCGGAAAGCACCGATTGCTCAACACGCACCGCATGCTTAGGGCTAGCGGTAATGACCATCAGGGATTCGGTGGGGCGCTCGGTCGCATGCTCCAACACAAGCTCCACAACGCGGGAGACTTCAGCATCCACGCTTTCAACGGCACCGGTGGCAGAGTCAGGCATACCTGTTCCGTCGGCAATGTAGTGCAGGCGCAAACTGGAGTGGCCCAAGAAGGTTCCTGCCCAAGGCAGGGAGGAAATCTTTCCGCCATAGAAGCGGCGGTTCACCACATCTGCCAGGTCTTCACCGCCGGCACGGTAACTCTTGGTGAGGGTGCGGGCAGGCAAGATCCCGCTGAACTGTGCCAGGGCAGATTTACTGTGCCACGCGTCTGCGTCGGTCACCGGAGGAAGTGGGTTTTCAAATTCGCCCATCCCGGTTTCAAAACGTGAGGGTGTCTGAGTAACAGGATCGCCAAAGACCACAACGCTGCTGCCGCGACGAATCGCACCCGCATTCTCAGCAACCGTGGTTGCACCGGCATCAACGAGGAAGACGGCATCAAAACTGACAGTGTCGGGAATGAGGTGGGCCTCATAGGGGGAGCACAACCACACTGGCGCAATCGACTTGGCTAAACGTGGCGCAAGCTCAACAAGTTCTTGTGGGCTGAGATAGTCACCACGTAACGCCTGACGTAAACGTTCTGCTTCATCGGGAAGATCAACTAGGCCAATCTTCCACAGTTCAGCTAGGCGTGCCGCAAGAAGTCCGCCGTTTGCCGATGCGTGAGCGTCGTCTACCAGGCGGAAGTCTGATTCAAGCCGATCCAAGATGCTCGTGTTAGCACCGAGAAGTGCCTTGTCTGAAGTGAGCATGCCTTCGAGAACTGATTGCCACCAGGCAAGTTCAAGCTCGTCTGCGACTTCTTCTTCAGGGACGTGACGTGCTGACAAATCTGCAAGAAGAACATCGAGGTCAAGCTCACGCAGGTGTGCCAAGAGCGCGGTGCGCTCTTGCAAATTATTAAGAACTTCTGACTCGGCTGCCAGACCGGAAACCTTGTTGGTCAGTGTGGCAAGTGGAAGCTTGAGGAAAGACTGGTCAGTACCGTTGAGCCCCAGGGCAATATCAAGAACAACAAGCTCGGCAACGACCTTGTCGTAGGCGCTTTGCAGGTCTGCGATACCAACCGGAACCTCGGGAACAGCACCGGCCACTACGTAGCGCTGCCACAGCACACGCTGCTGTTGAATCTCAATGAGTGCCTCGTGCATGTCCGGAACATTTGCTCCCGGACGCACGTATTCGTAGGCAAGCTTTTTCAGGCGACGGCGATCTCCGCCACTCATGCCACTTCCGCGGCCTGAAGTCGCGGTGATGAGTTCGGTCAGTGGGCGGTCATAAACAGACGGCAAGAACTTATCGAGCGTCTCGCGAATATCAACGAGCAAAGTGATGTAGATGCCGAGCTCTTCGAGGTTCTCGAAGGGGCGCATCTTGGTGCGACCAAATACTTCCTCAGCACGTTCGAGCAGTTTGGGAAGCTCAGTTTGATGCAGACGCTTGGCTTGCTCGTGTGCCGCGGTGGTCTCTTCTGCGGTGGGGAAGTTTGCTCCGTACCATGGTGAGTCATCGGGGCCGTAACGGAACTCTCCCAGTGCAGCAGCTTTGATCAGGCTTGCCGCTGCGGCTGGTCTCGAATTAGCCAGTCCCTCAATGGCGCGACGAGGCAGGCGCGCGGTGGTCGATGGTGGTGTGGGCAGCAAGCTCAGGTGTGAGAGTTGCTCAAGAGCGTCCAATACCGATACACCTAAGACTTCATCTTTCCGGGTGAGTGAACCGCGGTAGTCGAGCAGAACTTTGCGCAAACGAAGCAGGGCGTCGTCCACGTCGGTGACGTTGGGACGAGTTGCTTTCTCATTACGCAAAATGGCGTTGATGAGATCGCGACGCAGGGTGCGTGGAGAAACTGTGAGACCTTCGAGGCCGACCTGTGCCAGGCGGTGCTGGACAGAATCCAAACTGGAGCGACGAGCACCCACCACGAGGACACGCTTGTGTGCGGCGGTGAGAACACCAATGGCGTTCACGATGGTCTGTGTTCCACCGGTGCCTGGAAGAGTTTTGACCACCATGGAATTGCCGGCGGCAATTTCTGCGACGATGCTTTCCTGTTCTGAATCAGCATCAAGAAGGAGCGTGTCGGTTGCTGGGGGGCGCTCATCCTGACCGATTACCACGGCTTCTTTGTGGCTTTCAGTCAAACGTGTGCGGGCGGTGATGTTGCCTGCCAGAGCATCCAAGATGGGGTGAGCCAGGTCACGAACGTCAGCGACCATCGCAGCAGAGAGATCAGCAAAGCTGGAGGCAACCAGTCGGGGCTCAACCTCGAAGCTCGGCACGTGTTGGGTCAGTCCGCGCAGACGCTCTATCACCGGTAGTGGGTTGAACATGCCATCCAGGTTGGCCAGCGCTACGAAAGAGTCGGCATCTAAGGCAATGCCCAACTGGCTCTCCAGAGCACGAGCCAGTTGAGGGTTGAGGAATGGCTGGCCGCTGAGTTTGAGCTCAAAATCTTTGCCATAGCGACGCAAGGTCATTGGGCGCAGCAAGACCGGGCCGCAATATTCACGGTCGTGGAACGTCCATTTAGCAATGCCGAGGGCAAGGTAGACAGATTCGATACTGCGCATGGAACGCAGTTCGGTGCATTTTGCCGTCACGGCTGCCGCTGCCAATCTGGCGTTGCGCAAAGCAAACTCTTCACGAATCAAACTAGAAAGAAGCGTGGGCTTACCCGAGATGAATGAGGGCAAACCACCCGGGTGAATCGAGGTGAGTTCAATCCTGGTTCGAGGGGTGTCCACAAACTGAATCAGCGGCGAGGTGCCACCGACCACGGAAAGTTCCTCCCGCCACTGGTTCCACACTGGCTCGGCAACGTTGATGTTGGACAGCGCAGAGTTGAGGCTGCCGGCGGTGGGAGCAAGTAGATCTACTGCTTCCTCTTTCTCGGCTGACAGCTCGGGAAAGGGGTCGTCATCGAGAGAGATCTGCTCGCCAATATTCGAGGCAGTCTCTTCTGGTTCTAACGACTCGTCGTCAGGGCGTCGATTACGTGGCCACACATCAAAAACACTATGTCTGCAGGGGGAAGAATCCCTGTAGTGACACCTATTTTTGGCACCTTTGGAGCGTTTAGTCAGCTGCCGCTAATTGTCCGCACGCACCATCAATTTCTTTGCCTCGAGTGTCTCGCAGCGTGGTGGGAATACCGCGCTCTTCAAGGCGTCGAACAAATTCACGCATAATCGACGGTTCTGAAGAAGTCCAGATAGATCCCGGGGTGGGATTGAGTGGGATGGGGTTTACGTGAACCCATCCACGTCCGCGCTCGTTGAGCTTCTGAGCAAGAAGATCCGCGCGCCAGGCGTGGTCGTTCATATCTTTGATTAGTGCGTATTCGATGGAAACGCGACGACCAGTTTTTTCGTAATAGGCATAGGCCGCATCGAGAGCCTCATCGACTTTCCAACGCGAATTCACCGGGATGAGCTCGTCGCGCAGTTCGTCATCAGGTGCGTGCAACGAGAGAGCAAACGTCAGCTGCAAACCTTCATCTGCAAGCTTGTGAATAGCGGGGGCTAGTCCCACTGAGGAAACGGTGATGTGACGAGCTGACATCCCCAAGCCCTCTGGCTGCGGTGCCAGCATGGTGCGCACCGCGGTCATCAGGCGGTTGTAGTTCGCTAAGGGTTCACCCATGCCCATGAACACAATGTTGCTCACTCGTTCAGGCTGGCCTTCTTCTGATCGGCGCTTACCGCCAAGCTCACCAGCGGCAATCACAGCATTAGCGCGGACGACCTGATCCACAATTTCAGCCGCCGACATATTGCGCGTCAATCCCGCCTGGCCTGTTGCGCAGAACGGACAGTTCATGCCGCAACCTGCTTGGGAAGAAACACACAGTGTGATGCGTCCGGGATAGCGCATCAACACAGACTCAACGAGAGCCCCGTCAAACAACCGCCACAGAAACTTGATGGTGTCGCCGTTGTCGGTGCTCAGTCTCTTGACCTCAGTCATGAGCGGAGGCAACAGTGACTCAACCAACTCGGCACGTCCTGCCGCAGGCAGGTCGGTCATTTTTTCTGGATCGCTTGTGTAGTGAGAGAAGTAGTGTGTGCTGATTTGTTTGGCGCGGAAAGCAGGAAGACCTAGTTCGGTCACCTGAGCTTTGCGCTCCTCAGGAGTGAGGTCTGCTAGGTGAACAGGGGGTTTTGCACCACGCTTGGGCGCTTCGAACTGAAGTGTGGGACGACCCTCAGCGTCAACGTTCTGTGTCCACCCTTCCGGGGTGGGCCGAACCTGGGGTCTCTGCTGTGCGCGGTCGGTAAGGTTCCGTGCTCCACGCTTTTCTGTCATGAAACAAGTGTGGCATGAGGGATACCCCCGGGGGTATAATGAACACAGAGTTAAGGAGTTCCACATGTGTAGAGAAGTCACCTGCCGCAAGTGCGGAAAAGCAACCTGGGCTGGCTGTGGCCAGCACGTCGATCAAGTGATGCGTGGCATCCCAAAGAACCAACGTTGCCAAGGCCACGAAGCCGAACCTGGTTTCTTTGCCAAGTTGTTTGGCGGAAAGAAGTAGATTTACGCTACTACTCGGAATTTTTCCAGTGCCGGGTCAGAAGCTCCTCGGACATAGCCAGAGGGAGCTGCTGCTGTGGTGCGAAGAAAGTTAACCACTTCTTCGCTGAGCACTTCTCCTGGAATCACGTTGGGTACTCCTGGTGGATACGCAGCGAGAGAGTCAGCTGAGATACGTCCAACCGCATCTGCAAAATTGACCAACTCCACTTTGCTGAAAAAAGCTTCCGTGGGCTGCATTGCCCGTTCACAGGCAGCAGGAATTAACACCTCAGGACGTTGTGGCTCAGTCTCCTCCTTGGGTAAAGAATGAAGTGCTTCAAGGAAGCGATCCACGTCAACCGGGGAGGTTGCACCGACTAATAACAACAGAGCAGACGGGGTTGAGAGCTCGCTATATACCTGATGATCTCGGATTAAGAGATACTGCGCATCGTTGCCGGTGATACCCGCACCGCGCATATCAATAGCCACTTTGAATGGGTCATAGTCGACTGTTCCTTCGCTCCGAACAATGTCTAGGGTGGCGTCGCGGAAACGTTCACTCTGACGAATCCCCAGCCGAATTGCACGCACACTTTCTAGCGCTGCGCCGATAGCCTCTGTGCCATTCACGGCGAGGTGGCGACGAGCTTCATCCAACGACGAGAGCAGGAGGGAGCTGCAGCTCGTAGATTGGTACGACCTCACGACCCGGTCGACGAGGGACTCAATTTGCTGGGCGAATGGTCCATGTCCAAGCTGCAGCATGGCTGACTGGGTCAGCGAACCAGCACCCTTGTGAGTGCTTGAAATAACCAAATCTGCGCCTAATCTCACAGCATTCACAGGCAGTTCTGGGTGCATGCCAAAATGGGAGCCCCAAGCTTCGTCCACGATGAGGGGAACACCGTGCTGGTGGGCAACTTCCGCGATCGCTGCCACATCTGAAACAGCACCAAAGTAACTTGGAGTGACGATATATACCGCAGAAGATTCTGGGTGTTCGTCGAGCACTCTCGACACTTGTGCCGCCGTCACTCCATGAGCAGAACCTAATCCGGTGTCGATCACGCCATGAATGAAGTGTGGAGTGAGTCCTGCATGAACCACGCCATCTATTACGCTTGAATGCACGCTGCGCTGAACAGCAAACTCTAAACCGAGTCCCTTGACCACCATGGTGGCAATGTGATTTCCACCTGAGGCGCCATTAGTGATGAACCAGATGCGGCTCGCTCCCCACGCGTCGGCAGCCAGTGCTTGCGCTTGCATC
Source organism: Aurantimicrobium sp. MWH-Uga1 (assembly GCF_003325955.1). Lineage (NCBI taxonomy): Bacteria > Bacillati > Actinomycetota > Actinomycetes > Micrococcales > Microbacteriaceae > Aurantimicrobium > Aurantimicrobium sp. MWH-Uga1. Next base: position 290,843 of record NZ_CP030929.1, on the reverse strand, counting down.
AGCGGAGTGGGATTTCCTGCAGCTCGGCTCCGCCAGGTGTCTTGATCCACACCCGTCATGAGCATGGGGAAATCTAGAGAGAGCGCTTTGGCACCAACTACGGGTTCGAGTCCCGGTGCATTTTCGACCTTGGCTTGGTGACCAGGAACGTGCAGTCGCTGCCAATCTTTTTCTGCCAATGACCGAATGGCATCGGCATATGGCGTGGTGTTCTGATTGAGCACAACAGGAACAGTCATAGCTTCACACTAAGAACTTCAACTCCTCAAAGGAATATCATAATATCTAACTCAACAACATATAATCTATGTGTGCTGAGTTTGCAACAATTTCGAGTCCTCATAGCTATTCGCGATGCGGGCAGTCTGACTAAAGCTGCCGAGAACTTGGGCTACGGTACCCCCACGGTAACCCACCACCTCAACCTTCTCGAGGCTCACTTTGGTGCAGTTTTGGTGGAGCGCGGAAACCGCGGAGTCACCTTGACTCCATTGGGTGAGGCCACAGTTCGTGAAGCAGAAACCATCATGGCTCGAGTCGACGACCTCGAGCGAATCATCGCTGAGCACCGCGATGCGGGATTGGTCACACTGCGCCTGGGTACGTTCGCCTCTCTGGGCTCCAAACTTCTGCCACCTGCAATTCACGAACTTCAGGCCACGACAAATGTTCGTATCGAAGTAGTTGAAGCAGAACCACTTGAACTGGTCGAACTCCTGCGCCGCAGCGAACTTGATGCGGCACTTCTCTATGACCTCGCTGATGACCCGAGCATCATTGAAAAAGATCTCGAGCTCGTCCAACTTTTGCGTGAGCCCTACCGAGTCTTAGTTGCACGAGAAAGCCCACTTGCCCAGGAAAAGAAACTCGACTTTGTTCAGCTTGCTTCTACCAGTTGGGTTCGCACCCGCCATGTAGACGAAGCAACCGAACGAGTGTTACTTCGTGCCTGCCGTAACGCCGGCTTTCTCCCTAAAGAATTCATTCGAACTGATGACCTCAGCATGATTCATGGCCTTGTGAGCGAAGGACTCTGTTTGGCAATTATGACGGAGTCTGCTGCCAACACTTCACTTGGAGTGTCCTTGAAGGCCACTGTCCAAAATCTTGGTGAACGCAGTGTGTACTTCGCAACGCGCACTGGCCAGCTGCCGGCAGCCGTCACTAAGTTACGTTCATTGCTCGTTGGCCTAACGAAATAACAAAATCTCTACTTTGTCTGGTTCGGGTGCCTGGTGTGCACTTTGACAACGACAAAGTTCATGTCATCCACATAAAACCAGATGCGCGCGCCTTGGGAGAGTTCACACTGGCGCTGAACATGTTCAACCCCGCCACGGGTAACGATCCCCAAGCTGCCTTTGAGTGGATGAATCTGAGCATTGTGGGCAAAGGGGTCTGTTGTCAGAAGATTCCACGCATCTACCAACTGGGATCGTTGTGTTGCGAGCAGATCTCTCCAGCCTTTTTTCGCTTCAGAGGATCCGTACACAATCTGAAATTCAGATTTTTTGAGAGGCCGATCTACCCGCTCTGCCTTGGCCATCTCTAGGGCTTCTCGACCGGCTCATTAATGTCATGCCACTGAATCGGCTCGTTGCTGAGGTCATCTGCCAGAGCAGCAGCTGTTGCTTGCCAGGAAGCCAATTCAGTCATGGCAAGGTATGCCTTTTTCGTTGCAAAAGATGCTCGAGAAGCACGAATGAGATCTAGAGCACACTGCTCACGATCCACGGCATCTAAGGCCCACATCCAATTGAAGACATCAGCACACCGCTCCCCTAGTGGGCGAGGGTCGTCCTCAACAGTAATAGCGATGATCTGGGCAGCTAACTCGAGCAACCGATCACGTGCATCGTTTTCGCGCTTACTCATCAACACCAATGTGTCATCATCGCGGCGCGTGATTTCAACAGGTTCTACTGTGGCTGCTTCGAAAACGGGCAGGGGTTGACGCGAAAGCTCAGAGGATTGAAAAACCTTGCGTTCAAGAGTGACTGACATATACCCATCATACTTCAGAACGTATTCTGAATAAAATGTTTTCCACACGCAATACAAAAGGTCAGCTTTCTCCGGCGAGAGAAAAGCTGACCTTGTTGAGTGCCCCTGAAGAGACTCGAACTCCCAACCAACTCCTTAGGACGGAGGTGCTCTTCCATTGAGCTACAGAGGCGTGTATCTCATTCTACGACCCCCAGCTCGCTAGGCAGCTGGGGCGAGGTAGTCATCCCACGCGGTGTCACGGTGTTCAAGCCCCATGGCAAACCAGCTTGGTCCAGCCGGCATTCGCGGAGTGATGCGCAAGCGCCACCCCATTTCTTGGGGAGTGCGATCAGACTTAATGTTGTTGCATTTGAAGCAGCACGCCACGAGGTTTTCCCACGACTCTGCTCCCCCGCGCGATTTGGGAATTACGTGGTCAATGGTGTTGGCGCTCTTGCCGCAGTAGGCGCAGTGATGTCCATCTCGCCGCAGCACTCCGCGCCTAGTGAGAGGCACCCTGCGGGAGTAGGGAACACGAACATAACGGGAGAGAACAATGACGGAAGGACGATCGAAGCGGGCCGTGATGGCTTCAACGGGGTGCTCGCTGTCGGCACGGAGAACGGTCGCCTTCTGACTCATGACCAGCATGAGCGCTCGACGGAATGACACGATTGCAAGAGGTTCATATCCTGCGTTGAGAACCAGTGTTCGCATGTGGGGCCTTTTCGAGTTGGGGCCTGCATGGCGTGCAGGCTACTTGCCGAATGGTCGCATCAACCGTGGGTGGTCAAGAAACAGAAAAGGGCACCGTCAATACAGACAATGCCCTAGCGAAGACGCGCTCGTATGAGCCCGCCTATTCGGTCGTGTAGTTTCATGTAACCCTCCGCGATTTCTCACGATGCTTGAGAGTTAGAGTATTCCTCTTCCCGAACACAGAACAGTGCCACGCCGAAATGTTATTCAGCGTTCACGAAAAGTTAGGGACTTAGATACCGATGCGGATGATCTGGTAGTTGGAGGTCCAGATCTTGCGCAATTGCACGGTTCCACCAGGAACGGGCGCATCCAGAATCATTCCGGGACCACCCCACAGGCCGACGTGACCGGGCATCCACACAATATCGCCGGGCTGTGCATCCGCTTCAGAAATAGGTGTGCCCATAGCTGCTTGAGACTGCGAGTTGTGTGGCAAGGCAACACCGAATGTTGCATAGACATACATAGTGAAACCGGAGCAGTCGAAGCCAGCAGGAGAACTACCGGCATAAACGTAAGGAGTTCCGATGTACTTCATGCCTTCAGCAAAGATGCCGGCGAGGCTGAAGTTCGGGTTAGGTGGATTTGCCATCACCGAAGCATAGGAAGGGCCACCAGAAACATTCATTGCCGCACGAGATGCAGCCGTGATGGCGTAGCCATCACGGCCTGCAGTAATCGAGGCTGCATCTGCCGAAACTTCAGCATCCTGACCGGAGCTGCGCTGATACACCGTCGAGGCGGTGTTTTCGAGCAGTTCCTGATCACGAGTTTCTGGGTTGAACGCGTACGCAGGAATGGCAATTGTTGCAACGATTCCAGCGGCAACGGTCATCACGCCAGCGCGGAAGAAACCAGAGTTGGAGAAAGAACGGCGCTCGCGAGGCTCAGTGCGCTCGTGGCGAGGTGTTACCGCCTGAGAAGCAACTGCCATGGCTGAGCTGGCAGATTCCTTGACGGAACTAAATGCGCTGCGAGCGCTTTTTTTCAAGCTTTTTTTGTTGGCGAGCTTGCGTGCTCGACGCGACATGATTTTGTCGTTACCTAATTCGGCCAAAGTTGGAACCTCCGGCGCCCCAACAAGCTAGGTTGCTTACCCCGTCACGATGCGAAATTCGCGTCATTGTTCATACCGAGAGACGGGGGTTGGGACGTCTCGTTATGAGTCTTCCGCACCTTAACTGTGGTGTGAAAGCTTCCCTAGACTACGCGAGGAGGGCCGCAAAGTCACATCAGCGACACGACAAAGTCACGAATTGGTAACGCAGTGAATTACTACAGGCTGTGTTCAACGAAAACGTGAACCGCAACATCTAGGGGTAAATCGAGGGAACCGGTGTATCCCTCAGCCCTGACGCGAACCCGATCACCGTCACGAGTGAAGAAAATTGTGGAGCCAGGAATCAACCCTGCCTCAGCAAAATCGTGCAACAGCTCTGGGTTGATTTGTGCAGGTTCACCCAAGCGTCGTACCACACCGGTGCTTTCTTCTCCCGAGGCCTGCAGCAGATCCAACAGGTTAGCAACACCATCAAGGAAGCCCTCAGCGGGAGTGAGCCCTAACTCGTCCAAACCTGGGATGGGGTTGCCGTAAGGAGACTGGGAGGGGTTGCCCAACATCTCGAGAATGCGGCGTTCCACCCTGTCGCTCATCACGTGTTCCCAGCGGCAGGCTTCGTCGTGAACGTATTCCCACTCCAAACCAATAATGTCGCTGAGAAGCCGTTCCGCTAGGCGGTGCTTACGCATCACATGTACGGCCTTAGAGCGCCCCTCATCGGTGAGCTCGAGGTGACGATCATCGGAGACGAGAACCAAACCGTCACGCTCCATGCGTGCCACGGTCTGAGACACGGTGGGGCCAGAATGGCCTACGCGCTCAGAGATGCGCGCACGCATGGGAACAATGTTCTCTTCCTCGAGTTCGAGGATGGTGCGCAGATACATCTCGGTGGTGTCGATCAGATCCGTCATAGTCACTACTTTACCCAGCACGCTCCGCCGGAAAAATCGCCTTCGGCCAAACCCTAGAATTATGTAATGGCAGAGATCACCATCCCCAGCGAACTTCTTCCCGTTGACGGCCGTTTCGGCTGCGGACCATCCAAGGTTCGCCCCGAGCAGCTGACAGCTCTTGCTGGCCGTGGTGCAGAGCTTCTGGGCACCAGCCACCGCCAAGCACCCATCAAGAACATGGTTGGTCGCGTTCGTTCGGGACTGGCTGAACTGTTCAATCTGCCCGACGGCTATGAAGTTGTGCTCGGTAACGGTGGATCCACCGCGTTTTGGGATGCAGCTGCGTTTTCTCTCATCGAAAAGCAGAGCCAAAACATGGTCTGTGGTGAATTTGGCGGCAAGTTCGCAGCCGCAGCCAAGACACCGTGGCTGACCGCGCCACACGTCATCGAAGCGCCAGCAGGTTCTCGTGCTGATGCAGTGGCTACCGCAGGCATCGACGTCTATGCCTGGGCACACAACGAAACCTCGACCGGTGTGATGTCCCCGGTGACCAGGGTTCACGGCGATGCAGGCGCACTCACCGTGGTCGATGCCACGAGCGCAGCAGGCGGTATCAAGATCGATGCAGCCCAAACTGATGTGTACTACTTTGCTCCGCAGAAAAACTTTGCTTCTGATGGTGGTCTGTGGTTTGCCCTGTTCTCCCCCGCTGCCATTGAGCGGGTTGAGCGCATTGCTGCCAGCGACCGTTACATCCCTGAGTTCTTGAGCCTGAAGAACGCTATTGACAACTCACGCCTCGAGCAAACCCTTAACACTCCTGCGGTGGCAACCTTGGTGTTGCTCGAAGAGCAAATCAACTGGATGAATGCTTCCGGTGGTTTGGGCTGGGCAGATGCGCGAACCAAAGAATCTTCAAACCTTCTTTACAACTGGGCAGACAGTGTCGACTACGCGACCCCCTTCGTTGCCAACCCTGAGCACCGTTCTCAGGTCGTGGTCACGATTGACTTCAACGATGACATTGACGCTGCAGCTATCGCCAAGATTCTTCGCGCTAACGGAATTGTTGACACCGAGCCTTATCGCAAACTCGGACGCAACCAATTGCGTGTGGCAACGTTCACAGCAATTGAACCGAGTGATGTTGCTGCTCTGATTAGCTCAATCGAATACGTCGTCGAACGTCTCTAGTGTGAGCTAGTCCTCGCGCTCAGCGTTTGCGCTGTCATCGAGGTCATCGATATCGACTCCGTCGATATCTCCACCGTGGGTCGGTGCTGAGACGAGATCGTCCTCGTCATCGTCTTCCTCGTCATCCTCATCTTCGTCGAGGTCGTCCTCGTCGAGGTCATCATCCTCATCTTCGTCATCCTCACCGTCATCACTGTCGTTGAGATCTTCTAGTTCGTCATCGAGGACGGTGCCATCAAGTGCACCCTCGGCCAGATCCAGCAGGCCTTCAGGGAGTTCTTCATCCAGTTCAATACCTGCAGCAGCAGCCTGCTTTTGTGCTTCCAAGAATTCTGCAAGCCGCACAGACCACGGAATCCACTCAGGGGCAACCAGTGCACCCTCGGCAGGCAACAGTTCTGCCTCCATCACCGTGGGGTCTTCGCCCTCAAGGGTGGCCAGGCTCACATTCCAGCGCCAGTTGGGATAGCCATCAAGCTTGCAGGCATATTGCAGCGTGGCAATCCCATCGTGGTCGATGGTTTCCACCTCAAGTTCGCCAATGCTTTCTGGGGTGGTGATTTCGTGCAGCGCAGCAAGCGCCAGGGTTTGGTGCAGCGCGGTGAGTTGAGGGAAAGCTTTAGACATCAAAGTCATCTGCTACGCGGCGCAGTAGCGCAGCAATCTTGGCGCTGTGAGCCTTATCTGGATAGTTTCCACGCTTGAGGTTGTTACCAATACCATCAAGGAGCTTGACCAAATCTTCCACGATGATGGCCATGTCATCAGCTGGTTTACGGTCCAGCTTCTCGCGACCTGCGGGTGCATCGAGCACACGAACAGATAGCGCCTGAGCACCGCGCTTTCCTTCAGCCACACCAAACTCGAGGCGGGTTCCAGGACGAACCTTCACACCTTCAGGCAGGGCGGAGACGTGCAGGAATACTTCCTGACCGTCGTCTGTTGAGATAAAGCCGAAGCCTTTTTCCTCGTCGTAAAACTTCACTTTGCCGGTTGGCATGGTTTCCTCCTGCGTTTGGTGCAAGCTCCAGTTTACTCAGGAGTAACAAGTGGCACCTATCCTTAGAAGTATGGCTACTGAAGACACTTACGAAGCAACCCGATTAGAACGCATCCTCGGCACCATGGTTGTGTCCATCGTCGCCGTCTCCGTATTGGCATTCCTCGCCATCATCACCGCAGGAATCACCCAACTTGATCTGACTAGCCCGCTGGGCAACTTCATCCTTGTACTGCCTGGCATTGGCCTGCCCATTGCGTTCATCCTGTTGATGACCTTGGTCATTGTGAACATCATTCGTCGCCGTCGCGACTCCTCGAAGAGTTCACGCTAAGCCGCGCACTCAGTGTCCTCTTCTCTCACTATTTCCAAACGTCTGCGTGCGTTGGATGATCAGCAGCTTCAGGAATTACTGAGCTGGCGCTTAACTTCTGTCACCGGGCTCAAGGATTACTTCGACGTTGCTGACGCGCTGCTGGGCGACGAGTCGCTGCAGCGCGCTCTGCAACGCATCCCGGTGACGTTGTTGCAGGAACTTCGTGAGATCTCTCACACTCCTCGCCGCGCTTCAGCGCAGCTGTCTGCACTGTTGAAGTCTGAACTTCTTGGTGATGAAGAAACGGTGGTCTATCCCGAGGTTGCTCATGCTGTGAACAGCCTGCCTGAGATTCCCAGCCCAGCTGCTCTGATCTCCCCGGTGGAGCAGGTTTCACCTGTGAAAGCTGCAGCGGCTATTGAACAGTCTCTGGCCATTGTGTCTTCGCTGGAGGATGTGATTGCCAGCGTGGAATCTCATCCCGTCAAACAACTTGCTCGTGGTGGTCTCAGCGCACAGGATCAGCAGCGCCTGTCTTCACTACTTCCTCCGCAGGTGAGCAATCCCCTGTCGCTGCTTGCGCTGAGCAGCAAGGCAGGACTTCTTGCCCTGGTTTCGAACATGTGGATTCCCGGTCAGGAAGTAGCAACGTGGCAACAAGCTCCTCTGGCCGGCAAGTGGCTCAGTATTGCCTCAGGTTGGTCCACATCGTTATCGCCTCAATTGCGTGAGGCACTTCAGGACAACAGCGACTGGGGACACCCTCTCGCCAACTGGGTTGAAGCAACGTATCCACTGGGTCACCAATGGCTCGACAGCGAGATGCAGGCGGCAGTAGAGCAAGCTCACCTATTGGGCCTTGAGGTGCAGGGCATCGTCACCGATATTGGTCGTGCCGTGGTTTCCGGTGACTTTGCCGCCGCCGAGCAGGCGGTCACAGCGCTCATTCCTCCCTATGCCACGCACGTCTTTGTACAGCATGACTTCACGGTGATTGCTCCCAGCCCCCTGGCTCCCGAAGACGAGCAGTTCATGAGGCAACTGTGTGCTGTGGAGTCGCGCGGCATTGCCAGCACATACCGCATTACTTCACACGGAGTGAATGCTCTGCTTTCTCAGGGCTTCAGCGCGGCAGAGATTGTGAAGCGTCTTGGCGCCCTGGCAGCGACAGATATTCCTCAAGCCGTGAGCTACTTCATCACCGACCTTGGTGAGCGTTTTGGATCCATCACGGTGAACCAGGGTGTTTCTGGCGCAGTGGTTACTGCACTCGATCCGCTGGTGCTGCGCACCATCGCAGCCGATCGCGCACTGACTGCACTGTCATTACGTCGAGGTGATGAGAACACTCTGGTGTGTACGCACTCTGCTGAGGTCGTGCTCAATGCTTTGCTGGAAGCAAAGTATTCGGCTCAGCTGGTCGACAAGTCCGGAAACATTGTTTCCTCACGGCCTGTGCGCGCACAGCTTGAGGTTTTACCCGACGTACCCTCAGCCACCAGCGTGTTGATTGAACGCCTGCGTGGAAGCCGCGAAGCTGGAACTACCGATGATGCCACCTGGATTGCGCGTCAGCTTGATCTTGCTGTGCGCAATAAGAGCATTCTGATTGTGAGCGTCAGCATGCCCGATGGTGAACGTGAGTTCACCATCGAACCCAAGGGCTTCTCCAATGGGCGCCTGCGTTGCCTGGATCGAAACACTGAGGTGGAGAGAACTCTTCCGGCAAGCCACATCACCTCTGTTCGCTTGGCCTAGGGCGGTCAACTGGCTTGCTCCAACGGGAGTAACGTAGAGAGATGCCCGAAGGACCGCTCATTGTTCAAAGCGACCGTTCCGTTTTACTGGAAGTCGCTCACCCGCAGGCCGCAGACGCCCGCCATGACCTAGCTGTCTTTGCGGAGCTTGAACGCGCTCCCGAGCACATTCACACCTATCGCATTACCCGTTTGGGGTTATGGAATGCGCGTGCTGCTGGGCATACCGCAGAAGAAATCTTGGGAACGCTCGAGAAGTATTCGAAGTATGCAATCCCAGCCACTGTCTCGATAGATATCGAAGAAACCGTCAATCGTTACGGACGACTCACGATAGAACGAGATGCTGAGGGTGTGCTTATTCTTCGCGGCACAGACAATGCCGTGCTGGCAGAAGTATCGCGATCGAAGAAGGTCTCCGACTTACTCGTGGATCGTCGGGAGGATGGCAGCTACGAAGTAGCTGCCTGGGCTCGAGGACAACTCAAGCAGGAACTTCTCAAGCTGGGGTGGCCGGCGGAAGATCATGCCGGATATAAGCCCGGTGCACACCATGACATTGATCTCGCAACCGATGGGTGGGCACTGCGCCACTACCAAGAGAAGGCTGTGTCTAACTTTCTCGATGGTGGCTCTGGTGTTGTCGTGCTTCCCTGTGGCGCGGGAAAGACCTTGGTCGGTGCCGGCGCGATGGCTGCCACCAAGACGGACACGTTGATTTTGGTCACCAATACTGTCTCTGCTCGCCAGTGGCGAGATGAACTTCTCAAGCGCACCTCCTTGACGCCTGATGAAATTGGCGAGTACTCCGGCGCAACCAAGGAGATCAAACCGGTCACCATCGCGACCTATCAAATCCTCACTGCCAAACGCGGTGGAGAATTTGCGCACCTGGCACTGCTTGATGCGCTGGACTGGGGTCTGGTGATCTATGACGAGGTTCACCTCTTGCCAGCGCCGGTGTTCAAGCTGACGGCGGAGCTGCAAGCTCGACGCCGTCTGGGCTTGACAGCGACGCTGGTGCGTGAAGACGGTCGTGAATCAGACGTGTTTAGCCTGATTGGTCCCAAACGTTTTGATGCACCCTGGAAAGAAATTGAGCAAGAAGGTTTTATTTCTCCAGCCGAGTGTAAAGAAATCCGCATTGACCTCGATCCCGAGGAGCGTTTGATCTATGCAGCTGCCAGCGATGCTGAACGTTATCGCCTGGCTGCAACCTCCCCACGCAAAATTGAAATTGCAAAGAAACTCATTGCCGCCCACCCCGGTGAGCGTGTGCTGGTAATTGGTCAATATCTTGACCAGCTAGCTGAGCTGGGGGATGCCCTGGGTGTTCCAGAGATTACGGGCTCTACTGCGGTTGATGAGCGAGAGCGTTTGTTCAATGCGTTTCGCGATGGCAGTGAGCCGGTGCTGGTGGTGAGCAAGGTGGCCAACTTTTCTGTCGACCTTCCCGAAGCTAGTGTGGCAATTCAGGTTTCTGGCGCATTTGGTTCACGGCAAGAGGAAGCTCAACGCCTGGGTCGCTTGTTACGCCCCAAGAAGAGTGGTTTCACCGCGACTTTTTACACCCTGGTTGCCAGAGACACGGTGGATCAGGATTACGCGCTGAACCGTCAACGTTTCTTGGCTGAACAAGGGTATTCCTACGAAATCATTGACGGTCACACCATCTAATTTCTGCCAATCTTCCGCATATTCACTGGGAATACACCTGTCCACAGGCTGCGCACAGTTGCCTTCCTAAAAACTCTCAGGTTACGTTCAGGAAACAGTCAGATACTAGAGGCATGGAAAATCCAAAAATCCTCATAGTTGATGACGAACCCAACATTCGCGACCTGCTGACCACCAGCCTTCGCTTCTCCGGGTTTAATGTTCAGGCAGTCGGAAATGGTGCCGCAGCGATTTCTGCAGTTCTGGCAGAAGAACCTGACCTCATCGTCCTCGACGTCATGCTCCCAGACATGAACGGTTTCTCCGTGACGAAGCGTTTGCGCTCCTCCGGATACACCGCACCCGTTCTTTTCCTCACTGCTAAAGATGACACCCAAGACAAGATCACGGGTCTCACCGTCGGCGGAGACGACTACGTCACAAAGCCATTTAGTCTCGATGAGATCGTCGCTCGCATCAAGGCGATTTTGCGCCGCACGATGCAAGCAGACGAGGAAGCACTCATCCGTGCTGGTGAGATCACCATGGATCAGGACACTCACGAAGTCGTTGTCAACGATAGCGTCGTGGAACTGAGCCCCACCGAATTCAAGCTACTGCGATACCTCATGCTCAACCCCAACCGTGTGCTGAGCAAAGCTCAGATTCTTGATCACGTGTGGGAATACGACTTCAACGGTGATGCAGGAATCGTGGAATCCTATGTCTCCTACCTGCGCCGCAAACTTGATGCCGTCTCCACAGAGCCTCTAATTGCCACCAAGCGTGGCTTCGGTTACATGCTCAAGGTTGCCAAAGCCTCCTAACACAGCGCCTCCAACGCCAGAAGAAAGGGCGAGACTCCCTCCCAGGGATCTCGCCCTTTCAGCATTTACACACCTCACCTGCTTAGATTGCTAGTGATGCCTTTCAATCTCACAGACACATGGAACGCCATCTCCTTGCGCACCAAGGTGACCGGCGTCACAGTGTTGTTGCTGACGATTGGATTGCTGGTTTCGGGCATTGGAACCATGGCCATGCTCAAGCCCGCCTTGATCGGACAGCTGGATACACAGCTCAAGGCTGTGGAGCAGGATCTATCCAGTGTGTTGCAGCTGAGTAAAACCGGTACAACCCAGCAAACAGCCCCCACGGACTACTACTACGCGGTCTATAGCGCCAGCGGCATCCTGCTCGAGCAAAACTGGTCAGATAAGCCAGCAGCGAGCCGTCCCGACCTCCCCAATGGCATTACTGTTGCCCAGGCTGGAACGCTTGACGGTGCCATCTTCCCCATCAAGTCGGAAAACAATCGCACCCTCTTCCATGCGATTGCTGTGCCCGTCACCTTCGATGATTCCACCGGAACACTGGGCACCGTGGTCGTTGCACTGTCCACCGCAAGCGTGGACCGACTCATGACCACCTATCTCTCGATCTTCCTCGGCTTAGGGATTGCCATCGTGATTGTGGGAGCTTTGCTGACACGGTTCTTGGTGACCACAACCTTTGCCCCGCTGCGCCAAGTGGAAGAAACAGCTGTGGCAATTGCTGATGGTAACTTGAGCCTTCGTTTGCCTGCCAGCGCACCCACCAACACCGAGGTGGGGCGACTGAACCGCTCCCTGAACATCATGCTTGCGCGCATTGACCGCGCCTTTGCCGATCGTGCGCGCACTATTGACCAAATGCAACGCTTCGTCGGTGACGCAAGCCATGAGCTGCGTACCCCCCTGGTTTCTGTCCGCGGCTATGCCGAGCTTTATCGCATGGGTGCACTCCAAACACCCGAAGATGTAGCTCAAGCCATGGACCGCATCGAGAAGGAAGCCATTCGCATGGGTGCCTTGGTTGAGGACCTTTTGGAACTAGCGCGCATGGATGAAAGTCGTCCCCTCGAAATCAGCACCTTTGACCTGCTTGCTGTTGCCCAAGATGCAGCATTAGATGCAGGAGCTTTTGACCCCGAGCGCACCATCACCGTCAGCGGTGACTCTGTTGAGATTCAAGCCGAAGAAAACAAGATTCGTCAGGTTGTGACCAACCTGATGGGTAATGCTTTGCGCTTTACTCCCGTGGGCTCCCCCCTGGAACTCGTTGTCTCTCACAACGACGGGGCAAAGAATGCAACCATCTCGATTGTTGACCACGGTGAAGGAATCCCGAAGCAACTGCGAGAGAAAATCTTCGAGCGCTTCTATCGTGCCGATAACTCTCGTGCGCGCGAGACAGGCGGAAGTGGACTGGGACTAGCCATCGTGGCCTCGATTGTGAAGGCACATGGCGGAGACATCAAGGTCACCGCAACCAAGGGTGGCGGGGCAACCTTCTCCGTCAGCCTGCCTGTCGTCCACACCCCTACCGAGCTCTAACTCCTCCACAGAAGCAGCTCTGGCTCCACGGCTGGATATTCTCGCGCTCTATCGTCATCACCAGAGCGCATCCGGTCCGCAGCACTCCCCCTCATGCTTAGGGATCGGATGCGCTCTTTCCATCACGAACATCCTGGAGGAGAAAGTCATGCCCATGTTTCATGTCGACAGCGATGCTGTCAGCACTGCGAGCGTCCAAGCCCAACAATCTATTGCCCGGATCCAGTCTGAGGTCACCGCTCTGCACGCTCAGCTGACCAACCTACAAAGCTCTTGGAGCGGCTCTGCCGCCACGGCATTTCAGGCAGTGGTTTCAGAGTGGCGGTCAACAGCAGCCAGGGTTGATGAGAACCTCAGCTCCATCAATCACGCACTCTCCCTCGCAGCACAGCACTACATGGACATTGAGCTCGCTACAGCGCGCATGTTCCGCGGTTAGTGCACTAAACCAAAGAACGCCTCCCCAATCGGCGGGGAGGCGTTCTTTAGTTGGTGTGTGACTTAGAAGTCCATTCCACCGGAGGGGTCACCCATAGGTGGAGCAGCCTTCTCTGGCTTCTCAGCGACAACTGCCTCAGTTGTGAGGAACAGTGCTGCGATAGATGCGGCGTTCTGCAAAGCAGAGCGGGTTACCTTCGCAGGGTCGATGATGCCAGCAGAGAGCAGGTCAACATACTCGTCGGTTGCGGCGTTGAGGCCCCAGCCGATGTTGAGTGAACGAACCTTGTCAACAACAACGCCGGGCTCGTGTCCTGCGTTGAGTGCAATCTGGCGAAGAGGAGCTTCGATAGCTACCTTCACGATGTTTGCACCGGTTGCTTCGTCGCCGGTCAGCGAGAGCTTCTCGAAAGCAGTCTTGCCAGCCTGGATCAGTGCAACACCACCACCGGGGACGATACCCTCTTCAACTGCAGCCTTCGCGTTGCGGACAGCGTCCTCAATACGGTGCTTGCGCTCCTTGAGCTCAACCTCGGTAGCTGCACCTGCCTTGATGACAGCAACACCACCGGCGAGCTTAGCCAGGCGCTCCTGGAGCTTCTCGCGGTCGTAGTCGGAGTCGGTGTTGTCGATCTCGGCGCGGATCTGGGCAACGCGACCTGCAATCTGGTCTGCGTCTCCAGCACCCTCAACGATGGTGGTCTCGTCCTTGGTGATTACAACCTTGCGAGCCTTACCCAGCATGTCGAGTTCAACGTTCTCGAGCTTGAGGCCGACCTCTTCAGCGATAACCTGACCACCGGTGAGGATGGCGATGTCCTGAAGCATGGCCTTGCGGCGGTCACCGAAGCCTGGAGCCTTCACAGCTACGGACTTGAAGATTCCGCGGATCTTGTTGACAACCAGGGTTGCCAGTGCTTCACCGTCAACGTCTTCAGCGATGATAAGCAGCTGCTTACCAGTCTGAATGACCTTGTCCACGATGGGCAGCAAGTCCTTGATGTTGGAAACTTTGCTGTTGACGATCAGGATGTAGGGGTCTTCGAAGACTGCTTCCTGACGCTCTGGGTCGGTGACGAAGTATGCGGAGAGGTAACCCTTGTCGAAGCGCATACCCTCGGTGAGCTCGAGCTCGGTTCCGAAAGCGTTGGACTCCTCAACGGTGACCACACCTTCCTTACCAACCTTGTCGATCGCTTCAGCAATCAGTGAGCCGATCTCGGGGTCAGCTGCAGAGATAGATGCAGTAGCAGCGATTTCTTCCTTGGTCTCAACCTCTTTAGCGTTGTTGATCAGTTCCTCGGAAACAGCTGCAACAGCCTTCTCGATACCGCGCTTGAGCGAGATGGGGTCTGCGCCAGCAGCAACGTTGCGAAGACCTTCGCGAACGAGTGCCTGAGCCAGAACGGTTGCGGTGGTGGTTCCATCACCGGCAACGTCATCAGTCTTCTTGGCAACTTCCTTGACCAGCTCGGCGCCAATCTTCTCGAAAGGGTCGTCCAGTTCGATTTCCTTAGCGATGGACACACCATCGTTGGTAATCGTGGGGGCGCCCCACTTCTTCTCGAGGACGACATTGCGTCCACGTGGGCCAAGGGTGACCTTGACGGTGTCAGCGAGGATGTTCAGACCGCGCTCTAGACCGCGACGTGCCTCTTCATCAAAAGCAATTAGTTTTGCCATGGTTGTTTTTCGTCCCTCCCGGACGTAACGAATACTGCAAAGGATTAGCACTCAGTTCTTTCGAGTGCTAATTCAATATTGGCACTCTCTGCACCAGAGTGCAAGTGTGTACGCTCAGTGCGAAACAGATAACCCCCAGCATGTGCCAGGGGTTATCTAAAGAGAACTCACAGTTCAGCTCTAGGGGTTGATGGTCACGCTTCCACCGGGAACGTAGGAATCGTTGGGAACCATTTCGATCCAGGTGTTTCCTGGTGCCAGACGCACGGTCACACCGTTGTCTCCCTTGAAGACAATCGGCGCAGCAGTTGCAGCTTTGCTCCAGGTTCCGTGGACAGCCTTGCCACCGGAGAGCACCCACATCTCGCCACTATCAACCATGCGGGTGCGGGGAACACCCACAAATTCGTCCACGTTCACCTTCATGACAACCACGTTGCTAGTGCTCAGCTGAGCACCGGTGAGGTCAAGGTCGGGGCCGCCCCATTGGGTGCGCAGATATTTGCCTGACGCAGCGTCGTATGTCCACATGTTGTCAGACTGGTTGCTAAACACTAACTGAACAGACGAAGCTGGGCTTCCATCCAATGCCGCCGTGGAGGTTGCCAGTGAAGAAGAGTAAGCCCACTGTTGTGCAGGTGGGGCAAGACCGGGGTTCGCAGCGATAACCTCCTGAGCGCGCAGCATCAGGTTGTAGGGAGCGACGTTGTAGTCGTTGCGGAACATCGCTGGATCATTTTCGGTGACGTTGACCAAACCAGTGTCGACGGCCAAGTCACGCGTTTCTTGAGCTCCATAACCGGAGTACGCAATGATTCCGCCAAATGGTGCAGCAATGTCCGCATCCATGGGACGCAATGAACGAACAGGGCCAACCACGGCAGGAACGTTCGAGTTCCAAATGGCGACATAGCGAGTAATGCCACCTTCGACGATTTCTTCAAAAACCACATCACTCTGGTTAAGACCATCTTGTGGCTCACAGTTGTAGACGTTACAAATCTTCACCGACAGTGCAGGCCCCACCGTGGTGCCCTCGGGGAGGACAAGCCCGGTCAACGGAGCATAAGCAACGGGAGCAGGTGCTTTATACGTGGATTTATAGCTGGGGGTAGTTGGTGATGGAGATCCACCAGAACACGCAACCAGACCAAACGCAAGAGCGCTCAGAGCAGCTATTCCGACAGCACGAGTGAGAGTACGCGAAGTTTTAGTCACGACCACAGACTAACGCCGCCCACATTGGTGGACGGCGTTAGCTCGGGCGTGCCCGAATATTACGAGACTTAAGCCAGTCGAACCGACTCAGCCTGAGGACCCTTGTTTCCGGTACCAACCTCGAACTCTACTTTTTGACCCTCTTCGAGGACCTTGTAGCCGTCCATGGTGATAGCGGAGTAGTGGACGAAAACGTCCTGCTCGTCGCCATCTACGGTGATGAAACCGTAGCCCTTTTCAGCGTTGAACCACTTAACGGTTCCAGTGGCCATGTGTAACTCCAATTGCAGTATCCCAACCGACACACACAAATCGCTTGTGCCGTTGCTCTCACACTACTGGTGAATCGGGAAGTTTGGTTAGCCTAACCTCACAATTAATGTCGCATTATGGCAACGATTTAGCCAACGTAATCTGAACCGAGCACTAACGTGATGGCGGCGGAGCTCTCAATGTACTTGTCTGTGAGCTTGATTGTGCCGTATCCCAGCGACTGGGCAACACCTCGTGCAGCACCCTCCAAGGAAGGGTTTCCGTAATAAATGAAGGTCTCTGTGGTGTTTTCGCTCGCGTTAGATTTCGCGCCAATTGTCCACCCCTCAGCGGCAAGCATGTCACCAACTTGGGTGGCGTATCCAGCTTGGCCGGTTGCGTTGAGCACGTTCACCACAGATGCTGGATCGATTGTTGGTGCTGCCGTGGGCTTAGGTGTTGCTGAGGCGGCTGGGGTAGGCAGCGCAAAGATGCTCTCAAAATCTTTCATGCTGATGCTGTCACTGGAGACAATCAACGTTCCCACGCCTCCGACGACAAGAACACCAGTAGCTAGAGCTGCCCAGGCAAACTTAATCCAGCCAGCGCCGGGGCGCTTCGGAGCACGGTGAACACCGCGACGATCTGATGTGATCACCAGATCATCAAAAATGTCCTGCACGTTCTTTTCAGCCATCTCAGTATTCTTTCAGTTCTTGCCTGAAGATTCAGGGTTAACGCGCCTGTGGCGGGAACGGTGACGTTCTTCCCTGACGCGTTGGAGCCTATTGACCAACTCAGGATCATAAGCGAGTGCATCTGCAGAGGACATAATCGTGCCCAGAACTTGGTAGTAGCGAGCCGGAGACAAACCGAAGGTTTGTCTGATGGCATCCTCTTTGGCGCCTGAGCGTTCCCACCATTCACGTTCGAAATCGAGAATGGCACGATCACGCTCGTCTAACACGGGCCGACTATGGGACTCGAACCCACAACCCCCGCTTTACAAGAGCGGTGCGCTACCAATTGCGCCAAGTCGGCTTGTGTGAGGTGATGATCACCTCACGACCCATTAATCCTAACCTGCGGCAGGAGTAGCGGGTGTCGTCGATGCAGAGTCACCGGCAACTTGGGTAATGAAAGCAAGGAATTCCTTAGGGTCCACGATGGATCCGGTGTAGACCTTGCCATTGACCAAGATGGTAGGTGTGCCCACACCGTTAGCTCCTGACTGCTTTGCTGCATCAGCCATGGGGCCGTTGAGCGCATAGTCAGTTGCCTGCTTAGCCCAGGGGATAAATGTCTGGTCTGCAATGCACTTATCAATCTTGGTTTGGTTCTCTGGCTTCTGCTTGGCAATCAGAGCCTTGAGCTCGTCATCGTTCCAACCAGGGGTTCCTTCTTGAGGCTGGTTGAGATAGAACGCCTGGTTGACTGCCCAGAAAGTGTTGGGTGAGTATTCAGCAACACAGGCTGCAGCTGCAGTTGAACGCAACGAGTACTGGGTTCCAGCCGAACGGTTAGCCAACATACCAATGGGGTGAAGTTCTAGAGTTGCCGCCCCAGCTTCAACAAGTGTTTGGAGCTGCTGAGCGTTTGCCTCATCAAATGCCTTACATGCAGGGCAGAGGTAGTCCTGGTAAACCACAATGTTCACGGTTGAGGATCCAGGAGTTGGCGTAGTTGCAATGGGGTCTGAACCGGGAGCGCCCGCGTCAGAGAGAATCGCACCCATTCCAGAGCCAGAAAGCACGATGCCGTCGCTGGCCATGTTGGCAGGACGTGGGCCTTCCTTGGGGCCGGAGGTGGCCAAGGTCACGATGAAGATAGTGGCGATGGCAATGATGCCCAAGCCAATACCGCCTTGAAGGAACAGGCGGCGACGCTTCTCTGTCTTGACTTGCTGTTCGCGAAGTTCTTTAGCTTTTGCACGAGCAGCTTCACGCTGCTGGTTTCGAGTGGGTCGGTTGCCGTGGGCTCCGGTGCTCATTCTCGTTACTCTCCAAAATGTGAGGGGACACGTGGACAGTCAGTCACACGTGCTGGAACTACCTTAGAGGGGAACTCTGTGAAATTACTAAACGGATGCTGAACGCAAACGTGCAACTTCATAGAGTGCAACGCTGGCTGCAATACCCGCGTTGAGTGATTCTGTGCTGGAAGAAATAGGAATCGAGACGATGGCGTCGCAGTTGTCGGTGACAAGCTTGGACAGCCCCTTACCTTCGTTACCCACCACGATCAACAGTGGGCGGTCAGCAAGCTCGAGTCCAGGAAGCATGGTGTCGCCACCGCCATCCAAACCAATCACAAAGACACCTTGGTCTTTGAAGGACTTGATAGTTGCAGTGAGGTTCGCTGCCATGGATACTGGCAGGCGCGCAGCCGCGCCTGCGGAGGTTTTCCAGGCAGCAGCAGTGACACCCACCGAGCGACGCTGAGGCAAAATGATGCCATTTCCACCGAAGGCAGCAGTCGAACGAATAATCGCACCAAGGTTGCGTGGATCGGTGATGCCATCAAGTGCCACAAACAAGGGTGTCTTGTTTGCTTCGAAAGCTGCTTCGAGAAGATCGTTGGGGTGAGCGTAGTTGTAAGGGGGAACCTTGACGGCAACGCCCTGGTGCACTGAGTCATACCCACCCATACGGTCAAGCTCAGGCTTCATCACTTCCAAGATGGGGATGCCGCGCTGAGTGGCAATGGCGAGCATTTCCTTCACGCGGTCATCCATCTCGATACGCGTAGCGATATATAAAGCTGTTGCCGGAATCTTGGCACGCAGTGCTTCGAGTACCGAGTTACGACCAGTGACGATCTCAGTATCGTCAGCAGCTTTACTGCGCTTGGGCGCAGCCTTGCGTTGACCATCCTTGTTGTTGCGGTTGAGCTTGCCCATCGCGGCAAGCTTTTCGCGACGAATCTTTGCTTTTCCAGCGGGGTGCCACTCGCGGTCCTCTGCCTTCGGGGTAGGACCCTTGCCCTCGAGGGCACGGCGACCTAGACCACCGGTTCCCTTCGAGGGGCCTTTACCTGATTTGCGGACTGCTCCAGCCCGAGGCTTACCTGCCATTGAAACTCCAATGTGCACCACTAGGGGTGTCTTCGATAGTGATTCCTGCTGCAGCTAAACGCTCACGCAGAAGATCTGCGGTTGCAAAATCTTTATTCGCTCTAGCCACAGCACGAGCTTCGAGAAGTTCAGTCATCAACAGCTCGAGAGCTGCATCACCCTGGCTTGAGTTTGCTGACCACTGTTCATCCAGTGGGTTCACACCCAACACATCCAACATCGCCACAACCTGTGCTGCTTGTGAAGAGGCAGTAGCAGAATCCCCGGCATCCAAGGCAGTGTTGCCGGAGCGAACCAGCTCAAAGACCACCGCGAGCGCAGCAGGAATGTTGAGGTCATCATTCATGGCATCGCGAAAACTGGCAGGAACATCGGCAGAGCCGATCTGTCCTGCCTCACGCTGGGTGCGTGAGAGGAAACCTTCGATGCGATCGAAGGAAGCTTTCGCTTCCTCGATGGCACCATCGTGCAGTTCGAGCGTGGAGCGATACTGGGCTGAACCTAAGAGGTAGCGCAAAACTACAGGCTTCGCCTTGTCGAGGAGGTCTTTGGCAAAGACGGAGTTACCCAGAGACTTACTCATCTTTTGACCCCCCACCGAGACCAGGCCGTTGTGCAGCCAATACTGGGCAAAACCATCACCGGCAGCACTGGACTGCGCAAGTTCGTTTTCGTGGTGGGGGAAGCGCAAGTCGAGCCCACCTCCGTGGATGTCGAAAGCACTACCGAGGTACTTGGTGGACATGGCCGAGCATTCAATATGCCAGCCTGGACGCCCACGCCCCCAGGGGGAAGACCAGGAGGCAGACTCGGGATCGCCTTCTTTGTGGCCCTTCCACAGTGCGAAGTCTTGGGGTGCCTTCTTGCCACGAGGATCTGCATCTGCTGCAGCTTCCATCTCGGCAGGCTTTTGATTGGTGAGCTCACCATAGGCTGGCCAGCTCGCGGTGTCGAAGTAGACGTCTCCGGAACCACCCGGTGCTGGGTAGGCGTGGCCGCGTTCAATCAGGCGCTCAATAATGGCAATCATCTCGGGGATACTTGCGGTCGCGCGGGGCTCATAGGTGGGGCGTTGAATTCCCAGCAGGTCATAAGCTGCAGTGAACTCTGCCTCCATGCGGTATGCCAAAGCCCACCATTGCTCCACCCCGGCAGCACGAGCGTTTTCTAGAACTTTGTCGTCAATATCCGTGACATTGCGCACCAGGGTGACGTTGTAACCCTCATGCGTGAGCCACCGGCGCAGTTGGTCATAGACCAGTGCGCTGCGCAAGTGTCCCACGTGCGGACTGGACTGCACGGTGGGTCCACACACGTACATCCCGACCTCGCCGACAACACGGGGAGTAAAGTCCCGAAGGCTTTGCTCCTTCGAGTCAAATAAACGCATGCTCACTCTTCAAGCCTATCGGCGCAGCGCCTTAGCGCTGGCGAACGAGGGCTGTTGCGATGGCGGCGATACCTTCGCCTCGACCGGTGAAGCCCAGACCATCCGTGGTGGTGGCAGAGACGGTGACAGGTGCACCAACCCAGCTGCTGAGCACTTTTTGTGCTTCCTCACGTCGCGGACTAAACCGAGGCTTATTTCCCACAATTTGAACGGAGACATTGATGGGGTCAAAACCGTTCTCTTCGAGCAGCGCGACGGTTCCGCGAATAAACACCTCTCCCGAGGCATTTGCATAGGCGGGGTCGTCAGTGCCAAAGCGCGAACCAATATCACCCAACCCGGCAGCAGAAAGAAGTGCGTCACAGATGGCGTGCGCGACAGCATCGCCATCGCTGTGCCCGGAAAGTTCCTTTTCACCTGGCCAGTGCAAGCCGGCAAGCCAGAGGTTCTCGTTTTCTCCAAAGGCGTGGACGTCGACACCAGTGCCGACGCGATGACGATCGGGAATTCCACCGAGTACTTGATGAGCACGGTTCAGATCCCATGCTGTGGTGATTTTGAAAGCAACTTCATCGCCTGGAATGGTGGTCACTGCTCCCCCATTCGCAGCAAAGACTGCGGCATCGTCGGTGTAGTCAGACGAACCTGCGGCTGCATAGGCTGCATCAAGTCCAGCACGCGGGAAACCTTGAGGTGTTTGTGCTGCACGCAGTTGTTCCCGGTCGGCAATCCCGAGCACACCCCCAGTGACATCCACCTGCTTGAGGGAATCCACCACAGGAAGCGCTGGAACAATTCCAGCGCCAGTTGCCTGCACAGCCATATCAACATCAGCAAATAAAGATGTCGGGGTGAGGGCACGGGCGGCGTCGTGAACCAACACAACCTCAACGCTGGCATCAACAACTGCCAGCCCGGCAGCAACGGATTCGTGACGTGTAGACCCACCTGTCACCACTGAAACCAACGCCTCCAAACCCGGAGCAACCTTGTTCACAATGACGTGGGCGGCGTCGACGAAGTCGACAGGTGCTACAACGACAACCTGGACGGGGTAGGGCAGCAGGATGATAGAGCGCAAACTGCGCTCTAAGAGCGTCTGACCTGCAAGGTCGACAAAAGCCTTCGGAAGCGCAGCACCTAAACGGGTGCCACTACCGGCAGCGACAACAATGACTGCTGTGGAGATATGCAGGTCACCAGACATGCTGAATTTGCCTGCCCTCTCGCGTGATTAGGACGCGAGAACTCCATCAAGGAATTCAGAAGCCTGCTCTTCGTCGGTCTTCTTAGCCAGAGCGAGCTCAGAAATAAGGATCTGACGAGCCTTAGCGAGCATGCGCTTTTCACCAGCGGAAAGACCACGGTCCTGGTCACGACGCCACAGGTCACGAACAACCTCAGAAACCTTAATCACATCTCCAGAAGCAAGCTTCTCGAGGTTCGCCTTGTATCGACGAGACCAGTTGGTGGGCTCTTCGGTGAAAGGAGCACGCAGAACTTCGAAGACCTGCTCAAGTCCTTCTTTGCCGATAACGTCACGGACACCGACAAGGTCAACGTTTTCTGCAGGAACCTCAATGGTGAGATCGCCCTGAACAACGTGGAGCTTGAGATACAGTTTCTCGTCACCCTTGATAACGCGCTTTTTTACTTCCGTAATCTTTGCTGCGCCGTGGTGAGGATAAACAACTGTTTCGCCAACAATGAACTGCATAGGTGTGGGACTCCTTGTATTGAACCCCTAGTTTACCACGGCTATCTGACACTAAATTCTGCCCTCTGCTTCCCACTGAGCGGTGCTGCATCTTCGGTTCTCAATCGAGCCATGCGCTAGAGTCAAAGGGTAGAAATGGCGGGTAAACCTGTACACAAGGGCCGCCTCAAAGCTCGGGAGGCTTACGCCGTGAAGGTTCGTGTTCTTGTCGCTGCTGCACTCGCAGTTTCCGTCGCGTTGGGTACCGCAGGATGTAACCTCATCCAGCCCCAGGCAACTCGTCTTGCCTACGACCCCAGCGACGGTGTCAGTGTCAACGTGGGCGGTCTAGACCTTCGTAACCTCATGATCATCAGCGACAACGGCAAGACCGGTAACTTCCTGCTGAGCGCCGTCAACAGCTCAGGTGAAGATGTCAAACTTCACATTGGCTTTATCTCAGACAACACCGTTATTGATGGCCACGTCGATATTCCGAGCAACGCTAAGGTTCCCACCTCCTTTGGTACCAAGGATGAAGATCGCATTATTCTCGGCGGCATCAACACCCAGCCTGGTGGACTGCTCGAGGTTGCATTCGAAGTAGACGGTGACATGAAGACCGTTCTGGTCCCTGTTCTCACCTCAGGCCAGCCTGAATACAACGGTTTGGCTCCCAAGAACGTGATCACGATCTCGAAGTAACACACTGAACAAAGAAGTGACCAGGTTTTCCTGGTCACTTCTTGGTTAAAGAGTTGGTGTTTTCGACCCGCTCAACAATCTTCTTGAGCGCTTCGATTTCCTTCTTGGTCAACGTGTCTGGATTCTTTTTCGACTTCTGAACAATGATGGACTCGGTCAAAGTGATGTCCACGACAGGTTCTGATTTCCTGAACCAACCAAATAGCTTCATGTTTTTCCTCAATTTCTGGTGATGTTGTGATCAACGGCACAAAGCCGCCTGGTATTGAAGAAAACTTCGGCGTTGAAGTTCTACTTTTTGTTTCCCTGTGCAGCAACAGCAGCAGCACCTGCTGCGGCAGCTTCTGGATCGAGATACTCTGCTGGACCAACTGGGCGGAAGTTCTCGTCCAGCTTGTACACCAGAGGAATACCGGTAGGTATGTTGAGTTCTGCGATGTCCTCATCTGAGATGCCATCAAGGTGCTTCACGAGGGCACGCAGAGAGTTCCCGTGTGCTGTAACAAGAACGGTCTTTCCAGCGGCGAGATCCTTGGTGATGTCGGACTCCCAGTAGGGAAGCATGCGCTCGATGACGTCCTTGAGGCACTCGGTTGCAGGAATCTCACCATCGATGCCCACATAACGAGGGTCGTTGACCTGAGAGTACTCATTGTCATCAGCAATGGGAGGAGGTGGCGTATCGAAGGATCGACGCCAGGTCATGAATTGCTCGGGGCCATACTCTGCCAAAGTCTGAGCCTTGTCCTTACCCTGCAGAGCACCATAGTGACGCTCGTTGAGGCGCCAGCTGCGCTTAACGGGAATCCAGAGACGATCGGCAGTGTCGAGAGCCAGGTTTGCCGTCTGGATAGCACGGCTAAGAACAGAAGTGTAAAGAACGTCAGGAAGGACACCTGATTCTGCAAGAAGTTCACCAGCACGCTTGGCTTCGCCAACGCCCTGTTCGCTGAGGCGAACATCTACCCAGCCGGTGAAGAGGTTCTTCTGGTTCCAGTCGCTGTTTCCGTGTCGGAGCAAAATCAAAGTGTGCGTCATACCTCCAGTTTATTGGGTGGTTAACTGGTCACTATGCCCGTGGGAAACATCACGCGTGGGACAACCAACGCCAACCGCCTGCGCCGCATCGACAGGTGGATTTCCACCTGGCCCGCGCTGCGCAGCACGAGCGACCCTCTCGTGGTTGACCTCGGCTATGGCGCCAGCGCGGCAACAACTACCGAACTAGCCAGCAGGCTCGCGAAAGTTCGCCCGGATGTGGAATTACTCGGACTAGAAATTGATCCTGAACGTGTGACGATTGCGCGGGAAGAACTCGCTAAATGGAGAGCCGATGGTCTTGTTTCCGAAGTGGTTGCGTCCTCCATTACTTTTGCCCGCGGAGGTTTCGAAGTTCCTGTTGCCGGCACTAGAAAACCGGTCATCATTCGAGCGTTCAACGTGTTGCGTCAATATGAAGAGTCCGAGGTGCATGACGCCTGGGAACTCATGATCTCTCGGCTGCAACCAGGCGGGGTCCTGGTGGAGGGCACCTGTGATGAGATTGGTCGCATCTCCAGCTGGATAGCGATCACCGAGGCAGGCCCACAAACCTTGAGCATTGCACTCAAACTGGATGCCATCGAACTACCCTCAATTGTGGCAGAGCGGTTACCTAAATCCCTCATTCACCACAATGTTCCCGGCGAACGTATTCATGACTTTCTCTCCGCTTTAGATAAGTTCTGGCTTACCCATGCTGCTCTGAGTAGTTTTGGGGCCACACAACGTTGGATCGCCACAGCACAGAGCATGAAAGATGCCGGTTGGCCAATTACCGGAGGCAAGACCAGATGGCGCTTAGGGGAGATTACCGTCGCCTATGACGCGGTGAGAGCAGACTAGCTCTCGCGCTTGACGGCACCCAGGCGCGGCAAACGTGGAACGTTTGCTGTGCGCCCTGCCTCCGGCGGAACAATCACAACCTGAGTTGCCGGAATGACTTCACCTTGGGAGTACACACTGAGTATCGCCTCGACCGAGGTGTTGCGTTTGAGAATGGCCAACGCAATCATGCCCTCCTCGTAGTGGCGTGCTGCGGCGGTGATGCGGCCCACCTCGTTTTCGCCATCCATCACCGGGTCACCTGTTTCTGGAAGCACTTCGGCAACACCGTCCAGACTGAGGAAAACTAAGCGACGGGGTGGGTGGCCGAGGTTGTGTACCTTCGCCACGGTTTCTTGCCCCCGATAGCAACCTTTATTGAGATGAACGGCTGAGCGCAGCCAGTCAAATTCGTGTGGCAGGGCGTTCTCGTCTGCCTCGGTGGTGATCCGTGGACGCCACGCAGCAATGCGCAGTGCTTCGAGGGCATCCGTTCCGGCAAGAGTTACGCCACCGGCAGCAGCCGTCTGGGCAAGCGTGCTGAGCCCTTCGCGTGGAATGACTGCCTCGGCATAATTCCATTCACCTGCCGGGTGGTTGGCTGAGTATTGCCACCCGCCTTCACTGATCTGGTTCCAGGTGTCATGCCACACAACAGGTGTTCCAGTGTGGTTAAGCACAAGTGGCTCGAGTAATTTCGGAATGGAATCAGAGAAGTAGCCAATAGTTGCCAGCTCCTCAGAGCGGTCCACAATCTCAACTTGTTTCATAAAGCGCATCTTGATCAACCACGCTGTCAGTGCCGGTGCACGACCCTCATCAACAAGTAGCCACGTGTTCTCGCCGTCTTCGAGGATGCGCAGAGCGTGCTGGAGGTGCCCGTGAGGGTCCAGTAGTAATGCTTCTGAACTCTGTCCTGCGTTCAGGCTGTCGAGGCGTTGACTCAGCAGGGAGTCCAACCAACTCAAGCGTTCAGGGCCAGACAACTGGATAACACCGCGGTGGGAGAGATCCACCAGCGCATTGCCAGCGGTGAGCGCGCGCTGCTCTGTCAATGTGTTGCCGTAGGCACGTGCAACGCCAGTGCTCCCAACGATGGCAGCAGGTAATTCAGCTAGGGGTGAGCTGGATGCCGACGATGATGCGTCAGCCATTGTCTGCGCTTAGCGCTGTCCCTTGAACAGCTTGTACACGACGATGCCAGAAACCCACGCGATAGCCAAGCCTGCAAGAGCAAGGAGGCCAATGAAGAAGAGTTCAAGTGCGAGAAGCATGTTTCTATCCTATTCCGAGCAGGTGCTTTCAACGGTAATACCGCATTCCACACTGAGGAAGTATGTAACCTGACTGAAACACAGCCCGTTTACAATAAAAACAACAAGCCGAAGCGAGGTGATAATCATGGCAAGCATCCTGATTCTCACTGCGCGCCCCAGCGTCGAGGTTCTTCCCGCTCTGGGCTTGCTCTCCCACACGGTCAAAACCATTCCTGCAGAGCCGGCTCAACTGGTCTCAGCACCGCACTGTGATGTGGTGATGGTTGATGCGCGCGCCGATCTAGCCAACGCCAAGAGTCTGTGCAAGATTCTCACTGCCACCGGGTTGAGCTCTCCCCTGCTTCTGATCATCACTGAGGGTGGCTTGGCTGCTGTCACGGCAGACTGGGGCATTACTGATGTTGTTCTCGACACAGCTGGTCCTGCTGAAGTTGATGCTCGTATTCGTTTAGCTCTTGGTCGTGCTGAGCAGGACTCCCCTTCTGAAGCACGCATTTCTGCTTCTGGCATCGTTATTGATGAAGCCTCTTACTCGGTGAAGGTTCACGACAAGCCCTTGGACCTGACCTATAAAGAGTTTGAACTTCTGCGCTTTTTGGCAACCCATCCCTCACGCGTATTCACCCGTGAACAGTTGCTCAGTGAAGTGTGGGGATATGACTACTTCGGTGGTACCCGAACAGTGGATGTGCACGTGCGTCGCCTGCGCGCCAAGCTGGGCGACATGGAGCAGGTCATTGGTACCGTGCGCAACGTGGGATACCGCTTCAATGTGGCTGATGAGTCTCACGAACGCTCTTCGGTAACCTCCTAGTTTCTTTCCGGTTACCTGCGCGTGCCAATATGAATATATGGCCCCGCACGAAATCGATTCGGACTCTGTCGACGTAGATAACGACTTTGACGAGTTCGTTGCTGTCGCAACCGAATCGTTGCCTGCTGATCGCTTCCTCGATCGGGAACTGAGTTGGCTTGCCTTTAACCAGCGGGTCCTAGAACTGGCAGAGGATGCCAATCTGCCGTTGCTCGAGCGGGCAAATTTCTTAGCTATCTTTGCTAGCAACTTAGATGAGTTCTTTATGGTGCGCGTGGCAGGTCTCAAGCGCCGCATCATGACCGGACTGGCCGTGCCCACCAACATTGGTCGTGCTCCTGCAGATGTGCTGGCAGATATCTCTGCCCGAGCCCACGAACTTCAACTACGTCACGCAGGTGTCTATCAAGACAGCGTCAAGCCTGCACTTTCTGACGCAGGCATTCAGATTGTGACATGGGATTCTCTTGACGCCGCCGATCACGACATCCTGCACGACTACTTCACTGAACAAATCTTCCCCGTGTTGATGCCATTGGCTGTAGACCCCGCTCACCCCTTCCCCTACATCTCCGGGTTGTCGTTGAACCTGGCTATTCGTGTGCGCAACACCAAGACCGGGACCGAAGAGTTTGCACGTTTGAAAGTTCCCCAGATGTTGCCCCGGTTCGTGCGGGTAGACAGCCGTGAAGCTATTACTAACGTGCGTTACATCGCCTTGGAAGACCTCATTGCAAACCAACTGCAAGACCTCTTCCCCGGTATGGAGATTTTGGAACACCACACCTTCCGCGTCACTCGCAACGAGGATGTCCAAATTGATGAGGATGAAACCGAAGACCTCATCCAGGTGTTGGAGAAGGGGCTGCTCAAGCGCCGCTTTGGTCCCCCCATTCGTCTTGAAGTGGGAGAGAAAATGGACCCCACCACCCTAGATTTACTCATTCGTGAACTTGATATCACCGAGCAAGAGGTCTACCGCCTGCCAGAACCTCTGAACCTGGGCGGATTGTTTGAGATTGCAGGAATCAAACGTCCCGAGTTGCACTATGCACCCCATGTCCCCACCACCGCTGCTGGGCTGACAGCTGCCGACGCGAATGAGCCCAGGAGTATTTTCTCTTCGATTCGCCGAGGGGATGTGCTGTTGCACCACCCCTACGAATCATTCTCAACCAGCGTGCAGTCGTTCTTGGAACAAGCAGCTGCAGACCCTAACGTGTTGGCCATTAAGCAGACCCTGTATCGCACCAGTGGTGACAGCCCCATCGTGCAGGCGCTTATTAACGCCGCCGAGGCTGGCAAGCAGGTTCTTGCTCTGGTGGAAATCAAGGCTCGCTTTGATGAGCAGGCCAACATTAGCTGGGCGCGCAAGCTCGAAAAAGCTGGCGTGCACGTTGTCTATGGTTTGGTGGGACTGAAGACCCACTGCAAGCTTGCTCACGTGATTCGCCAAGAAAAAGGTGAGCTCAAGCATTACAGCCACATAGGTACTGGAAACTACAACCCCAAGACATCCAGACTCTATGAAGACTTTGGTTTGCTCACCGCAGATCCTGTGGTGGGTAAAGACCTCACCCGCTTGTTCAATGAGCTCTCGGGCTATGCCATTGAAAAGAAGTTCAAGCGTCTGCTTGTTGCACCGTTGCACTTGCGTAAGGGTCTACTCAAACTCATCAACGCAGAAACAAAGAATGCCCAGGCAGGTTTACCTGCCCGCATTCGCATCAAGATCAACTCGATGGTGGATGAGAAAATCATCGATGCCCTTTACTTGGCCAGCCAAGCAGGCGTGCAGGTGGATGTGTGGGTGCGCGGTATTTGCTCACTCAAGGCGGGAGTTCCTGGCCTGAGCGAAAACATTCGGGTGCGCTCTATTCTGGGTCGCTACCTCGAACACTCTCGCGTATTCATGTTTGAGAACAATGGTGACCCCCAGGTCTACATCGGCAGTGCCGACATGATGCACCGGAACCTGGACCGTCGTGTTGAAGCCTTGGTTCGTCTGTCTACTCCAGAACACATCACTGAACTTTCTGAGCTGTTTGACCTAGCACTCGATGACACAACAAGCTCGTGGTGGCTTGAGTCAGATGGAACCTGGGCCAGACACACTGTAGATTCATCCGGTGCGCAACTGATTGATCTGCAAGATCATGTGATGCAGCAGATTTCCAAACGTCGTCGCCCCGGAGGACATCGATGAGTTCCAAACCTTCTGCCACGGTGTACGCGGCAGGCGCTGTCCTGTGGCGTCACATTGGTGACGACATTCACGTTCTTGTCATTCACCGCACCGAACACAAAGATGTCTCCCTGCCAAAAGGCAAAGTTGATCCAGGCGAAACACTTCCTCAAACGGCTGTCCGAGAGATTCGTGAAGAAACCGGCATCAAAGTTTCTCTCGGTGTTCCTGTGGGAGTCACCGAATATGTGATGCCCAATGGCAAAAACAAGGTTGTGCACTACTGGGCTGCGGAAGTCACCACCAAAGCAATCCAGAAGTCCAAGTTTGTTCCCAATGGTGAAGTTGCTGCGTTGGAATGGCTCCCCCTTGCTACCGCACGCGGTGAGCTCAGCTATGAACCAGATAAAGAAATTCTCGACAACTTTGCTGCCCTCGTTAAAGAGGGAGTGACAAAAACATTTGCCGTTGTGGTCTTGCGTCACGCGAAGGCAACCTCGCCGTCAGACTGGCGAGGAGACGACGCCTCCCGCCCGCTGACCGAGCGAGGACTCACCCAAGCTCACGGCATTGTTCGCACCATCACAGCGTGGAAGCCCAAGCGTCTGATTTCCAGCACTGCTGTGCGCTGCAAAGAAACAATTACCCCCACTGCCAAAGCTTTGGACAAGGACATTAGGTTCACCAAGAAAGTCAGTCAAGACGCCTACGAAACCGGCAAGGGTGATGTGCGCTCAGTGGTGGGAGAGATTGTGCGCAAGCGCAAGAGTGCGGTTGTCTGCACACACGGACCTGTTGCCCCTCAAGTCATTCGAGAGCTTGCCTTGGCAACCGGCACGCCTCGCACCTCGGCACTTGATGAGGCAGGCCTGCTCGATACCGCAGCATTTAGCATCGTTCACCTGAGTGCATCGCACCCCTCCTCAGGCATTATTGCCGTGGAGACACACTCGTCCTTGCTCTAAGTAGCAGGTATAAAAAACCGGACCGCAGTGAACGCCTCTCGGCGGAAGGCCGCTCGCAGCGGCGAAATATTGGAGCCCGGGGTTACTACGGTCCGGCACAACAACAATAGCAATTAGTCCAAAGCGTGGTCACGCCATAACCGGGCACACACAGCCAATTCATGGGCAGTTTGCGTCAATCGTGCAGCTTGTTGAGTGAGTGTTGCAGCACGCTCTGGATGAGTCAGATCAGACACGTTTGCTGTTGCAGTACACCCAGCGGACACGATGCGACAAAATGCCGCTGCACGATCGAGTGCACCGCTGAAATCACCGGTGAATGCACCGTGCAAAATCGTATCCGCAAGTGTCACCATTTCATCTGGACCTGCTGGCGTGGGAGCACCGGCAACAACAACATCAGCTGTGCTGAGCTGGTCAAGACCTTCGCTAAAGAGCACGCTCATCTGGGGTGCTTGGGCACGAATAAGATCACGGATCAGATACATCCGCCAAAGTGCACCAGGTAAGGAGTGTGCGCTGGAGCGGGACCACAGTTCCGCCAGAGTATCGATGCCGTTCTCATCGGCGAAAGAAACTACCCGCTGCACCACCTCTGCTGAGGCACCCTCCTGTACACGTGATAACAATGCCCGCGCGGTGTCATGAGCAATGGCCGAAACTTCAGCTGGATCATCTCCGCCCTGAAATGCGCTGAACTCATGGCCAGCAAACAATGCTGGTTTTCGATACGGCGCAGACATGTATTCATTCTGCCGGAGACTAGGGTGAATATATGGACACAATCGTCTTCGCCCTCATCCTGGCATCAGCACTTCTCATCATTTTCGTCAAAAAACGTTGGGTCGTTGTTCTCGGCTTTGCGGTGGCTTTTATTGCTACAGCATTTCTCTTCTCTCACCACGTCACCAGCACCCTTGATTTGAGCTTCTAATGAGTGAGATCCACGTTTCAGCCCTGCAAAACGAAACCGGCAACACCACAGTTGTGGTTGGGGATACCCGCGTTGTTGTTCCCCCACCCACCAAGCCTCACCACATCCTGTTAGGAAAGTTGGGCTTCTGGGCACAAATCGGCTTCATGCTTGCCTACATCGGAGTTCTCTCCGGTGCAATGTTCTACTTCCAGTTCGGCTTGGGCGAATTCCCCTGCCCGCTGTGCATCACCCAGCGCATGGGCATGATGCTCTCCTCACTGGGCGCACTCTATGTCGTGGTGAACTCGCTGCGAGGAACGCTCTCACCCTCTGGTTTCATGACTGGTTTGGGCTTTGCCATCTTGGGCGCACTTCTGGGTGCCACGATGTCTATTCGTCAGATCTTGCTGCACATCATGCCCGGTGACCCCGGTTACGGCGGAGCCGTCCTGGGCCTGCACCTGTACACCTGGGCACTGATTAGCTTCGTTGTGGTGTTGGTATTCGCTGGTGTCTTGCTCACCTTCGGAACTGAATTCCTGCCTGTTCGCCCCAGCTCGACCTTCGGTCGCGTGGTGGCGTGGGTAGTGATTGGAATTTTCCTGTTCACCATCGTGGCCAACCTGGTTGCCGTCTTCGCTCTCGAAGGCTTCAACTGGTACCTGCCAGATGACCCCACCAGCTATGAACTGTTCAACCAGCTGGGCTGGAGTAATTAGACACTTCTGGTCTGTTCTAGACTAGATACGTGCTTTTCAAGCACGGCGGGCCTCTAGCTCAGTTGGTTAGAGCATCGGACTTTTAATCCGAGGGTCGTGGGTTCGATCCCCACGGGGCCTACAGCTGAATCCCTCACCTCAACGGTGAGGGATTTTTGCATCAGCTAGCCTCGTTTATGACTCCATGTGCGCACAAAGAAGCCCAGTGCTACAAGTACTGCCCCAAGAATGCCGAGCGGGACAAAAGGAGCGCTTGTTGCTGGAAGCGTTGGTGGGTTACTCGCAGTGGGGGCATTAGGGTTAGCCGAAACAACATAGGTGATTTGTGATGCAGCTGAATACGTTTGCCCACCAAAAACCATCTCTACTTGATAGTCAGCCGTATAGGTGCCAGCTGCTGTTGGAGTAAAAGAGACGACGTCACCTGTAGTTGCAAACTGAGAAGATGGTGCTGTTGTGTTGCCTAAAGCAGATAGGGCTTGTCTAATTCCATATGAAACAGATTCCGAAGAACTATTCGGCTGCAAGCCTGTCACATCTATCTGCGCGGTTTGGCCAACGGTAAGGGTTTGGGTAACGGGACAAGCCATAAAGGCAGTGAACTGGATATCATCGAGCAAATTTCCGAATGAGGTCCATCCAAAACCCCCAGCAACTGCCTCGAATTGAAGTCTCATCGTTCGTGTCGCAGGAGCACCTTGTGACGTATCTGCTGGGTACGTTCCTTCAAAGCGATTCCACCCGTCTGAGAGCTTGCTAGTGAGCGTGGATTCAGTCGTGAATGATGAACCGTATGTCGGGTAACCAGAGTATTTATCAACATTTGTTGGAGCGTATTTGTACACCGTGGTTTGCTGTGTAGTTGACGCCGTATTGTTGGCAACTGGTCCAATCAACACTTTCATCTGTTCATTAGTATCTGTTCGTCCTCGGTGCTTCAAACTCCAGAACAAACGAGCTGACGAAGGAACCTCGATGTCTTGAAACAGTGCAGAGTTATCGATTGCATTGAGTTCTGCCCAATAAGTACCCTGTGCAGCTTGAGCGCTATACAGATCGTAATATGCGGTAGTACCTGTCGTCGAAGCTGTTGCAACGCCGGAAAGGGGTGGGTTGACAGCGGTCATGTTTCCGGCATTATCGTGGCGTGAACTGTAGCTGGAGACCTGTCGTTGAATTTCAATAAGCGGCGAGGTTGATCGCCAACCGGTTACATAGTTTGCGGTTTGACCAGCGCCTGGGGTTGCAGATGGTTTAAGAAATAAAATCTGGTCCGGTCCGTTGGCGTACCCGTGCCAAAATCCGTAATAAGCAGATCCATTATGGCTGCCACTGGCCAAATTAGGTTCTGTTGCTGGGTTAGAAAAGTCCTCAAATCCACCGTTGACCAAAGCGGGAGGAGAACTAGGGCAATTTGAGGTGTTCACTGGGGCGCTGATCGTGGAAGAAATAGCCATCGCTGGCGCTTCAAACATTGAAACAGAACCCAAGGCCAATACCGTTGCACCAACTATTGCTGCTCTTCTTGCACGCAAGAACACCACTAACGAACACCTGCCTTTGAGTTAACTACCTCCCTAAATATACGCGCTGAATCATTCGATTGAGTGCCTGTGGTGGAAGGGCTGCAGCGCATCCTCAGGTATTTGACCAAAGCGCCCATAGTTGAAGTCTTCAAGTGCTTGAATAACTTCTTCCTTGGTGTTCATCACAAACGGCCCATAGGCAACCACTGTCTCCTTGATGGGCAAACCACCGAGTAAGAGAACGTCCAGTGCTCCGTTACGAGCATCCTGATTCTTATCTGCTGTGAGAACAACACGATCACCATCAACCATCACGGCAAGGCTTCCTGCGCTAATTGGTGCAGCGCTGCCACCAAACTCACCTTCGCCCACGAATCCTTGACCGGCAAGAGTGTAGGCAAGGGCATTGAATTCCGGGTTCCACGGAATAGATACAGATGCTCCGGGAGCTAGCGTGACGTGAGCAATCGTCATAGGAGTCTGAGACTTTCCAGGACCCACATGGCCATCAATCTCACCTGCGATAACGCGAATGAGTGCGCCACCATCTTGGCTGGAGAGCAACTCCACGTCACCACCGGCAAGGTTTTGGTAGTTGGGCGCCGTCATCTTCTTTTCCGCCGGCAGGTTAATCCAGAGCTGAATTCCGTGGAAGAAACCACCGGACATCACCAGCTCATCTGGTGGAGTCTCGATGTGCAGCACACCAGATCCAGCAGTCATGTACTGGGTCGCACCGTTTTCAATTATGCCACCACCGCCGTGATTGTCTTGGTGCTGGAAGGTTCCATCGATCATGTACGTGAAAGTCTCAAAACCACGGTGGGGGTGCCATGAGGTGCCACGTGGTTCATAGGGTGCGTATTCCACTTCACCCATCTGGTCCATGTGAATGAAGGGATCGATGTCTTGATAAGAGACTCCGGCAAAAGCACGGGTCACGGGGAAACCGTCACCCTCAAATGCTTGCGGCCCTCGAGTTACCGACTTAATGGCTCGTGCTCGACCAACGGCAGGAGCCAGGTGAGGAAGCGTAAAGGTATCAGCGGTAACTGCGGGCATCGTGTTCTCCTTTGTGTGATTCACTACTGATAAGTCGAATTGTTCTTGGAGTATTCCCATTAACCATCAATGGCACCCCGAAGGGTGCCATTGACTGAGTTAAGAACCGAAGTTACTTCTTGACTGCTGGCTTAGCTGCAGGCTTTGCAGCTGGCTTAGCAGGTGCCTTCTTGGCTGCGGGCTTCGCAGCAGGCTTGCTTGCGGGTGCCTTCTTGGCAGCAGGCTTAGCTACTGGCTTGGCAGGTGCTTTCTTTGCTGCAGGCTTCGCAGCAGCGGTTTTGGCTGCAGGCTTCGCAGCGGGCTTAGCTGGTGCCTTTGCTGCAGGCTTCGCGGTGGGCTTCGCTGGAGCCTTCTTTGCAGCGGGCTTCGCGGCAACCTTGGTGGCAGGTTTTGCCGCAGCAGTTTTAGCAACAGGCTTCTTCGCGGCAGGTTTTGCTGCAACCTTGGTAGCAGGTTTTGCTGCCGCGGTTTTTGCTACAGGCTTCTTTGCAGCAGGCTTTGCGGCAGGCTTCGCAGCAGGCTTTGCGGCAGGCTTTGCGGCAGGCTTAGCTGGAGCTTTCTTCGCTGCGGGCTTCGCAGCTGGCTTCTTAGCTGCAACTGTCTTCTTGACTGCTGCGGTGGTCTTTGCTGCGTCTTTCTTGATGGTGGCTGCGGCATCCTTGGATGCTGCGGTCACATCTGCTGCAACGTCTTCAACCTTGACAACAACTTCTGCTGCGGTTGCACCGGCCTGCTTTGCGCCGGAACGGAATGCCTTCTTGAGCGAGGCGAGAAAAGATGACTTAGCCATCGGGAGAACACTCTCTTTTCATATTGGGTGTGCGGGGGAAAATCCTGGTTA
The DNA here is from genome assembly GCF_003325955.1 of Aurantimicrobium sp. MWH-Uga1. Classification (NCBI taxonomy): domain Bacteria; kingdom Bacillati; phylum Actinomycetota; class Actinomycetes; order Micrococcales; family Microbacteriaceae; genus Aurantimicrobium; species Aurantimicrobium sp. MWH-Uga1. Next base: position 255,215 of record NZ_CP030929.1, on the reverse strand, counting down.
AGAGTAACTTGTGAGTTTCCTCCACGCTTGCTGGTTAGTCGCGAGCCGTCACATTCGGCTTGTGAACGAACTAACATAGGCAGGTGAGTTTTTCCCTCCCCGCCTCGAAATATGTCAGTGTGACATGGGGTGTTCGGCCCGAATCAGGTGGACTCACCGTCACGTTGCTTCATCGCGCGAGCATACTGAGTAAATCAGGTGCCGGTCATGTGACTGTGCTCACCTTCGATAGCTATCCTCACTATGACCAAATTGAAGAGCAGATGCGGCAGCTCGGTCGCCTCGACGGAGACGTCTCGATTGAGAACATCTGGGACTGGTTACGCACAGAACACATTCCTACACGACCTTCAGGACCCTCTCCCAAACTCTATGAGGCTTTCACTCCCCTGGGTGACGGTGATGAATTTGAGGAGCTTTACCGCGACGGTGTTCTATATAGTCGCATCCGCTATGCCGCAGACGAACTCACCATCTTGCAAACCGATCACTACCGTTCAGATGGAACGCTGATGCTCAGCGACCGCCGGGACTTCCGCGAGCGCGGAATCCGAGGCGGACGCCGCATCATCCTTTGTGACCATGCTGGTGAACCCTTCAAGCTGTGGAAGTTTCCGAACGATTTCTATCACTGGGTGCTTGATCGCAGATTTGGTTCACAACAGACAACCTTCTTGATCGATAGCAAGACCGCGGTGGGAATGTTTGTGGGCTATCGCCGTCGCAATGCACTGACAGTGCACGTCATTCAGGGTGCACATATTGAAGGCGAAACCGCGGATGGTCGCCCCATTCTCTCGGATGCACGCCACAAGAGTATCCGTGAGTTACCCGGCTTTGACCTTGTCGCAGCACTCACGAAACGTCAGCGCAAGGACATTTCGGCTGTCATGGGGGCGAGCCCCAACCTCGTGGTGATTCCGAACTCGGTCCCACTGCCTGATCCGGCTTCGATTACGGTAGAGCGCCCCGTGAACCGGGGACTCGTTGTGGCGGCGTTTATTCCTCGTAAGCGCGTGCATCTTGCCATTGAGGCAACTGCTCGAGCGCAGCTCATGGTGGGTTCAGGTTTGAGTCTTGACATCTATGGCGAGGGTGAGACGCGTCCCGAGGTCGAAGCTGCGCTGGCGGAGCACAGCGCAGCCGAGTACACCACCTTGCACGGCTACAGCACCGCAGCCCTGGAAGAGACCAAGACTGCTTCCTTCCTGCTCATTACTTCAGAAACAGAGGGGACTCCTCTGGTGTTACTCGAAGGAATGGCAGCTGGGTGCATTCCCATCGCGTTTGATATTCGTTACGGTCCCAGCGATCTCATTACCCATGAAGTGAATGGGTTCCTTATTCCCGATGGGGATGTCACAGCCATGGCACAAGCCATTGCCACTTTGCAGCAGCTCCCTGCTGAAAAGGTGACGGCCATGCGTGAGGCGGCAATTGCAACCGTGCAAGGGTTCAATGACGAGGCAATATTGCAGCTGTGGGGCAAAGAGCTCACGAAAGCGTGGAAGCATAAGTCAGCTTCCTGGTGGCGTGCACTGCGTAAATGGCAAGCGTGGAATGCTGCACGCCACTATGCGAAAACCAATCCTGACATCGGCCCCAAACTTCCTCCACCACCTCGGCGTTAACCTTCTAGGCTTAGGGGCATGACTTCTTCTGACGCTCAGATTATTTCTGTCCCCACCTATGGCACTCCGGTTGTAGATGACTCGTGCTACATCGCACCAGGCGGACGCCTGGCCGGCGATGTCACCCTGCACGCCAACGTGGGTATTTGGTTTAACGCGGTGCTGCGCGGGGACTATGAACCAATTGTGATTGGTGAAGGCTCCAACATCCAGGACAATGTGAGTGGTCACGTTGACACTGGCTATCCGCTCACCCTGGGAAAGAACGTGTCTGTGGGACACAACGCTGTTATTCACGGCTGCACAGTAGAAGATGATTGCCTTATTGGCATGCATGCCACCGTGATGAACGGCGCTGTGATCGGCAAGGGTTCTTTGGTTGCTGCTGGGGCACTCGTGCTGGAGGGAACCATTGTTCCTCCGGGGTCTCTGGTTGCTGGTGTTCCAGCGAAGGTGCGCCGCGAACTCACTCCAGAAGAGCAAGAGGCTGTGCGCCAGAACGCGGCAAACTACCGCAAGCGTCTAGAGATTTACAAAGCTGAAGCAACAGCGTAAATACCATTCGTCGATGGAAGTTTTTCCGGGTTACCTACTAAGTCGGAAAAACTAGGCTTCATTTTCCGACTTATGCACTTAGCCGGAAAATCCCATTCTTTATTCTTTTGAGAATTTAAGAAAGCGCCTGTTCCGCAGCCTTCACCACATTCGCCAAAAGCATTGCCCTGGTCATCGGACCAACACCTCCCGGGTTGGGAGAGAAGTGCCCAGCAACCTCAGCAACCGCAGGATCAACATCACCGGTGAGCTGTGCTTTGCCGGTCTCTTCGTTCTCCACACGAGTAATGCCGACATCCAACACAGCAGCACCAGGCTTCACCCACTCCGGTTTGATGAAGTGAGGAACACCTACCGCAGCAACGACAACATCAGCACGACGAATGTCGTCCTCGATGTTGACGGTGCGCGAGTGGGTGAGGGTTACTGTGGCATCAATACCTTTACGAGTGAGCAGCAACCCTAGGGGACGTCCCACGGTCAACCCGCGGCCAACAACCGTGACGTGCTTGCCCGACAGGGGAACGTCATAGCGAGTGAGCAGTTCCACAATCCCAGCAGGAGTGCACGGAAGTGGCGAAGCCAACTCTCCTTCAATACCCATCACCAAGCGCCCTAAGTTCATAGGGTGCAGGCCATCAGCATCTTTGGCGGGGTCAATCAGTTCCAATGCAGCGTGCTCATCGAGGCCCTTGGGCAATGGCAGCTGCACGATATAACCGGTGACGGCAGGGTCGTCGTTGAGCTGCTTAATGGCAGCTTCAACATCGGCCTGAGTAGCTGTTGCCGGCAGATCAATTCGAATCGAATTGATGCCGACCTCAGCACAGTCGCGGTGTTTACCCGAGACATACGAATGCGATCCAGGGTCATCGCCAACCAACAGCGTTCCTAAACCAGGAGTAATGCCCTGAGCTTTCAGTGCTGCAATGCGTTGTGCGAGTTCACCCTTGACGGCAGAAGCGGTAGCTTTTCCGTCGAGAGTGACTGCTACCACTGCTCGAGGCCTGGGTACAGTGGGAACTTCTCGGTGAGAACCTTCACGCGAGCCTTGAGCGCAGAGACATCTGCACCGGGCTTGAGCGCCTCAGCAATGATGTCTGCGACCTCGGTGAATTCAGCATCGCCGAAGCCACGAGTAGCCAAGGCAGGAGTTCCAATACGCAGACCAGAAGTCACCATAGGTGGACGTGGGTCGAAAGGAACAGCGTTACGGTTCACGGTAATTCCGGCAGCGTGCAGTACATCTTCTGCCTGCTGGCCATCTAGTGGAGAGTTACGCAGGTCAACGAGAACCAGGTGAACTTCAGTTCCACCGGTGAGGACGTCCACGCCGGCTTCCTTCATGTCTGGCTGTGTAAGGCGGTCGGCAATAATCTGTGCACCACGCAGTGTGCGCTCAGTGCGGTCCTTGAATGCAGGTTCCATTGCCAACTTGAAAGCGGTTGCCTTCGCTGCAATGACGTGCATGAGTGGACCACCCTGCTGACCAGGGAACACGGCAGAGTTGAGCTTCTTAGCCAATTCTTCGTCACGGCTGAGGATCAAACCGGAGCGAGGACCTGCCAAGGTCTTGTGCACAGTGGTCGAGACCACGTCAGCGTATGGAACGGGGTTGGGGTGCAGACCAGCAGCAACCAAACCAGCGAAGTGAGCCATGTCCACCCAGAGCTTGGCGCCGACCTCGTCGGCGATGGCACGGAATTCAGCAAAGTCGAGCTGGCGTGGGTAGGCAGACCATCCTGCAATGATCACGGCAGGCTTGTGTTCGTGAGCGAGCTTGCGCACGACATCCATGTCGACCAGGAACGTTTCTGGGTCAACACCGTAAGCAACAGGGTTGTAGACCTTGCCGGAGAAGTTGAGCTTCATGCCGTGGGTGAGGTGACCACCGTGTGCAAGTTCCAGACCCAGGATGGTGTCACCTGGCTGAGCAATCGCGTGCAATACAGCAGCGTTAGCGGTAGCGCCAGAGTGAGGCTGAACGTTGGCGTACGCAGCACCAAAGAGCTTCTTTGCACGCTCAATGGCGAGGCTTTCAGCGACGTCAACAAATTCGCAACCACCGTAGTAGCGCTTGCCGGGGTAGCCTTCGGCGTACTTGTTGGTCAAGACAGAACCCTGAGATTCGAGCACTGCACGAGGAACAAAGTTCTCGGAAGCGATCATCTCAAGGAAGTCGCGCTGACGGCCGAGCTCATCCTGCAGTACTGCAGCAATCTCGGGGTCAACCTCGGAGAGCGGGGCGTTGAAGGTGTTATCTGAAGACACAGTTGGCTCCTAGGTGTAGACCGGGGCAAACCCGGTAACAGGTTTTTTTCGTGATGGCCCAGGCGTTCGGCCACATCCGATCCGTTAATCGCTCCCTGATGGATACCCATCTCAACGCCAGTTGCGACCGTGTCAGTCTACCAAGCTTGAAGGCAATAATCTTGTTGTATGTCTGACGCTACGCACTGGGTACTCACCTTTGTTTGTGCCGATAAACCCGGCATTGTTCACGCAGTATCCGGTGCCATTGTTGCAGCCAATGGAAATATCACTGAGAGCCAGCAATTTTCCAGCGATGACACCGGAACATTCTTCATGCGTTTGCAGGTGGAGACCACTGCCAGCCGCGAAGAATGTGAACTGGCACTGCAGCCGGTCACCAGCGCCTATGACATGGACTGGCGCTTAGATGTAGTCGGTCGCCCTCTGCGCACCCTCGTGCTTGCCACCAAGGCAGCGCACTGCCTTAATGACCTGCTCTTCCGCCAGCGTGCAGGTCAACTACCTGTCGATATTCCTCTCGTTTTGAGCAATCACACAGACCTGGCAGATCTTGCCGGCTTCTATGGCATCCCGTTTGAATCCATGCCTGTAACCAACCCAGAACAAAAGGCAGCTTTTGAGAAGCGCCTGCTTGAGGTCGTGGAAGAACGTGACATCGAATTGGTTGTTTTAGCCCGTTACATGCAAGTTCTCTCCCCCGAGCTGTGTGAGAAGCTCGAAGGCAAAATCATCAACATCCACCACAGCTTCCTCCCCGGGTTTAAGGGAGCAAACCCCTACAAGCAGGCTCACGCCCGAGGCGTGAAACTCATTGGAGCAACCGCACACTTTGTCACTACTGACTTGGATGAAGGCCCCATCATCGAGCAAAACGTTGTGCGAGTCGACCACTCCCGCACGCCTGAAGAACTCGTCGCCATTGGGCAAGATGAAGAAAGTCGCACACTCACCCAAGCAGTGAAGTGGTTTGCCGAAGATCGCGTTCTGCGTGATGGTCAGCGCACGATTATCTTCCGGTAAGTAACGAACTCGTTCATCCAACGTTCATCCACGCTTTTCCATTCGCGGGAATAGTTCCGCCGCTGTCGGGTTTGTCTTGATTGAGAGAACTCTCATGCACACCCAACACGAAAGAAACATTCATGACAATTACTGCTGAAACCATCCCTGGCTACAAAGCTGGAACCTGGACCATCGACAAGACCCACTCCTCGGTCGGCTTCTCTGTTCGCCACCTCATGATCAGCAAGGTCAAGGGAACCTTCGAAGACTTCGACGCCACATTCGTTACCGGTGAAAACCCCCTCGACACCACGGTGTCTGCGGTTGCACAAGTTGCCTCCATCAACACCAACGAAGAAAACCGTGACGGTCACCTGCGCACTAATGACTTCTTCGAGGCAGACACCTACCCCACCATCTCATTCGTCTCCACCGGCGTAAAGGTTAAGGATGCTGAAGACGGTGAATTCATTGTCACCGGTGACCTCACCATTAAAGGCATCACCAAGAGCGTTGACTTTGACTTTGAGCTCGGTGGCTTTGCTACCGACCCTTACGGCAACTACAAGGTTGCCGCCTCTGCGGAAACCGAAATCAACCGTGAAGACTTTGGCCTGACCTGGAACGCAGCGCTGGAAACCGGTGGTGTTCTCGTCGGCGAAAAGGTCAAGATTACTCTCGACTTCCAGGCTGTGCTTCAGGCCTAGTCGCAATCTGGTGTGGGGTGGTGTCGTCTCCACCGCCCCACACCCCTTCGGGAATTTTTCCTCCTCCCGTAGCCTTGTCTTCACCACAGCACCTCGAAGGAACACCATGAGCGAGAACACCACCACCCAACCGGTCTTGTTTATGAGCCATGGTGCACCCATGCTGGTCGATGACCAGCGTTGGTCTGGTGAACTTGCCTCGTGGGGTAAAGAACTGGATAAGCCCAAACAGATCTTGATGGTCTCCGCGCACTGGGAAGAAGCTCCCCCCACCATCAGCTCCACCAAGGAACACACTCCCCTGGTCTATGACTTTTATGGCTTCCCGAGTAAGTACTACGAGATGCAATATGACACTCCTGCAGCTGGTGAGCTCGCCACCGAGGTTCTCGGTGTGCTCGGCCCCCAGGTCCAGCAGGACCAGGGCCGAGGACTTGACCATGGTGCCTATGTTCCGCTCACCCAGATGTATCCGGACGCAGATGTTCCTGTGTTGCAGTTATCTTTACCCAGTTTGAACCCAGTTGAACTGTTCGAGATGGGACGTAAGCTCGCCCCACTACGCGATGCCGGAACAATGATTATTGGTTCGGGATTCACAACCCACAACCTGCGCTGGTTCAACCCCGGTGCCGGTCCTGATGTTGCTCCACCCCAGGCTTCTGCCGAGTTTGATCACTGGGCTGCCGAAGCGTTGGAAAACAAAGACATTGATGCCTTATTGAACTTCTGGGAAGACGCTCCTGCCGCCCACGAAGCACACCCTCGCATTGAACACTGGGCTCCGCTGTATGTTGCACTGGGTGCTGCATTAGACAGTGGTTTAGATAACACCAGCACTATTGAGGGCTTTTGGTATGGACTGTCGAAGCGGTCGTGGCAGTTTGCCTAAACTACTTCTACATTTTGTAGAATAATCTTCATAAGTAATTCATAGGTTGCCCATAGGGTCTGTTCAGTCTGGACTGACAGATTAAACCCATGACATTGACAGCCCCCAAGCCGACTTCAGCTGCAGCGCGGAGAAAAAACGTGGCTACGCAACGAGAAATTCAGATCAAGAAGCGCTACATCGCTCGTCTGCGTCGCGGCGATCTGCTCGAGACCATTGTCTACTTCTCTGTTGCCATCGTTCTTGCACTGTTCCTCGCAGACGGCGGAGCAACTTACTTCCTCAGCCTCAAGGATGTCACCACCGGTATCGGTATTGTCACCGGCCTGGTCGGATCTGACCTCATGCTCATCATGCTCATCTTGGCTGCACGTATTCCTGTGATTGACCGCACATTCGGTCACGACAAGGCATTAGCTGTGCACCGCAAACTGGGCAAGCCTGTGCTCTACCTGATCTTGGCTCACATGTTCTTGCTCATGATTGGTTACGGCATTGCTCAGGGCTTGAACCCCATTGCTGAAGCAATCGACATGATTGTCAACCAGCAAGATATGTCGATCGCGTTCATCGCGACTGGACTCTTGATTGCTGTCGTTGTTACCTCCCTGGTGATTGTTCGCCGCAAACTCTCCTACGAGTTCTGGTACATCGTGCACCTGCTTAGCTATGGAGCAATCCTGCTCGCCCTGCCTCACCAGTTCACTCAGGGAATGATGTTCGCGGAAGGAACGTGGGCTCGCTGGTACTGGATGGCTCTCTACGTTGGTGCTCTGGCTTCCATCACCATCTTCCGTGTAATCATTCCTGTGGCAAGCTCGCTACGTCACGACCTGCGCGTGAGCTCAGTCGATATTGAAGCGCCCGGTGTTGTCTCGGTCACCATGACCGGTCGCGACATTAATGCTCTGCGTGCGCAAGGTGGACAGTTCTTCACCTGGCGCTTCTGGGCTCCCAACATGTGGTGGGACGCACACCCCTACTCTCTCTCAGCCCACCCCGATGGTCGCTCGCTGCGCATCACCGTTCGTGACCTGGGTAAGGGAAGTGCCCGTTTGCTTTCACTCAAGCCAGGTACTCGCGTGAGCTTCGAAGGCCCTTATGGAATCTTCACTGATGCGTCGAGGACCACCAAGAAGGCCGTCTTTGTTGGTGCCGGTATTGGAATTACCCCCATCCGTGCCATCTTGGAAAGCTCAGACCTGGATCCCCTGGAGGCAACCGTGATTCTTCGCGGCAGCGACGCACAGGATGTCTACCTCTGGCAGGAAACCTACGACCTGTGCGTTGAGAAATCCGCATCGCTGCGCGTTCTGGTTGGTCACCGCCCCAAGGGTGTGAACACCTGGCTTTCCGCCGAGGCGTACAGCAAGGGTGAAAGCTTGCTTACTCTGGCCCCCCAGATCAAAAACTCCGATTTATACATTTGTGGCCCCACCCCCTGGACGGACCTCGTGGTCCGTGACGCAAAGCGTCTTGGTCTTCAAGACCACCAAATCCATGCAGAAAGGTTTGATTTCTAATGCGCGCACGTAGTGCTTTTTTCGCCGGAATGGGTTCGGCAGCAATCATCGCTGTCGGCTGGCAGGCAGGAGTGGGAACTCTTGTTTCCGCTCTTCCTGAAAGCCAGGCTTCTGCCTCCGGAACCAGCAACTCTGTCTCCACCGGCACCTCAGCAACCACCTCCAACTCCTCGAACACAACAGACAGCAGTGCGGCAGCACCTGCTGCTGCCACCGCGCCTGTTGCCTCCGGCCCTGCCGATGGCACTTATGACGGTTCTGTGGTGAACACTCGGTTTGGAACTGTTCAGGTTCAGGCAGTCATCTCCGGCGGAAAGATCACCGACGTCATTGCCGTGAAGCTCACGGATGCTGACCGCAAGTCCATTCAAATTAGCCAGCAGGTTGCTCCGATGGTTCGCTCGGAAGTGTTGACTGCACAGTCAGCACACGTGGCCAACATCTCTGGTGGTACCTACACAACTCAGGCCTACCTCCAGTCGCTGCAGTCTGCACTAGATGCTGCTGGCTTCACTGGCTAAGCATCATGGCCGTTCACTCGTTTGAGACCATGGGAACCATGGTCAGCATCAGACTCGCTGATGCTGACCTAGGAGCTGTTGATGCCATCTCGGTTCTCAACGAGGTGGAACACAGCTTTGCCCAGCTCAACGAGACATTCAGTTTGTATCGGGCAGACTCCGAAGCCTCCCGCATCGCCTCCGGCGAGCTCGCTCTGGCTCATTCCAGTGAACTCATGCGTGATGAATACGCCCGGGCTCTGCAGTGGCGTGATCGCACCGGAGGTGCGTTCACCCCGCATCGCCCCGATGGCGTCATTGACCTGTCAGGCACCATCAAGGCGGTTGCTATTGATCAAGCTGCAGGGATACTCACTGAAGCTGGCTTTGCCAACTTCAGTGTGAATGTTGGCGGTGATCTCACCACGTCCGGTAATCAGGCCGAAGATATTCCTGGCTGGATTACCGGCATCGTCGAGCCCTCAGACCGCAACACATTACTCGCCGCTGTTCGCCTGACAGAAGAGTTTCCCGCGATGGCGACCTCCGGTTCCGCCGAGCGGGGAGAACACATCTGGATGCGCCCAGAAACAACCACAGAGTTTGTTCAAGCCACCGTGATTGCCCACGACATCATTACTGCTGACGTGTTAGCAACGGCCATTATTTCTGGCGGAAGCGAGACACTCAACCAGATCACACAAGACTTTTCTGTGGCTGTCGTGACGGTTGGCTTAGATTCAGCCGTGCAAGCAAACGCGAGGTTCCAAGAGCTCGTAGCGCGTTAAGAATTGTCACCACGTCAATAATTTCTTGGAATCCAGCACCCACCACAGCAGGAATAAAGCCAAAGGTTGCTAAGACCATGAGGACCAAGCTCAGTGAGATTCCAATCCAAATGCTTTGGGTGGCAATGCGAATGGTTTGCTGACCTATTTCAATCGATCTGGCCACGCGGTGTAGGTCATCTTTCATGATCACCACATCTGCGGATTCGCTGGCGGCCGTCGAACCTCGTGCCCCCATTGCCACACCAACATCTGCTGCGGCGAGCACGGGGGCATCGTTGACACCATCGCCGACCATCATGACCGGACGGTTGGTCACCGCTTCAACCGCACGGACTTTATCCAGCGGGAGGCATTCTGCTTGCACGTTGGTCACACCGAGTGAATCAGCCACATGCTGAGCGGTGACCTTGCCATCGCCGGTGAGCATCAGGGTGTGCTTAATGCCGAGGGCAGAAAGCCACTGCAGGGTATCTGGCGCATCGCTGCGCAGTTCGTCACGGAGCAGTAATGCTCCGGCGAACTTTCCATCGATCGCGACATACACAGCGAGTTCACCGGCGGAAATCTCTGCCCGAACAGCTTGTGGGTCATGCTCAGCAATGAAACTGTATTTGCCCACCATGACTGTTTTGCCATCAATGGTAGCGGTCAGTCCTGAAGCAGTGGTTTCTTTCACGTTGTCACACGGAGCAATGGGGATGCTGCGAGCGCGTGCACCCTCGACAATCGAGTGGGCGAGGGTGTGTGCCGAGTATTGCTCTGCAATGGCGGCTAGGCGTATCAGCTCGTTCTCGTCTACACCTGCAGCGGTGATCACTGTACTGAGCACAGGCTGGCCATGAGTGAGAGTTCCGGTTTTATCAAAAGCCACCGTTTTGATGCGGGCAAGCTTTTCTAGGGTGCCACCGTTTTTCACGATGATGCCGTGACGAGCTGCTCGGCTCATACCGGCAATAAAAGCAACGGGTGCCGCAATGATGAGTGGGCAGGGTGTTGCCACTACTAACACTTCTGCAAAACGGGTGGGGTTACCGCTCAGCACCCAGGCTGTAATGGCCAAGGCATACGCGGCGATAGTGAAGGGGATGGCATAGCGATCCGCCATGCGAATAAAGGGTGCTTTGCTCTCGGAAGCTTCGGTGACCAACTGCACAATGCGCTGATATTGGCTATCTTCAGCGCGGGCGGTCACCTCCATGCGAATAGCAGCAGCACCATTGACTGCACCACTAATCAACGCCTCACCGGTGACGCGCTCCACCGGAATGCTTTCCCCGGTGAGTGAAGATTCATCAAGTGTGGCCTCAGGAGAAAGCAGTGTGCCATCGACAGGAATGAGTTCCCCAGGCTTAACCACGACAACATCGCCCACGTTCAAATCGCCCACGGGGCAATCTTCGGTGGCAAAGAGCGCTCCGCGCTCGGCCCCCGCACTGGAATACACCTCACGGTGGGCGATCTGAGGTGACTTATCCAGTAGTGCCGTGAGCTCTTGCTTTGCTCGACGTTCGGCATAGTCCTCGAGGGCTTCACCACCGGTAAACATCAACACAATGATGATGCTGGCCCAGTATTCCCCCACCAGCACGGTGGCAATGATGGCGGTGACCGCCAGAACATCTACACCCCAGTGCCCTTTGAGAATTGAGCGAACCATGCCAACAGATTCTTTGGCCGCCACAATGAGCGCAAAAATACTCAACAGCCATTGAGTTATCTCGTTCGCACCTGAGAGTGCGAATGCGGCACCAACGAGGGCAACAACCCCCGTGCCACTGAACAGGGGGTTCTTACGCAAAAAGGTAAGAAACGTGTTCATCTTTCCAGTCTGGCACTGAAGAAGAAGGCCGTGGCTACTTTGTTCGGGTGGGACCTAACAACAGCGGCTTACTGGTGTCCATGGTGAAGAAGTCATGCCCCTTGTCATCCACAACAACGAAGGCAGGGAAGTTCTCTACTTCGATCTTGTAGACCGCTTCCATACCGAGTTCGGGATAGTCGATGATTTCCATGGAGCGAATACTGTCTTGAGCCAAGCGGGCAGCAGGACCACCGACCGAACCCAGATAGAAACCACCGTAGGTGCCACAGGCTTTGGTTACGACAGAGGAGCGGTTACCCTTGGCCAGCATGATCATCGAGCCGCCAGCCTTCTGGAACTCTTCAACATAGCTGTCCATGCGGCCTGCCGTGGTGGGACCAAAAGAGCCAGTGGGCAAACCTTCGGGAGTCTTTGCGGGGCCTGCGTAGTAGATGGGGTGGTTCATCGCGTAGTCAGGCAAGCCTTCACCACGCTCGAGACGCTCCCGCATGCGTGCGTGTGCAATGTCGCGGGCAACAATCATGGTTCCGGTGAGCATCACTCGAGTACCAATAGAGCAGGCAGAGAGCTCTTTAAGGATCTCGGGCATGGGTTGGTTCAAGTTGATAGGAACACCAGGTGATGCTTCCTCGATTGCCTCGAGTCCGGTCTCCGGAATGAAGCGGGCAGGGTCGTGTTCGAGCTCTTCAATAAAGACACCATCTTTATTGATGGTGGCCAGTAGCTGGCGGTCTGCGGAGCAGGACACTGCAATGGCAATAGGCAACGAGGCACCGTGACGAGGCAGACGAACAACACGGACGTCGTGACAGAAATACTTGCCACCAAACTGTGCACCAAACCCGATGGTTTGGGTCATCTCGAATACCTTCTGCTCGAAAGCTTCGTCACGGAAGGCTTGGCCTTCCTTGCCACCTTCGGTGGGAAGGGAGTCCAGGTAGTGGGTGGAGGCGAGCTTGGCTGTCTTCACGGCGAAGTCTGCGGAAGTTCCACCGATCACAATGGCCAGGTGGTAGGGAGGGCAGGCAGCCGTTCCCAGGCTGGCAATCTTCTCTCGAAGGAATTTCAGCAGACGCTGCTCTTCGAGTACTGCCTTGGTCTCCTGGTAAAGGAAGGTCTTGTTGGCGCTACCGCCACCTTTAGCCATGAACAAGAATTCATAGCTGTCACCTTTGGTGAGAGAAATGTCGATCTCGGCTGGAAGGTTCGTTCCGGTGTTGACCTCATCCCACAGGGTCACTGGAGACATCTGGGAGTAACGCAGGTTGAGGTCGTGATACGCCTTGGCAATACCGTTAGTGATGTATTCAGCATCGCGACCATCGGTCAAGATGCGGTGGCCACGCTTAGCCATGACCAGTGCAGTTCCGGTGTCCTGGCACATGGGCAGAACACCGCCGGAGGCAACATTGGCGTTCTTGAGAAGATCCAGCGCAACATACTTATCGTTACCGGAAGCTTCAGGGTCATCCAAGATTTTGCGCAGCTGTGCCAGGTGGGCGGGGCGCAGGAAGTAGTTGATCTCGCGGTAGGCGGTATACGCCAAGTTCTCGAGGGCTTCAGGAGACACTTGAGTAAAAGTGTGCTCACCTAAAGTGACCGATTCAACACCGTCCGAGCTCAGAAGCTTAGAGTCATAGTCCGATGACTGCCGGTGAATAATCTGATATTCGCCCTTGTTCATGTGTGCCTTATCTTTCTCAGGGAAGCAATAACAGTTTGCCGGTGGTTTTGCGGCCAGCCAAGTCATCGTGAGCCTGTGCAGCCTCAGCGAGCGGGTAGGTTCCGCCAATACGTACGTGGAGTTTGCCGGAAATAACGGCCTGCGTCAGCTCACCCCAGCGCCAATTGCGTTCTTCAGCAGTTAATAAGTAATTCCACAGTGTGGGCCTAGTAATAAAGAGGGAGCCACCGGAATTGAGTCGTTGCAGATCAAATTCGGGCACCGGTCCAGAGGCGGCACCAAAGAGCACCATCATTCCGCGAATAGCCAAAGACATCAGCGAACGGTCAAAGGTGGCTTGACCAACGCCGTCGTAGACGACGTCCACGCCACGGCCGTTGGTCAGCTCCCGGACGCGAACGTCAAAACCGTCATAGGACAACACCTCATCGGCACCGGCTTCTCGGGCAAGCTCAGCTTTGAATTCATCGGAGACGGTGGTGAAGACCCGTGCCCCACGCATCTTGGCCAACTGAATCAAGAGCAATCCCACGCCACCAGCTCCGGCATGAATCAGTGCGGTGTGTTCAGGACCCAAAGCAAACGTGGAAGAAGACAAATAGTGCGCGGTCAGACCTTGCAACGGCAGCGCAGCTGCCGTGTGGTCGTCCATGCCTTCAGGAATGAGCAATGCTTTCTGGGCATCAACGAGTGCATACTCGGCATAGGTGGAGATTCCATCGGTGAAGGCCACACGCTGACCCACTTCGAGGGTGGTTACACCCTCCCCGAGAGCTTCCACGACACCCATTCCTTCAGCACCGAGGACAATGGGAAGAGGAACAGAGTAAAGACCCTTGCGCTGATAGATCTCAATGAAGTTCACACCCGTGGCACGCATCTTCACCAGCACCTGCCCAGGTGCTGGTGTGGGGGTAGGAACCTCGGTGAAGTTCAGAACAGAGGAGTCTCCGAATTCAGAGATCACAATGGCGTGGGTCATAGCCATTATTCTTCCACTGAAGTTAGTGGTGAAGAGAGTGGCTCAGTTCCTCAATGACCTCGAAGAGCACGTCAACATCACTGGCTTCGGTGCGGAAGTTGGTGAAACAGGGACGAAGCCACACTTCACCATTGATCACCGCAGGTGAGAGGAATACTCGGCCATCGTTTTCGATGGCCGTACACAACTTCGCGTTGTGTTCGCTGATCTGCTGAGGGTCTGTCATGCCGTGAGGAATGTGTTGCAACGGAACAATCGAGAGCTGGGGACGGTGAGGCAGAACTCGGAAGGACGGATTCACGCTCGCTCGCGAGTAGGTGAGTTCTGCCAAAGCAATGTTGTGCTCAATGGCTGCGCGGAAAGCTCCAGCTCCGTGGGCTTTGAAACCCAGCCACAGTTTTAGTGCGCGCAGAGGGCGTGAATATTCCAGGGTCACATCTACGGGGTTGGGCTCTTCTCCTTCGTGCGGCATATAGGCCTCATTGTGACCGAAGGTGGCTGCAAGGGCTGCATAGTCTTTGACCAACACAATCGAGCACGCTTTGGGCACAAAGAGCCACTTGTGCGCATCGATAGTGACCGAGTCAGCTAACTCGATGCCGTCAAAGAGTTCACGAGCAACATCTGTTCCTGCTGCAGGAGCACCATACGCACCGTCGACATGCATCCAGACGTTATAGGTCTGGGCAATGCGGGCAATTTCTCGTAGAGGGTCGACAGCACCAGTAAGTGTTGTTCCTGCACTGGCAATAATGGCCATTGGTTTCACGCCGGCAGCGATATCTGCCTTGATCTGTTCTTCCAACGCAGCAGGAATCAAGCGGTGCTGCTCATCAATGGCAATCGATCGAACAGCTCGTGTTCCCAGTCCCAGCAATTCCACTGCTCGCTTGTTGGAGTAGTGGGCTTCGCTAGAAACATAGACCGCCATCGGAATGGTGTTACCAAACTCCCGGGACTCGGGAACAGCACGGTGGCGAGCTGCGGCAAGCGCCGTGATGTTGCTCACGGTTCCACCGGATGTGAACAATCCTCGGGAATTGGGAAAGCCAATGAATTCCCCCAGCCATTTGCTGGTTTGTACTTCCAGCATGGATGCAGCTCGGGCATCTACAGCAAGGTTGATGTCATAGGAGGCGGCCAAGAAGTCGGCGATAGCGCCGATTTCTAAACCGCTGGAGCCGATGTAGGCCAGAAAGCGGGGGCGTGACTGTGCAAGGGATTGGTCGAGCACATCGACGGCCTCGTCGAGGGCGTCGACTTTAGTCATGCCCTGTTCGGGCAGGTGCTCAGAGAGCAGCTGGACGGTCTTCTGGGTGAGCTCAGGTTCTTCTTCTCGAGCTTTGTCGAATCCTTCCCACACCTGGGTAACGGTTTCCAAGGTGGAGTGCAGAATGTCTTTGCGCGCAGCGCCCAAACGAAGGTTGTGATCCATATATGAAGGCTACGTCGAGGGGTTAAGCCTTTTTAGACATTCAGTGCGAAAGTGTGTCCTACCTGTCGGACAACCTAGTGTTCTCGAACCACCGAGAATGAACTCACTGCTGAGTCATGTGCTCCACGCACATACCCTCCAGGACCAGAAGCAATAGCCTGCAAGAACTCCACCACGTCAGTAGTAATCACTTCGCCAGGGAGTACGTTCGGTATTCCTGGCGGGTAGGCCGCCAGGGAATCTGCACTGATGCGACCGATGGCTTCTTCGGCAGAAACGAGTTCACGTGCGGCAAAGAAGGCTGTGCGAGGGAGAATCTTCATCTCTCCTGGCGCAGGCAAGGGAAGAACTTCGGTAGCCAGTGAGGAAGAAGTTCCTTCCGGAGCAGCGAGAGAAACCAGTGAAGAGACAAAGAAGTCCGCATCAAATTCCATGCCTGGCCCGACCAAAGCCACGATGCAGCTGTGGGAGGCAATCTCACAATAAATGCCGAATTCATCCATGAGTGCTTCGCGCAGATCAGGGCCACTGCGTCCTAAGCGGTGAACATCAATGGAGACGTGCAGGGGGTCGTGGGAAACAATGTCAGGGAACTGATCAAACCCGTCACTGACCACAGACAATAACTCAGATGCGCGCACGGCATCGCGTAAGCGATCGGCCGAGGCGATCGCGAGCGCGATGCGGTCGTGACCAAATTCCAACTGGTCTCGAGCAATATCCAGTGAAGCCAGCAGGAGCGCACTTTCACTCGTGGACTGGTTGAGAGAAAAAGCACTCTCGAGTAATGGCTCGAGTTGATCCGCAAAAGGGCCCTTGCCCACATGGATCATGGCCGATTGGGTCAGTGATCCACCAAGTTTGTGGGTACTAGAGACCAACACATCAGCACCCAGTGCAAGTGGGTTCTCTGGCACATCAGGGTGGAAACCGAAGTGTGCTCCCCAGGCGCCATCAACAATGAGGGGTATTCCAGCTGTGTGAGCAATATCTGCCAACGCAGCAATATCTGCCACAGCTCCGAAATAGGAGGGACTAATCACATAGGAAGCTTTGGCATCGGGATTCTCGGCAACCACCTGAGCAAAAACTTCTGGAGTTATGCCGTGGTTAATGCCGTGTTGGGTATCAATAGTGGGCTGAACAAAGCGCGGTGAGATTCCGCCGAGAATAATGCCGTCAATAAAGCTCGAGTGAGCACTGCGCTGGGTAATCACGGGAGCATCTGGCTCACCATATTGAGCAATAGCCAAGGCAGCCATCCGGTTTCCTTGGGAGGCACCGTTGGTCAGGAACCAACTCCGACGTGCACCCCACGCGCGTGCTGCTGCCAGTACAGCCCGGTCAAAAGGATTGTTGTCTCCCTTGTCCAAGCCACTGAGCAACGGTTGGGCATCAAGCAGGAGAGCCTCGGGGCCAAAGAATGCGGCTAGAGCTTCTGAAGCCAACTCTGACGCGTTGTGGCCGGGGGTATTCAGTCGCAGAGTCTCCCTGCGAGCAAACTCTCCCAGGGCGTGAGCGTACGGGGTTCTCTCTGAAGCATCCATGGTCATACTTCGACTCTGTCACCTTCTTCCCCATGAAGGAAATGAAAACTTTACGCTCGTCTCGCCCGAAGAGTAAGTTGGGGCGGGCACCGGCATTTCTGCTGAGCCTTATCCGGAATAATTACAGGGTGCACAGACGTTACAGTTTGTGGGTTCGGGAGCTTACTTTTCTCTCCTCAACCACACTTGGCTCATGTTCTGGTGAGCCTGCCATGCTTTTTCTGAGAAAGAATTCCTCGTGACCACACAAACCGAGCAGTTATCAACTGTGAAGAGTTTGTGGCGCGTAATTCCTTATGTGCAAGGTGCTTTCCCGCGGTTGTTTCTGGGCGTCTTTATTGCACTCGCGGCTGCTGCAACGGCGCTGACTATTCCGCTTGCTCTGCGCTGGTTGGTTGATAACCCTCTCTCTTCGGGAGATATTGCCCAAATCATTCCCGGCGTTGCCGTGATTTTCACTCTCGGCATAGCCGAGGTGATTTTTATCTATCTGCGCCGCTGGCTAACGCTCGGCCCTGGTGTTCATCTTGAAGGCAAGATGCGCAATGCCATCTATATTCACCTGCAGAAACTGCCGGTGGCCTTTCATGACAAGTGGCAAAGTGGCCAGCTTCTTTCTCGTGCGATGGGAGATATCAGTACGGTCCGCCGCTGGATCTCTTTCGCTTTTGTGCAGCTCATTACCAGCAGCATCATGTTGATTGCTGGTTTCACCATGCTCTTTACCTTCAGTGCATTGCTCGGTGGAATCTTCCTGGCCTGTTCGCTTCCGCTGATTATTTTCAGCATTCGCTTCCAGCGGCAGTTTGCTGTCTTGGCAAGAGACTCCCAAGACCAGCAGGGTGACCTCGCCACCACCATTGAAGAATCTGTTCACGGTATTCGTGTTCTCAAATCTTTTGGTCGCGCGGGCGAAGCCCTTGATGACTTCCTCGATCAGGCCAACACTCTGCGTGGCACCGAGCTTGCTAAAGGCCGAGCCAACGGGCGTATGTGGTTTTGGATGCTGCTGATTCCAGACCTCGGTTTTGCGCTGACCTTGCTGCTGGGAATTGTGCAGGCAGAACGCGGTGTGGTCTCAGTGGGAACACTGGTGGCCTTCTTTGCCACCGCTGCCCTGCTCAAAGGACCTATGCAATCGATTGCTCCCATGCTGTCCATCTCGATTGAGGCAGCAAGCTCCCTGAACCGTTTCCACGAAGTCATGGATGCTCCAATAGAGATCCTGGACAAGCCCGGTGCACCACAGGCCCCTGCGGGGCCCGGTGCACTGGTCTTTGAAGATGTTCACTTCCACTATGAAGATTCCTCTCCCGAACACCCCGACCTCCTCAATGGCATCAACTTGAGCATTGAGCCCGGGGAAACCATGGCATTAGTGGGGGCAACAGGATCGGGAAAAACCAGCCTCACTGCACTGACTACCCGCCTCTTTGATGTCACCTCCGGACGCATCCTCATTGACGGCGTCGACATTCGCGATGTCTCCATCGAAAGCTTGCGCACCCGCATTGCCATGGCCTTCGAGGACGCCACCTTGTTCTCCATCTCTGTCCGAGAGAACGTTCTCTTAGGCCGTGAAGAACTCAGTGATGCAAGAACCCCAGAACAACAACAGCAGGCAGAAGCCCTGCTCAATCAGTCGCTTGATATTGCTCAGGCAGACTTCGCTCGCCATTTGCCCAACGGAGTTGAAAGCAAAATAGGCGAGGAAGGCCTCAGCCTCTCTGGTGGTCAACGCCAACGCTTGGCGTTAGCACGAGCTATCGCTGTGCAGCCCAGCATTCTTGTTCTCGATGACCCCCTCTCTGCACTGGACGTCACCACTGAGGCAGCTGTTGAGAAAGCGCTGCGCCATGTGCTCAACACCACGACAGCATTGATCGTGGCGCACCGCCCCTCAACAGTGATGCTGGCCGATCGTGTTGCTTTGCTGCA
Organism: Aurantimicrobium sp. MWH-Uga1; assembly: GCF_003325955.1. NCBI lineage: Bacteria > Bacillati > Actinomycetota > Actinomycetes > Micrococcales > Microbacteriaceae > Aurantimicrobium > Aurantimicrobium sp. MWH-Uga1. The sequence continues at coordinate 235,932 of NZ_CP030929.1, read as the reverse complement.
CGAGGGAAAAATCTTGGATGTGGGCACCCACTCTGAGTTGCTGGCTCGCTGCCCTGAATACCGCAATGTGATTGCTTCACTGGATGAGGAGAAGCAATGACCATTACCGGTGTTCGCGGAGAAGAACGCTCCGACTTCACAAAAGCAGAAGGCAAGCGTCTACGTCAGCGCTCTTTAGCGCTGCTGGGATCGTTGCTGCATCCTGTGCGCGTGCGTGTGTATTGGACGCTCCTTGTTGTTGTCATCAGCACGGCAGCCCAAGTTGCAGGTCCTGCCCTGCTTGCCCTTGGTATCGACCAAGGACTTACCCAAGTACTGGAGAACAACAACTGGCTCCCAGCACAACTCATCGTGGCCGCCTATGTCATCACCGCCATCACTGGTTCCACCATGATGGCGGTCTATATGCGCTCTTCCGCGGTGATCAGCCAGACCGTGCTCATTGATCTGCGCGAGCGTGTTTTCCAGCACACCCAAAACTTGAGCATGAGCTTCCACGAGAACTACACCTCAGGCCGAGTGATTGCCCGCCAGACCAGCGACATTGAAGTTCTGCGCGAACTTCTTGACGGTGGAATCAGCAACCTCTTTAGAGGTGTGCTGCTGATGACTTTTACGGCAGGCGCCCTCATTGCCCTCGATCCTTCGAGTGCTGTGCCGCTGCTGGTTGCCTTGATTCCCTGCTTCTATCTCACCAAGTGGTTCTCAGAAACCTCCAAGAAGCAGTTCCGTGAAGCTCGCACTTTTTCTGCACGATTGATTGTTCAATTCGTGGAGACCATGACCGGTATTCGTGCGGTTAAAGCGTTCCGCCGCGAGGAACGCAACGAACAAAGCTATGCCGTTGCCGTGGATGACTACCGCGAAGCAAACAGGAAAGTCATTCGCCTGTTTGGAACCTATGACCCAGGCCTCAAAGTTATTGGTGTCTTCACCCTCTCTGCTGTGTTGATACTGGGTTCATTCCGTGTGGTCAACGGTGTCATGGATGTGGGCGTGCTGCTGGCGGCGGTTTTGTACACCCGCAGGTTCTTTGAACCCATGGAAGAGTTGGCCATGTTCTACAACTCCTTCCAGAATGCCTCCTCAGCACTAGAGAAAGTCTCGGGCATGCTCGAAGAGCGTGCCACAGTGACCGAACCCGAAGACCCTATTGCTCTTCCCCACCCCCAAGGTGCGTTGGATTTTAACCACGTGCGCTTTGGTTACAACGAGCACACCGTGGTGCTGCCTGATTTGGATCTGCACATTCCTGCTGGCCAAACCATTGCGTTGGTCGGCACAACCGGTGCCGGTAAATCCACCTTGGCCAAGCTGGTCGCCCGCTTCTATGACCCCACCTCAGGAACCGTCAGCCTAGATGGTATTGACCTACGCCGTCTGAGCAATGCAGACCTGCGCAATGCCGTCACTATGGTGACCCAAGAGTCGTATCTGTTCTCGGGAACCGTGGCCGAGAACATTGCCTTGGGTAAGCCCGGTGCCACCAGGGACGAGATCATTGCCGCCACGACCGCCGTCGGCGCGCATGATTTCATCATGCGTCTGCCCGAAGGCTACGACACCGATGTGAACAAGCGCGGCGGTCGCCTCTCAGCAGGACAGCGCCAGCTACTTTCCTTTGCCCGTGCCTTTATTGCCGACCCCACCGTCTTGATCCTGGATGAGGCGACAGCCTCTTTGGATATCCCCAGCGAACGCTTGGTGCAGCGCGGCTTACAAACCTTGCTTTCTGACCGCACCGCCATCATCATTGCCCACCGCCTGTCGACGGTGGCCATTGCTGACCGCGTTCTCGTGATGGAACACGGGGAAATCATCGAAGATGGCACACCTCATGACCTCATTGAGGGTGAGGGGAAGTTCGCCAGCTTGCACACCGCCTGGCGGGATTCTCTGGCTTAGGCCACGCCTCCGACCACGACGTAGTCTCCGACAACATCGTGGCCGGTGCGTGCCAGCACCACAATCACCGAGCCATAACCGCCGCGCCATTCGCTGTGAATACGAGTGTGCTCTATCTCAGGAACAGTCGTTTCCACCACATATCCCTCGTCGGTGAGAACACCTGAGTGAGCAACACCATTAATGGTGATGGCAACCTCGGCAGCCGTGGTGTTGATCACCACGCGAAGGGGAACCACACCCCCGGTCACCTCACCGGCGGTGGCGGTGACCGCCAGTGTTGGAGTTCCCTCACCTGCGTGACCGGTTGCGTTCCAAGAAACATCCCCAAGTTCAGGGGTTCGCGGTGCTGCAATGCGGCGGTTGCGCTGGTGATCAAATGCCCACGCAAAAGCTAAGAGATTACTGTCGTCATAACCGCGGCCAGCGAAGGTCAATCCCACCGGCATGCCGATATCAGCCATGACGCCTAATGGCGCAGTCACCGTGGGAATACCGAGGTGGCGAGGAACCAGGTTGCCATTGGCAACCCAGGTTCCATTACGCCAGGCCAGATCTGCTGAAGCAGGATTAACATCAGCGTCAGCGGGGCCCACGTCAGCAGAAGCGGGGAACACCACAGCATCCAGGCCCAGCTCGTCCATCCAGTCTTCAAGGTCTAACTTGCGTGCCTTTTCTAAACCAGGAATACCCTCGGCCATGTCGGGAATATCGACAAGCTCAGGAATGCCATCGCGCTTGGCACGCACCACATATTCCTCGAGGGGAACATCCTCAGGAGCAAAACGGTGCAGGTGGTCGTCATAACGACCAGGCACCGACCCGGTGGGTACGGGGAAAATCTTGTCTCCGTCAACCTGCTCAAGTGCATTGAGGTGAGGGTCATTATTGGCGGCAAGGAAGTCATGCCATCCCCACATGGACAGTTCCCACAGCTCATGCTCGGCAAACGTCTCTGGAACCAAACCTCGTGAAACGAGGTTGGTGGCCCCGGGTCCTCTACTTTCATAGTTGGTCACCACAGGGAAATCAGTTTCGATGACCTCTGCACCTAAAGCTTCTAAGTCCGCCTTGGCTTTATTCCACAGCTGAACGACCGAGTCACGGGTGTGAATGCGGTCAATCTCCGCAAGCTCAATGGTCTCGGGATCCTTGTTGATATACATCCGCGGAATCGCGATGCGCTTTCCGCGCAGCGCTTCTGGGTTCTCTAACCCCACATACGAGTCAGGTCGTAGCTGTGAGCTCTTGGGGGTTGGAACCCAGGGCTGCATGCGCCAGAAATCTCCTCGGACTTCCCAGTCGTCATCCACGATGAGATCTAACAGCTCCAACATGTCATCCATGGTTCGGGTGTGAGGAACAACCACATCCATGGTGGGAACTAATGGCCAGTTACCACGGGTAGAAATCACACCCCGAGAGGGTGTGTATGCACACAGCCCATTGTTTGATGCCGGAGCACGACCAGAAGACCACGTCTCTTCACCCAACCCAAAAGCAGCAAAGCTTGCTCCGGTTGCTGTTCCCGAACCATTAGACGAGCCAGATCCAAAAGCAGCAGTGAGGAAGTTAGCGTTATAGGGGCTTTCCGCGCGGCCATAGAGACCGCGCTGCATGCCCCCGTTCGCCATTGGGGGCATGTTGGTCAGGCCAATCAAAATGGCACCTGCCTTGCGCAGCTGCGCAATAGTGAAGGCATCATCGGTGGCAATAAGGTCGGCAAATGCCGGAGACCCGGAAGCAACCGTCATGCCTTTAACTTTGTAGCTGTTCTTAGCGGTATAAGGAATGCCATCGAGTGGGCTGAGCACGTCACCACGAGCGCGGCGCTCGTCAGCAGCGCGCGCTTCAGCAAACATGCTGGGGCTCAAGACAGGGACGGCGTTGAGAGTAATTCCGTGTCGGTCATAGAACGCAATGCGATCAAGATAGCGAGCTACCAGCTCCACACTTGTGACCACTCCAGCAGCCAAATCATGGCGCAGTTCACTCAAGGATTTCTCAACAACGTTGTAGGACATTACTCCAGCCTAATCGAGCTAAAAATGTCAGCAATACTGCCTAAAATCTTGTTTGTTGGAAACTCTATTTCAAGCAAGGCAGGCGGCAGTAAGCACCTGAATGTGCAACGTTACGAAGCTAGGAAAAGGATGTCGTTGAGGGTTGAATTGATATCTTTCAACTCATCTTCTGGCCAAGAAATTCCTGTGAGGATGAGCTCTCTGACTCCGCTGGAAATACTGGCTCCACTGTCACGAGCAGCGACTAGGGCATAGAAAATGGCATCCCGAGGATAACCCAGCTCCAAGGTTGAATAAGCTCTGGCCAAATCGGCTTCACTCACTGACTCACTGATGAGTTTGAGTATGCCGCGTGAAGTGGTCATCGGGTCGGTCATGAGTGTCATTTTACTTTCCTTTCCTTGAATTGGACTGGGGAAGATGGAACTGCTGGCCCAAGATGTTTTGAACTACACCTTCGCCATGCATCGGGAAAGCTGAATGCGGAACAAGCCCTGAATTTGTGGCTCTGAGAACTAATTCGATGAAAACGCCATCAACCTCTTTCTGCAAAATAATGCGTGGAAGAAGAAACAAGACAAAGTGTGGTTGTTTGAGAACGCTCTTCAAGGCAATTGTGATGCGCTCTTCGTCCCAACTAGGCGGAAATTCAGTCTTGTTTTCTCTTTTTTGCCCAGATAAATGACCACCTTTTCCTAAATCACCGTCTTCACCAAACAAAACATGAGCAATGAATACCGCAGTGAGCTCGACATGCGAATAATCCAGAAAAGTCATACTGACAGCTTGCGGTGATCAACACTCTCGAAACCGATTGATTTGACCAGTTGTGGATTCTGCCTCAGAAATATTCATGTGGAAAACATCTTTCATAAACTTGCACCATGACCACACTCGTCACCACAGCAGCACTCATACAGGCACTGATTTCACTGGGCGTCGCAGGATTTCAAATCGCAGTTCTCTCAGGTGCTCCCTGGGGCGAATACACCCTCGGTGGACAGAACCCCGGCAAGCTGCCTGGGCAGCTGCGCATCGCCGCAGCTGTCTCAGCAATCGTGATGCTTGCCCAGTGTGGTCACTACCTCGCCCAAGCAGGAATTCTCACCCCTGCACTGAGCCCCGGACAGAACGCCATCGTGAACTGGTTCTGGTTTGGCTTTGCCGTCTTAGGTCTCATTGTCAACAGCATGAGCAGAAGCAAGAAGGAGCGAAACCTTTGGGTTCCAGTTCTGTTGGTTAGCGCTATCTGCACCCTGATTGTTGCGCTGAACAGCTAACCATTCCTTGATGATGTCGAGCAATTATGGTGCAGGCAAAGTTCCTCACAAAGAGGCAACTAAGCTGCCAGTTCAACTACAGGAATAAGTTGCAAACTTTCATTGAACCACTCATGATCTACAGTCGATAAGTTCGGAATGGAAAGAATCTTTTCTCTCATAAGTGAGGGGATAGGAATTCCCTCAGATGCTGCAATACCCAGAGCAAAACCAATTGCACTCTCGGATTCACCTGCAACCAAAGATTGATGTATCGCTGAAACTAAAGAGCGGTCGACAAAAGAACTGAGGTAATCAGTCAATGCATGTGCGACAAACTCAGACTCGTTCATAAGCATCATGTTATTCCTCCCAGATATATAAATCGAGTGGCAATGCAACCTTGCCACCAGGGTCATTCCGATAGACACCCTGACCACATAGAGGGTATGCAGCGTGCATCTGCAGACCAGAAATACCCTCTTTCAATACAACACGAACTACAACTCCATTTACTTCACGATCACAAAAATAGGGAGCCTTCCTCCCTGAAATTACTTGCGGTGACTTCAGTGTTTCAGCCAATGCTCTCTGCACATCTTCTTGAGTCCATTCCTCGGGGAATTCAGTTTTCCTTACTCGCCCAAGACCAAAACGGTGCCCGCCTTTATTGATGTCGTCCTCACCTTCCCACACGTGTCGAAGGAGTTCCTCCGTAACAGGAACATGCGCAAAGGATTCAAAGACCATGCGCGCCAGATTAAGGAGCGCATCAACTGCAGGAGTCGCTCCAATCTCAACATGTGGACATCCCACCTCACTGCCACCTGTGGAGGGTGGGCCCTTCAATCAGTGAGGGGTGATCAGCGACCACCCCTCACTGGTGACGGTTCCCCCGGCAGTTTCAGCAGAGCCCCCCGTGCCGATTCCCCGTCACAAAAGTGAGCATCACAGCAGCCACGGACATTGCCAATCCACGTAGAAACACAACACTGTCCGTGGCTGGTCCTACAGTGCTACTCATTGAGGGAGGAACACATGGAAACAATTGCAGGAGTACTACTCCTTGTGGGGCTGGGACTTATTGGGTGGGGCTTTATTGCCTTTATCCGAGGCATTGGGAAGCTCTTGAGCTCCCCCACACAAACCCCAACCAGATACACACCACCGGCATCAGACGACATTGATGGAATGAACAACGGGGACTACTACAACGGACCCCGCGGCTACTCACCAATGACCGGATACCCAGAGACCCAATACGGTTCAGGGTTTGATCCTGATGCCGAGTGGAACCACGAAGAGCGGGATTAGGAAGCGGCCTGCCAATAAGCAGGAAGAGCATCAAACTCTTGAAGAATTGCCTCATCCATGCCCATGGGGAGGACTCCTAATTCAATGATTTTCTCGCGAAAAATGGGAGGAAGCGCAATACCAAAGTGGCGAGCAATGCTAATTCCACTGAAAATTGCAGCATCAGCTTCACCACATTGAATTGAAGTGTCCAAGTGCTGGACTTCGTTCTCAGTTACGAGAGGTCGCAAATAATCCCGCAACGCCCGTGCAACGAATTCGCTGTTGTCCATAATCAACATTCTAAAACTCCAATTTTGATAAATCGAGAGGCACCGAAACAGCTTTGCCGTAGCAGTTTGTGACAACACCTTCACCACAAACTGGATAAACGGAGTGAATAAATAGGCCTTGGGCGTTTGATCTGAGAATAACTTTGACCATTACTTCTCTCACTACTCTGAGGCAACTGAGCTCGCTTCCTCTAACGCGGATGCTCTGCGGATGTTCCAATAGTGCGTGTATGGCTTGTTCCACCACGGCAAGATCCCAATCCTGAGTAAACTCAGTTTTTTCCTTCTCGCCCTAACCCAAAACGATGCCCACCTTTGGTGGGATCAGCTTCCCCCTCCCACACGTGCCGAAGGAGTTCCTCCGTAACAGGAACATGCGCAAAGGATTCAAAACCATGCGCGCCACTGTAGAAAGACAATGCTCACTCTCGGCGCCTCACGAGCTTGGCTGTAGACAAACCTCGGTTGGGGAGGGCTGTGGTGAGGATGGTTGCTTAATGTGACACAGCGGTTAAAGAAGTGTGAGCGAAGCCTCCGCTCCGCCCACATTTCAACCTCAAACTAAGAAGCTAACTCCCACCAGGTAGGCAGGTTAGCTAATTTTTCTTGAATGAATTGGCTTTCAATTTCTCGAAGGCCTTCAATGGCCTCAATCTTCTCTACAAACAGCGGAGGCAAAGAAACAGAAAAATGTTCGGCAATGCCGAGCCCCATACAGATTGCATCGACCGGCTCTCCAGCGCTGAGGCTCAGATCCATCCACTTCACTTCTGATTCACCTGCAATAGGGCGCAAGTAATCCCGAAGTGCATGAGCAATAAAGGTTTCCTCGAACATAGTGCTCATTTTATGCCTCCAATACTGATAAATCGAGGGGGCGGGAAACCCTCAACCCATCACGATTTTGATAAACACCCTCACCCGAAAGTGGAAAGGCATTCAGAATTTTCATTTTCTTTCGAGAACGAACCAACCGCACTGTCATGACTACTGACCCGACCGGGGTGTTAGGAAAAAAGCGAGTTTAAGAAGCGAGCTCATACCAACGAGGAATAGTGCTTAAGTCCAGTGTGAACATCTCAATGTCAGCTTCACTCAAGCCCTCGATGCCAAGAATCTTCTCACCGAAAATGGGCGGAAGAGCAATCTTGTGTTCGCTGGCAAGACAGAGACCAGAATCTATTGCGCACACCCATTCACCTGCGTGAAGTGGTAGATCCATCATCAGGATGTCATCATTGCTCAACTGCGGCCGGAGGAAGTCCCTCAGGGCATGTGCTAACAGTGTGCTTTCATCCATGAACAACATCCTATGCCTCCCATTTCGGTAACTCGAGGGGTACCAACACTCTGATACCTCTCTGATTTCTATACACACCCACGCCATTCATGGGATAAGCAGTGAATAAGTAAAGTTCTTTTGCTTGGGATTTGAGCTCAACAGCAATCATTACCTGTGCAACCTGTCAAACTATTGTGATCTTGTGTTCTGCTCTCTTCAGCCACTGCGGCTGAGCCAAAGTCAACTCGATACCCAGTCGAACAACTTCAGGAGTCCAATCCTCCGGAAATTCGGTTTTCCCTTCACGTCCCAAACCAGAGCGATGGCCGCCTTGGCGGCCATTCGGCTCACCTTCCCACACGTGCCGAAGGAGTTCCTCCGTAACAGGAACATGCGCAAAGGATTCGAATACCATGCGCGCCACTGTAGGAAGACAGTGGCGTAAGGAAATGACCTAAATCCCACGATGTGGATAAGGTGCTCGGCATCTCCTTGTGGTGGAATGTCCGTACCCCCTCCTACAGTCAAACCAGGAGGGAAACATGAAAACACACACCAAGAAGTTCACAGGAGGGCGCGCATCGCGCGCCGAGGTATATGGACTGTTCATCGCAGCAATCGTGCTGGCCGGTGGTGGGGTCAGCGGAGCTATTGCTCTGAACAACACCGATGGCCCCACCACCACAACCAGCACCTCAAGTAACAACGAAGCCACGAGCGAGACCCAGGACCTGACCACAGTGCTGGATCCACAATCCAGCACTGCCAACGGCAGTTCTGATTCAGAAACAACACCAGGGACCTCAAGCAGCACACCAGATGCCCAAGCAGGAACTAACCCCAGCACGGGATTCATAACCACAGCTGAACCCTGCCCCTATACCCCGGCAGAACAGACCTACTACAGCAACATTCGTACCACTAAGCAAGTTGCTGTTGATCAAGCACAAAGCTATGTGAGCACCGTAGAAGGCTGGATAGCCAGTAACACTGCTCACTTAGAAGAACTCTTAGCTGCTCCCTATAGACCCATTGAAGTATTCCAATGGAATCCCGATGGAACTCCCTATGTATGGCGCGTGGACTCGAATGAAGAGATAGCGTTCGAACGCCAACGCATAGCTGACAACCAGTCAGAGCTCACCCGAGCACGTGAAGCACTGCAGAGAGCTATTGCTGACCGGGATCAGGTGCCGGGGTGTTGAAGCACCTCTACTGATTGAATTTCTTGAGCACCCTTGGTGATACCAGGACGAGTGTGCCCACGATAACCAGGAGCCATGCGAACTCGGAGTATCCGTTTACCGAAGAACCTGTTTGAGCAAGTTCATTTGCCGCAACGCTTGAAGAACTTGAGTTGTTTTGGTTGTTGTTCTGATTGTTATTTGTCGGACACGAAATAGTGGGCGCAACATCTGAAATAGTCCAGTTGTTCGGACTTGCTAATAATGTGGCTCGGGCATTCACTGCGTCACACGTCACAGCTTGCATTGTTACTGGACCAAGGTTGAGGTTAGGTTGCACGGTCTGCGCAGCCCAGCCCACGAGTGTGCTGGAGTAGTTTTCATTCGACATTGAATAGGACACCACCTTTTTGAAGATGTCGGTCATATTCGTAACGTTTGAAATATTCCAGTTAGCAAGTGATTGATTGAAGCTCACTGCAGACTCAAACATCTTTGACATGTTGGTGACGTTGCTGGTGTTCCATCCGCTGATGTCTTGGTTGAAAGCATTTGCATAAGAAAATGCATTACTGAGATCAGTCACCGTGGCTGGAAGAGTAGCCGGAACTTGTCTGAGTTCACTGCGGTGGTCAAAACCACAGCGCAAGCTCGTCATGCCGAAGTCTCCCCAGCTCAATACTTTGGTCAGGTTTGTATCGGAACCACTAAGGCATTTACCAAAACGTTCCAACTTTGTTGCTGTGATGGAAACAACATAAACACCGTCAAAGTCAGGTGCTTGAGTGAGTGTCACCTCTCCGGAGCCTGGTCCTTGGTTGGGCACGGTCTGCGTAACGTTGGGGGTGTTTGGATCAGAATCTAAATCTCCCCAGTTGATAACAACGTTCGTGAGTTCACCACTGAGATAAATATTGATGTTTTCGAACATCATGTTGGTCCGAAACTCGAGCTGCATCTGGTTCGCCGGCGCCGCCACGGCTGGAACGCCAGTGCCCAGAATCACGAGAAAAACAGTTGAGAATAGTGCTGCCCCCACAGCGCTTAATTGTTTAAGTCCACGAAGCCACATACCAAAAAGTTTAGGTGTTTTCCCCTCCTGCTCACGTGGGGCAAAAGTACAAAATCTCGATATTTGCTACTTCTTTTCAAGAAAAATCTGCCCCAAATGACAAATGTCCGAACCCTGTGTCATACTCAACACCAACGTTCCAGAGCGATAGCGCCAAGTACCTAGCTAGCTATCCGGCAACCCCCAACCATTGAGTGGGGTGCCCTAGGGGAAGAACAGATATGAGCGCATCCGCGCTCATATAAGTCAATGGAGTGCAGTCACCGCTGCCTCCACAACACCAAGGAGGCGACTATGTCTGCACCAGAAAAGATCCCCAGCACCACCTGGCACGAGAAAGAACCCATCAGCCGAGAGCTTCGCCTGTTGCGAGAAGAACTCTGGGGCCCCATCCCCCCTCGTGAGCGCATTCAGTGGAGTAACGCTCTGCTGGATAACCCGCCCACTGAACTGAGTGTCATGGGCAAGCTCCAGAACACTCAGCTCCTTGAAAGAGATGGCATCGTCATGAATAGGCAGTGGGTTGCTGTTGCCCGATACTGGGACGACCTTGGCGTCACTGCCTATGAATGGCTGCTCCAGAAAGGCACCCTCGCCAGCAACACCCCAGAGAACACCACACCTGAAGAAGACCCCTGGGGTGACTATGGTGAAGCAGAACGCAGAGCTTGGACTGCAGCAACGCTGCAGTTCCCGCCCATGTTCTTAGGTGCAACCGTCATGGGTCTGCATGACAGGCACGCTAAGCGAACAGGTATAACCAATAGCAAGGGTTGGATTGATCTTGCACTTGAGTTCAGAGCTGCAGGATTCACCCCAGAAGAGTTCATTGAGCTCAACACGCAGGTGAGGAAGTTCCACAAGCGTGGCCAGCGAAACAGCATGATCACCACCACCTGGGGCAACCTCAACAAAGAGTACGTCCGGCTGAATGCCCAGCAGTGGACGAACTGGTTGGTGAGATTCAGGTCTGGAGAAGAGTCACTAGCTCTGACAGAAGAGATTCTTGCTCCTCACTGGGTCACCAATTAATAAAATTCTTAGACCTTGAACAAGCTTCATTAGAGGGAAACCATAGGATTATCAAATGATTGGTGATGAAAACCAGAAATTGATTCCCTTTATTGAAGCGCTCCAGCTGAAAAAGATACCTCTCACAAACCAGCAATTTCTTGAACCATTATCAAAGGAAATACCAGCCTTGGGATGCACTGTCCTAGATACCTACATCAAATACTTTAGAGAAGACAGCTTTGCTCCCCTAGAGATTCATTACGGATACACAAACGGTTTTCAATCAGAAACCGAGGTAACGGACATTTTTGGAGACGTTGAACGCTCGGAAAGTACGCGAATAAAGGGGACTTGGGTTGTGCATCATCCCGAAAACAAGATTCGCGATTCAGGCGCTACAAAAACTACGCAAACAACTGAGCAAAATCCATGTTCTGAATGCGGAATGCTTCTATCTCAAACAGGAGTTTGTGACTACTGCTAATCAGCTTCTAACTTCTCTAATTGAGATAACCGAAGGTCATTCTGGTGATTGGAGAACAAGTGTGGCGTAAATCATTCGTTAGACTCTCCTCACAGTTGAATGTTCCGCGCACTCTCCTCAAAGAAGCGTTTGGGGATGAGTGGGGCCTTGAGCAAATTCCTCAAAATGAAGTTATTGAACTTGCTTTCCATCCAAAGCAATACCTCAGACGAATTCCACAAGGCTTTGACGTACTAATCGAAGTAAATGCGAATCCGGTGATGCTACCCAAAGATCACTACTTGTCCGTTGGAGTTCCAAAAGGAGTTTGGGTAACTCAAACTCACCTCGATTTTGAGCCGGAAAAGTGGTTTTATGAAATACCTCTGTTGGCAGTTCCCCAGAACTTAAATTTGGTTCGGCATGCCGTTACTGAAGCCGCTTGGTTTTCTTCACGCAGAATGGTGAAGTGTAAATTTTTTGTTAGAAAAATACTTTCCCCGAGAAAATGATTGAGGATCAAACCTGCTACATGGATTGCTGGTTTAAACACATGGGAATAGTTTCTTAACTGGACACGAGAATGTCAGTGGGTATCCGTAAGTTGATGTCACAACAACAATCGGAGGGGAATCCACATGAAAATTCATCACATAAACACCGTTAACCGCGAACTACACCTCATCGACATTGAGAACGAACTCGGCACAGGCCAAGTCAAAGCTGCAGATATCGCTCGCTTTCGCACCTTTTATTTAGAAGCAAACAATGTCCCAACGAATGCCCACATTGTTATTGCTGTAAGTTACTCCCAGAACCTACTCGAGGCAGCATTCGGCTGGCCAGGAGCCCGCACCGTCTGGCTCCCTGGACACGACGGTGCAGACCGTGCACTTCTTGAGATTGCCTACGAAGAGAACGTTGAAAAGCGTTACGACAAAGTTGTCATCGCATCAGGGGACCACATATTTGCCGATGTAGCAGAAGCGCTCCAGAAATTAGGAGTTAAGGTAAAGATCTTTGCTCGTGCAGTGTTCGCAAGCGCCATACTTCAGTCTGCTTGCTCGGAGGTAGGTTTGTTTTCTTCTAGAGATTTTGAGCTTGCGGCATAAAAAAATTATTTTACGCTGGATGGCCGTGATCGTTGTAAGCATTTGAAGGCCAAATCAAGAACCTTTTCATCATCATCAAAACCGCCTTTTGAAGCATCAGGTATTGCATCTTCTGCTAGTAAGAAATATGCCGTTGCGGCATAAACAATCAATTGATCCTCGCGATTTAGGCCTTGAATTCCTGCCAGTAAGTGCTCTAAATCTTGGCTTATTTTTGCAACCTGCTCATTTCCAGGGTGCAACCTTGCATATACAGGCAGCATTTCTCGGAGTTCAAATATAAATTGATCAGAGAGATTAGGTCGTGTTATATAAGGCATAAGAACTTGTGCAATAGTTCCCAGCTCGGTTAAGAATTTGTTTAAACTTCCCTCACTAAACTCTGATTCTAGAAATGCCTCATCAATAGATTCATCACCAATTGCCGCCTGACGAACCAATTTCTCAGATTTGTCAAAAATAGTTGATGCAAATATTGACATTCGTTCTGTATCCATCGCATACACAGCTTCATGGCCAAGTGCTCTTCGAGCCAGAATCATTGATTGACGGAAAACGCTTCTTCTCTCACCGCTGACATAATTTGAGGTTTTGAGGCGGCAAATAAATTCGAAACTTAATGCTTCTGCAAGCGGCTTATAACCAGACAGTGCCACTCTGTCTACAAGATTCAAGAATTCATCCTCATTGAAGACTTCACAAACCTCCTTACCAAGCAAGAAATACCTCCACCAGGCCTGTCTAAAGAAACCCCTTCGTCGGTCCATAAAACGAACATGCCACGTCGCTGGACTTTCAGCTGACACTTCATTCGCAAGAGGGAATCTCCACAAAGCTACATCGGGAAGAAGGAACAATGTAATGAACCACCAGACTTCATCGTCTGCAGCTTCAGCAGGAATTATTTCCATTTCGTTGTAAAGCAAGCTAGCAAGCTCGATATCAAATTGATTTGCGCTTTGACCGTCAAGCCTTGTCCGCGTTGTAGGAAATCCGAATTTTGTAGCGAGCTCTAATGTCTTTAGACGAAGACTCATCAAATCTTCTTCAGAAACAATTTGTTCTGGAGTGTGATGAAACCGCATTCCCTCAAAATTATTACTGGCTACTTTTGAGGCTTCGTCGATGTTCATACCACTTAATTCGGCCAACCGCGCAGTTGCTTGTAACAAAGAAGCCCGCGGATAGCTTCTCCTGTGTTCAGCCTCAGTCATTTACGATCACCGAGCCAAAAATGGATTGAAAGTTTGTCTCAAATGAAGCTGAATCTGACTCAAAATCTTCGCATAACTTAGCAATATTTCCGCCCAAAATAGCTATGGGCCCCAAAAGCTGTTGCCCAATAGAACCAGCAGGATATTCATCTGCCACAGAAAATTCATCACAATCAAACATCGCAGCTCGAATTAACTGGCGATAAAGATCAAGTTGCAAGAAGTGAAGGAATAATAATGATTCCTGACTCTCTGGCGACTCAAGATAATTTTTAACCCACACATTTTGAGCATTAAGAAGGATCTTTAGACATGCATCTGCGGGAGCCGTTAGTTCCTTAACATCTACAATTATTTTCCACATGGCATGAAATGACCTTCCCGAAACAAAATCGGAAAAATCAACAAGTTGAACAGGTGTTCTAGCTCCTGCACCCTCGAGTCGAATGGACCATTCCTTTGTCCATAAAATTGAAAATGCTCTATGCGGCGATAGGTCTCCCCTAAGAGTTTTGTGAACGTCCTCTAACAGAATTATTTGTGTAGAGAACTTGGCGTCCCCACGCACTAGTTCTCCAGGAAGTCCAAAATTTTGAACTATATGATCCCCATCAATTGGTATCACTGAAGAGACGCCACGAATACCCGTATGTGGGCTAAACCAAGAAGTAAAAATTCCCAACTTTACTGAATCGTCTAACTCTAAAACTTCATAGATTTTCTTGAGTTTCAGATCAATTTCCGTTTGTATTTTGCTATCTACGAAATATGTCCAATCCATTAGAAATTCTGGGTTGGCTATTGGCTCATCATCTCCAACGGTTACAAGTACTCTTGCCAACTCAGCAAAACTTGCAGGGATCACGGTAAAAGAATTAGAAACGGGGATCATGAGCGCACCTCGATTTTGAGCTGAACAGTAATTGCAAGATCTCTAGGCTGAAGGAGCCGAACTTTAATTCCCTCGAAATTTAATACTTCACCAAGGGGAAGTTCAGGTCCTTCAACCAAAATTGCCCCTTCACCATCGAGCCAACAAATCACATAAGTTTCAGCTTCTTCCCCCGCCGCAACTTCCTCAAAATGGCCTGGTTCCAAGGCAATTCTCGGAGTAGCTCTAACGAAATCATTAGAAAGATCGTAAGAATCCGGAATAGAAAATTTGACCGAAAAATCAGTAACGAGTTGATTACCAACCCTCGAAAGATTGTGGTCAGGTAGTAACTGTACCGAAAGCTTTTTGGGTCTTGACCCCGATCCGCCTCGAGAAGTTGGAACAGTTTCTGAACCCTTACCAACTGAATTTGTTAAGGATTTTCCCAGGATTCTTGATAATCGAGCAATGTTTGACGGGTCACTTTTGGTGTTTGCTCTCATATTCCCTGAGCTAGTGGAAAATACTTTTTTGATGTCACGAATTGTGTTCCTGACGGGCTTAGGAGATGTTCCCTGTTGCGGCTCGAGAGCCCAGTCATTGTGGGCAACCGGCTCTGATTTTGCAAAAATCTCATCGGCTAATTTGCTAGCTAAGAAAACTCCATTTAAAACTTCGTTTGAATCTGGCTCCGCTACTTGGAGATACTTAACCACGATGCATGGGTTTCGCATTAATGCAACAGTGCCATTTAAGTTGCTAACCCCATCTGCAGGGTGCCTAATACTTCTGTTATAAACCAGCACTCCCGTGTGGGAGGGTTCAGTTCTCAACTTGACAGGTTTGATATGTAAAGGAAACTCAATTGATGAAGTGGAGGATTCCTTATTTCTATACGCAGTAACGAATGAAGACACAAAATGTTTGTAATCTTTGTGATCCGAAATCTCAGTGAGGCTAGCTACAACTCCATCCCGTTTGAATGAAAAAGAAACAAACTCCTCACTTACCTCTTGAATCATGTGAGGCCACGCCCATTTTTGAGCGGAATTAATTACTTCATTTATTAAGTCCGAAGTTTCGGTAGTTGAATCTTTTCTAGGCGAAAGAATGGAGATAACGGTTCCCGTAGAATTGCCTGGAATCTTGTCGATACCCAGTTGCTCAGCAAGCCTTCTGGCTTCGTCCCCAACGACAGCTTCTACATTCGTTTCTGTTTTGGCTATCCCCCACCAATGCCTTCCCGTCATCAACCTGCCGTCAAATTCATAAGGATCTGCAACTGAAATAGCTATAAATCTGTAGTTGATTTGTCCATCAACCAAAGTTTGTGAATAGACCAGGCAGGTACTTAATGTGCTTGCCGCGTAAATAACTCCTTTACCGAACCCATAAGTTCCGCCGCCTATTGCTTTATCTATTCCGCGGCCCACATTGAACACAAAATCAACAAAATCTCTTCTTTGTCCTGGCCCTGCAACTACATCCGCACGCATTGGGCCGCCAAGCCCCCTAGTGCCGCTGTCCCAAATAATCATTTGATCTCTTGGAAGTTCCTTATCCGAGACAAGGAATGCTTTCAACGGAATTAGTCCAGCGGGAATTTCGGAGAATACTTCTGATGAAAGGACCTCTAGATGCTGAGGAGAAATCGTCTGTAACTCAAATCCAAAACTTGGAGTCGCACCTTGCCCTCGAGCGTCCCAGGAATTCTGAAATGTTTCCCTGAAAACTACTTCCCAAAGTGATAGCTCAGTTTGGCCGATTGCTTTTTGTGCAGCTTTACCGTCAGTTGCGCCATGTGGAGGATACGGCGCACTAAATAAATCAAGCTTCAATTTGACCCCTAAGTAGTGAGCAGCCCTCTCTAAATGACTCTTCACCAAGCTTCCCCTTCAATGCAGCAAGGTTTACTTGGTAACTGAGATTTTGTATCAGCTCACCAGTACTTGGGTTCTTCAATGAAGAAGGGACAATTTTGGGAAAAAAATCGTCCACAAAACAAAACTTAGAATCAAAAACGATATATTTCTGGGCAGTTAGTTTGTCGCTTTCAATTGAGTTAATTCCCATTTTTTGCAAACATTTTTCTATTTCTGAACTTGAAACTCCTAACTTAGAAATCGAATCAACTAACTCAGAAAATGATCTCCCTCGAGGTGATCTCTCAAGCTTGATTCCCAAAATTCCTAATTTATCTCCTTCTAGTTGGTGCAAGCCATGAATTGTGACCCAAAAACCTTCACGGGAAAGACTCGTTTTGACCTCAATTGATGCATCGTTGGAGACAAAATCATGTCGTTCGGATTTATAGCCTTGCCATATTTCAATTGCACCTGGCCCCAATTCCGTGACTAAAGCTTCTAGGAACAACAACTCGCCGTAAACGCCGGTGAGTTTATTGTTATCGATTTTTTCAGCAAGGACTTCTGAGAAAAGCTTCTTCCATGATTCGACAACGTCAATAATCCGGTTGATCTGCGGGAGATCGTTACTAGTTCCAAGCGAGTCAAGTACATCATCAACTAGATATGAAAATTCCTGCAATAAATTGTGATCTTGGAGTTCGAGACGAAAAAATGATCCTTCCTCAAGTTCAGGAGAATTTCCGTTGAATACATCCGCCCGAATCGCTCGAAGACCAAGATTGATCTTCCCCTCGCGTGACAAAACAATTGGGACGACTAAGGCAGGGAAGCCGTCGGGAGAGACTGCAAATCGTATATGACGGTTTCCTACAACTAATCCGCTGTTTGAAGTTAAGTATTGATTGTTGGCCTCTAAAACTGAAGCTAAAAATTGAAATCTTTCCTTGGAAGACATAGTTAATCGCCCTCCTCTAATCGAGTGGCATCCTTCGAGTCAGCAATTTCAATTTCGCTAAATTCGTCATCCTCTACTTCAAGTGACAATGAGCTGAGATCTGCGGTCATGTAATCAACTGACGTATATCTCCCAAGTGCATAAGGAAAATAAAACGAAACTGCAATGATGTTTTCTTCAAGTTCCAATTTTGCACGATTGACGGTTGGTTTGACCTTGGTAGCTGTTTGGCCGGCAATCGGATAAATACAGAGCAATCCTCTGTTAGCGAACTCTTCCTGACGAAGCCGCAGAGAAATGCTATCTTCAGTTCCAGTTTGCTCGGATAGCCTCTTTGATATTTCAGAAGGGGTCAGATCTGAGTCAAGAAGCCGATCCCCTGGAGAAGAAACGGCTCGCAAATTTACCTGGCCCGCTTCACTATCGATTATTTTGGTGCGTTGCAACAATGAAACTGGTTGATTCAATCCGAGATCAATAGAGACTGTTTCATCAGACCCTTCTTTGATTACCACATTCCAAAGATTTAATGAACCAGCTTTAATTTCGCCCTGAATATATTCAACTAATTTGGCTCGATTCAAACTTGGTTTATCAGGATGGAATTCATATTTGTTTATAAAATCCAAAATCGTACTGGCTTCAACACTTGAGAAGCCAACTTTTCCACTTGGAAATGATTTTTCGGGTTTTCCAGAATTCTGAATATCACGAATTAGCTCTTTTGTAGCAAGAACATTTGTTCTCAGCCATTCAGTGTTTTCAGAAAACAAAGTCGTCTGTGGAGATTGCCCGCTATATGTCATGGAAGCCAGTACTGCGCTTCTCATCTTTGCTCTTGCCGTAATTGCCATTGCTGGATGTGAACGAATTCGGACTCCAACTTGGCTCGGTTGAAGATCCTCAACTTCATATCGGAGAATATCCTGACGTATTTCAGACTCAACTAGTGAAAGGTCCCTGAACCATTTTTTGAGTTCTTCAGTGATCCAGATTCGGCAAAGATCTTCATAACCTTTTCGATAGCCAAACCATCGACCCATTTGTAACAGGGTGTCGTATGCAGATGCTGAACGAACAAAATAACTTGAGCAAAGCCCTTCTAGCGTCAATCCTCGAGAGAGTCTATTTCCGCCAATGGCTATAGCTGTGGTTGGAAATTCTTTGTCATAAATTAGGGTGTCTTCAGATACATAGTTATCCACTAAAACTTTGGTTTCACGCAAAGTGGCTGAAAGATTGTTACGAACTTCCGGCCATTCAATTGATTTGTTCCCGAATTGCGAGGGGCTTACACGTTGTATTTCGCGCAAATACAGATTTTGGAACTCTTCCCAAACCATTGATGATGAGGAACTTAATGATTCGGATAATTCATCAAGGAATTTTCTGACAACTACCGCAACAGCTTCGTGTGATGCTGCCTGCATGCTTGTGTGAATGAGCATGGTGGAGTGACCTTTTCCACCTGTTCTTATCCGTCGTGCAGTTGTAGCCAATAAAAACCAAATTAATGATTGGCGCAAAGCCGGGCCGACTTCAGGAGAGTATTTCGCAATTGCATTTTTGGTTTTTCTCGGCGGGACCATCTGAATGCTCTCGTCCAAACCAATTGAGCGAATAACATCAACAATTTCATCCTGATCAGAATAATCGGAAGTTCCAAAAAGCTTTTCTGAACCAAAATAACCTTCTGGCTTTGGCAATGAAATCACAAAATCACGAGGATATAAATCATCTGATTCATTTGGATCAACTAATAAATTGGCAAAAGGTGTTGCTGTGTAGGCAACATAGCCAGACTTAGGTGTTTTGAGTAAGTCAATAATCAACTGATTGATTGAAGAGCGTCTCGCACCCTCTTTAGCAGTATTGATGCTTCCTTGATCTGCCTCGTCGTCGATAATTAATATTGGCGTGTTTGCAAGAGTGGTTTGACCTGCATCCTCTAACCATTGCTTCAATCTTTTCAATCGAGGTTGATTCTTCTTTACGACAGAAATAAATCTTTTTTCGTGGCTCCTAAGAAGATTCCCGCTATTTTTCGGAGATTCATGAAAATCTCGATCATGATCAGTCAATTGATACCAATCATGATCTGACCCAGCCAACAAAAGATCGTCAATTCGATCTTGGGTTTGTTGCCTAAGTGAATCCGTCATTCCAGATAAGACAATGAAAAATTTGTATCCAACATCAGCAGCTTTCGAAATGAGCGACACAAAACTAGTTGTTTTACCGCTTTGCACATAACCCAGAACCAACCCTCTGGTGTTAATCTTCATGTCTCCTGGAGGATCCAACAAGGACATTATCTTGTTGGTCTGCTTCTCAACCTCTATGAGCACCTCTTCATCAAGACCAGAAGACTCTGCCAAACGGTTCCTCGTTCTTGGCCAGTATTTATCGCCTTGTTGGGTACCTGGATACCAAGATCGCTTCTTTATTCCTTCTCTTACAATCACGGGTGGAAAAGGTTCATATCTGTTTGATAAGCATCTTTTCTCGTATTCAAGTCGCGCATCAACAAGTAATTGAGATTTACCCCCAAAAGCCATTTCAAGATTATGCATTGTTGCGTCTAGCGACTGGCCTTGTATAACTGAAAGCGAGATTTGTTGAACCAATGCGTCTAATTGAACTTTATTTTGCAGTCCCAAAACTCCCCCAATGTTCTCGATTAAAGTTTTATGCTTGCTTATTTGTTGCGGAAAAAAGATGGCCAAGATTTGATTCCACGGATTTAAATTCTTCTCCATTGAGAGAACGAAAAAGTGCCTCGAATATTACTTTTGCACCTTGAACAGGGACAGCCATACCGATCTGCCTTCGGACTGATTCTTTAGAACCCAAAAAAACAAAATCATCTGGGAAAGTCTGAAGTCGAGCACGTTCTCGATTCGTAAGCGCACGAGGCTCTTCCCAGTGATACACATGGGTGCCCCCACCTCCGGAGCCAGTGACTGTATAAGCTGGTTTATCAAACTCAAGCCTTTTGTAAATTTGCGAAATAGTGGCTCCGCGTACGTTCAACCTCAAGTGAGATGGAATGTTAGCGGTGAAAGCATTTTCTCCTGGCTTTATATGTTTGAGACGTTCAATGACGTGTTTCGACTGTGCTGTTTTATCGTTGTTAGGTGCATGCGCTGGAATAGGCGGAAATGAAATTCTCCCGCCTGCGCTTACATCGATATCGCTGTAAGGCTCCGTCGAGGGAACACGAAACGTGGTGTTCAGATCTGCCCGAATTCCTACAATAAGAATTCGATGCCGAGCCTGTGGAACCCCATATTTTTCAAACTTATAAAGATGTGGAACAAGTTTGTATCCTTGCCCTGCCAATGAAAGCTCCAAAAGAATTTGTCTAAGTGCTTCTCCACCGTTTGAGTTTCTAAGGCCACCTACATTTTCTGCAACAAACCATTTAGGTTGATGTTTCTGCAGCGCTTTAACCCCGAATTTGTAGAGGGGCCCAAACTTTCCTTCGGTGCCTAATTGCTTTCCAACGATGCTGAAGTCATTACAAGGGAAGCCAAAAGCAAGACCATCAATAGGTGCTAACTCCCCAAAGTCAATAGTTCGCACATCTTGATGTAAAACCGAATTGGGAGACGCCCCCGGAATGTTTGCTACATATGTGTCACAAGTGTCGCGGTGATAGTCGGTTGCCCATGCATGCTGAATCTTATGGCCTGAAACCTCGTCTGCGGCATAATGCGCCCCCAAGGCCAAGCCTCCTGGGCCGCTAAAGAGTTCACCAAGTCGATGAACCTGAATTGAAGCTTCAGAAACTTCAGGCATTAATATTCCGATCTTCAAACAATTCTTATTTTTATTATTCAACATTGTCATCGACCACTGACAATGATTGATGGACACTTCAATGATCATGAAAAGGTTCATGCAAAGTACTTAAGCCCGTGAATTTTGCCCTCTGAAAAAATGAATCAAGTAATCACGAAGATCAAGATCACACACATACACAAACGTTCCCTTAATCCCCCGCGTCAAAAGAACACGATAAATATTGACCACATAGTTGAGTAGATCTTCGTCTGAGTACTCAATACCGAGACGCGGGTTGTTTTCTTTGCCCTTCTTGTCGTGATAATTCTCACGATGGAAGACAATCTTCTTCGCCATTAGGTCATAGCTGAGGTCCGGCCCAATAATGACTCCGGCGTAATTGAGGTCATAACCCTGAACAGTGTGGATCGAGCCGACCTCTTCTAGAGAGGTTGGAGAGTTGATCCAGTCTGTAGCTGTTCTGTTCCAGGTGAGACCAACATCCCCAATTTGAATATCAATTGCATTTGGGTTGTTCTTGCTTACCCATGGCCAGGCATAGCCGGCAATCATTCGAGAAAGACCTACTTCTTTGTCTTTTTCGAATATTGCTTGTCTCATTTCAGCTAAATCATCGAAGAGGCGAAGTTCATAGTTTCCGAAAGACTCTGGGCCCTGCTGCGTTCCAGCGAACACCCGGCCAATGAATTCGATGTAATCCGAACCACCTGCGACGCGCATTTGTGAGGCAAGGTGAAAATAACTTTTGGATTCACGAGCTTTGGCTACAAGTGCTGTTGTGACCTCAGCTGGTAGGTCGGCTGGTTTCACACTCTGTGCTGAGTCCAACAGATAGAGCTGATGAGAACTCTTAGCCCTAATCCAGTCGAGCTGGGTCCAGGACAAGTCGTCATTGCCAAAAAGCGCGATGTTGATCTCAGTGAACTTCTTATTCTGAGCTGCTGATGGTTGGTTCGAGCGCTGACCGAGTCGGTGTGACTCATCCACGATCAGGAGGTCGTAATGTTCCTTCGAAGCACCTGCATCGAAAGGGCTGAGAACCATGGACTTCGAGAGTCCGGGAGTCTTGGCAAATACCTTCTCAATGGATTTCCGCAGCGACTGCTGTGGAATCACCAAACCAAAGGTGAAGTCTGTGAGTTGTTCACGGAACCCCTCTTGAAAGAAATCAGAGAACATTGAGTCGCTGTCTAGCTGTTCGTCTGGCTGGCTCTTTGCGATGTCTACCAAGAGCTTCATGAGATAGACAGCAACAATTGTTTTCCCTGTGCCAGGGTCTCCCTGAATAACTATGGGGCTATCAGTCTTGTTCTCGAGATCCTCAAACAGTTTCTCCAGCACGCCTTCGATCGCCACAGACTGATCTGTGTTCAACGCTTTGAAAGGAGAGAACTTGAAAAGGTCGCTGTTGACAATATCAGGGATGCTTCTGGTGAAGACACCTTCTTTGAGGAGTTCATCAAAGAGCTCATTGAAGGTTTCTCGGTATCTCTCGCGGTCATAATAATCCGCGTCAGTTATTCCGTGGTTGCCGTTGAGGACTTTATATTTACTATCTGCTGCCAGGTAGCGAATGAGTTGTGACTCAAGGTCGAGGCAAACTGACTTGTTGAAGCTGTCGTCAAGGATGACTTTGATGGTCTTGAGGTGGCTGCGTGTGCCCGCATCGAGATGCTGTTTCATTCGGTTAGCAACATTGGTTGATTCACCGATGTAAATTTCATCGGTTCCCTCAATTGTGTAAACAACCGGCCAGTTCTTGTGGCGAGAGTCGGCATCTGCCCAGACGCTGACAGCGTCTTTGTTGAAAGGAAGACGTTCGATATTAAAGCTGGTCATATTTGTCGCTGCGCCCCCGCGCTTTCTCAACAGGGTATTTCTGTTGAGTTTTTGCCAGCTTTTCTAAAATGATTTCATTTGGATCCAAGCCCAGCTTGTCCGCTAAAAGTAAGCAGTAGGTCAGGACATCTGCCAACTCATCTTGAACTTCTTCCAGATTCGCCTCAGAGTTCCACTGAAAGTTCTCCAGTAATTCTGAAGCCTCAATACTGATGCTCTTAGCAAGATTCTCCGGGGTGTGAAATTGTGACCAATCGCGCTCGCTTACAAATTCGCGTAGCGCCTTGATGACATTCCCTTGGTCCATGGAATCAATTTATCGCAGAACACGGACAGTAGGTCTGGCTTGGCCGTTAAACACTTCACCCCCGCATCTCTGCGGGGGTGAAGTCTTGTGTCTTATCGACTACTTCTTCTCGTCAACATCCTTTGCCAGGGTTCCGAGGTACAGCTCGATGACCTTAGGGTCATCGGCTAGCTCGCGACCGGTGCCGGTGTAGGCATCGCGTCCCTGGTCTAGAACATAACCGCGGTCAGCAATCTGGAGACAACGACGAGCGTTCTGCTCCACCATGATCACCGAGACGCCGGCTTTGTTGATTCGACGTGTACGAATGAAGGTCTCGTCCTGACGAACGGGAGACAGACCAGCCGATGGCTCGTCCAGAAGAAGGACCTTGGGGTCCATCATCAGGGCGCGAGCCATCGCGACGGACTGACGCTCACCACCAGAGAGCGACCCTGCACTCTGAGAACGACGGTCTCTAAGCACGGGGAAGATGTCAAAGATGGCGTCCAGACGTTCGTTCAAACGCTTGGGTTGTAAGAAGATACCCATTTGAAGGTTTTCTTCAATGGTCAGGCTGGGGAAGACGTTGTTGGTCTGTGGCACGAAGCCCACACCCATCTGTACCAGCTTGTTGGTCTTGAAACCGGTGATGTCTTCACCGTTGAGGACTACGTTGCCCTCACGAATCTTGACCAGACCGAAGAGTGCCTTGAGCAGGGTGGACTTACCGGCACCGTTGGGGCCGATAATTCCAATGAGCTCACCAGGGTAGGCCTCGATGGAACATCCGTTGAGGATGTTCACACCGGGGAGGTAGCCGGCAACAAGGTTGTCGGCGCGCAGTACTGGCTCAACACCAGGCTTGATGTCATTTGCCATTACTTCTTCTCCTTTGCAGCTGGAGCGTCCATGGCACCGTCTTCGAGCAATGAGTCATCGCCGAGGTCGGTGTCGTGGTGGGCTCCCAGGTAGGCGTCGATCACGGCCTGGTCGCTCATGACGGTGTCCGCTGGACCTTCCGCCACGACGCGACCTTCTGCCATCACGACAACCCAGTCTGAAATGTGGCGAACCATGTGCATGTCGTGCTCCACGAAGAGCACGGTCATGCCCTCGTCGCGCAGGGACTGAATGTGGCCCAGCAATGACTGTGTCAGTGCGGGGTTCACACCAGCCATGGGCTCATCGAGCATGATCATGACGGGGTCGCTCATGAGAGCGCGGGCCATTTCGAGTAGTTTCTTCTGACCACCAGAGAGGCTACCGGCGAGGTCGTCTTTCTTCTCGAGCAGCTTGAAGCGCTCGAGAAGGGCGAGAGCCTTCTCGGTGTTCTCTTTCTCCTGGGCTGCCCAGAGGGGCTTAATGAAGGCAGCGAGGAAGTTTTCTCCACGCTGGTCCTTTGCACCCAAGAGAACGTTCTGGAGAACGGTCAGACGGGACAGTGCCTTGGTGAGCTGGAAGGTACGGACCATACCGCTCTTTGCTACCGAAGCAGCAGCGGTATTTCCGAGGTACTTTCCGTTGAAGCTCCACTTCGCAGCCTTGTCAGCGGAGGGTCCACCAAACATCTTCTTTGCAGAAGTGGGCTGGTCGAATCCGGTGATGAGGTTGAAGAAGGTGGTCTTACCGGCACCGTTGGGTCCGATCAGTGCGGTGATCACACCGCGCTGAACTTCGAGGTGGTCTACATCCACAGCACGGTTACCGCCGAACTCACGCACGACATTGTCGACGGTGAGGATGGCATCAGGCTTGGATGCGCCAGGAGTGTGGGCAACGCTCTTGAGCTCAGCGCGAGCTTCAGCAGCGGTCTTGTTTGTGGTGCTAGACATTGAAGTTCAGCTCCTTCTTGTTACCCAAAATTCCTTGCGGTCTAAAGATGACCAGAAGCATCAGTGCGACACCGACCATGATCCACGAGAACTGTTCGGTCTGCTGCGTGTTCAAGACGGCATCGGGGACAAGGATGTCCACGGTGCCCTGGATGAAGATACGCAGAGCGAAGAACAGGATGGAACCTAAGACGGGACCCCAGATGGTGGCAGCACCACCGAGGAGCATCGCGGTCCAGATGAGGAAGGTCATGTTACGACCGAGAGCATCTGGCTGCACCGAGGTGGGGAGGACGTAGAACATACCTCCGATAGCACCAAGGACACCACCGATGATCAAGGACTGCATCTTGAAGGCGAAGACGTTCTTGCCGAGGCTGCGAACTGCGTCTTCGTCTTCACGGATGCCCTTGATCACACGACCCCAGGGGCTGCGCATGAGCAGCCAGACCAGGATGGCGAAGATGACGACCAGTGACCAGGCAACGATACGGATGAACCATCCGTTCACACCAGTGTTGTCGAAGGTGAACCACAGGATGGTGGTCTGTCCGTCGGGGAATGGTGAGAGAGCGGAGAAGTCGTTGCGGTAACGCTCACCAGCTAGACCGTTAGAACCACCAGTGACATCGTTGAGTACCGAGGCACGACCGACCATACGGACAATTTCCGCGGCGGCAATGGTCACGATAGCCAGATAGTCACCACGCAGTTTCAGGGTTGGTATACCCAGAAGCAACGCGAAGATGGTTCCACCGGCGAGGGTGGCCAGCACGGCTGCCCAGAAAGGCCAGCCCATGATGGTGGTGACGGAGAATGCGTAGGCACCAACAAGCATGAAGCCTGCCTGACCCATGTTGAGCAGTCCGGTGAAACCGAAGTGCACATTCAAACCAATTGCTGCGATAGCAAAGGCTGCGGTGGTCGGCAGAATAGCGTTCGCCGACATGTCATAGAAGACTTTGATCCACATATCCATGACTGTCCTCCTTAACCGATCCGCTCTTTGCGACCGAAGATACCCTGTGGACGAACCAGCAGGACAATGATCAGAAGCACAAGGGCTGTTGCGTACTTGAAGTCACCAGGGACGACCAGGTTGGCAAGCTCTACGGTCATACCGATAATGAGGGAACCAACGAGGGCACCGAAGGCGGTACCCAGACCACCCAAGGTAACTGCGGCGAACATGAGGAGCAGAAGCTGCATACCTGTCTGCCAGTTAATACCGTTGAGAACCAGACCGAGCATGACACCGGAAAGACCAGCGAGCGCGGTAGCCAGTACCCACACGAGGCGGATAATGCGGTCGACGTCAATACCTGAGGCAGCAGCAAGGGCTGGGTTGTCAGATACGGCGCGGGTCGCACGACCGGTACGCGTCTTGAGCAGGAACAGACCTACCAAGATGAGGACCACGATGGATAGTCCCATGGCCCACAGTGACTCGAAGGTCAAGGTGACGGGGCCAATGGTGAAGGTGTCGGGGTTCTTCATCAAGATGCGGACGGTGGATGCCCCGTAGAACATCTGGAAGGTGTACTGCAGGGCCAGTGCCAGACCGATGGTCACAATGATCATCTGGGTGAGGCTCAGGCCCTTCTTACGCAGAGGCTTCCATATCACCGCATCTTGGATGTAACCGGTGGCACCGGTGAGCACAACCACGATGAGGACGGTGAGGAAGATGTTCAGGCCGAGAACGTTTGCGAAGGTGTAACCCAGCAAACCACCCAAGGTGACCTGTTCAGCGTGAGAGAAGCTGGAGAGACCAGTGGTTCCGTAGATGAGGGACAAACCAATTGAGGCCAACGCGAGGAGCAGACCCAGGCGCAGACCAGAGACTACCTGCTGTGCAAGACGGTCCCAGTCAAAGCCGGTAGCAGCAGCATCCGGGTTGGAGCCACCACCGTTGTCTGCGCCACCATTGTCACCGCCGGTGACTTTGAAGATGGCGCCCTTTTGGAATCCCAGCGTGATGTCACGCTCTTGGCTTGCTTCACCATCGAGGGTGACGCCAGCGGGAAGGGTAGCCTCATCGAGTGTGATGGTGTAGACGCCAGCGACAGTAACCGCTGCGTTCCACTTTCCGTCCTTGTCCGTGACAGCTACGACGTTTTGGTCGTTACCTGACACGGTGATTTCGACGCCTTCACCAGCACCCTTGATGGTTCCGTTAAAGCACGCAGTCGCCGCGTCAGGAACACACGGTTCGCTGGTTGCGGCGTTGGCAGTAATTCCCTGCCCAAGCGTGAATGTAAGAACCAACAGTCCCAGGAGTACACCGAAGAGCACTCGTAGGTTTTTAGGGCTGGTACGGCGCGCTAAAGCTGTGTTTACCACTGCACCTCCATAGGGAGAGCATTCGAACTGTTGGTCACGCAATGCCCTCCATTTTGCTTCTCGAATGTCGACTTTGACACACGATACGTGTTGATTATGTCGCACTTATTACATGAGCGCGATATTGCCAACAAAGGAAAACTTTAGTACGGGAATATGTGTACTTTCCAACCCGTTAAGCTTGGTTACAGAGGCTTTACTGTAACGGCGCGGAAAATTGCCCGAAATTTCAGACAAATAGATTAAGAAATTGAGGAATCAATGGTCGAGAACGATCCATTTGGTTTTGTTGGACTCACCTACGACGACGTGCTGCTTCTTCCTGGCCACACGGATGTTATTCCCAGTGAAGCAAACACCTCAAGCCGTTTTACTCGCCGCATTACGCTCTCGAAGCCCCTCATCTCTAGCGCCATGGACACCGTGACCGAGGCGCGGATGGCGATTGCCATGGCTCGCCAGGGCGGTATTGGCATCCTGCACCGCAACCTTTCTATTGAAGACCAAGCTGACCAGGTAGATAAGGTTAAGCGCTCTGAGTCCGGCATGATTACTAACCCGGTCACCACAACTGCTGACGCCACTGTTGCTGAAGTGGACCGCCTGTGCGGTCAGTTCCGTGTGAGCGGTCTTCCCGTGGTCGATGCTGAAGGAACGCTGGTTGGCATTATTACCAACCGGGATATGCGCTTTGTCTCTGATGCAGATAAGAAAAAGCTCACCGTCAAAGAGATCATGACCCCCATGCCGTTGGTCACTGCTCAGGTAGGCGTCTCAGCTGATGACGCTATTTCGTTGCTGGCTCAGCACAAGATTGAGAAGCTGCCCATCGTTGATGGTGCTGGCAAGCTCACTGGGTTGATCACCACCAAAGACTTTGACAAGTCCGAGAAGTATCCTGACGCCACCAAAGATGAAGCAGGACGCTTGCGGGTCGGCGCTGCTATTGGTTTCTTTGGTGACGCCTGGCAGCGCGCCGAGGCACTGCGCGATGCAGGCGTCGACGTTCTTGTTGTGGACACCGCTAACGGTGACTCTGCGGGCGTGCTGGAAATAATTAAGAAGCTCAAGGCTGACCCTTCGTTTGCACACATCGATGTAGTTGGTGGCAACGTGGCAACACGTTCGGGCGCACAGGCACTGGTTGATGCCGGCGCTGACGGCATCAAGGTGGGTGTGGGCCCTGGCTCAATTTGCACCACTCGTGTTGTTGCGGGTGTGGGTGTTCCTCAGGTCACTGCAATCTGGGAGGCCTACCAGGCTGCTGGTCCTGCCGGTGTTCCCGTCATTGCTGATGGTGGTCTGCAGTACTCCGGTGACATTGCAAAGGCACTGGTTGCCGGTGCTGAGTCCGTCATGCTGGGCTCTCTCTTCGCAGGATGCGACGAGAGCCCCGGAGATCTCGTCTTTGACAACGGCAAGCAGTACAAGAGCTACCGCGGCATGGGTTCCTTGGGAGCTCTGCAGACTCGCGGCGAGCGCACCTCGTACTCGAAGGACCGCTACTTCCAATCTGACGTCCCCAGTGATGACAAGCTCATTGCTGAAGGTATTGAAGGCCGCGTGGCCTACCGCGGGCCTTTGGCCGCGGTAGCACACCAGCTGGTGGGTGGTTTACGCCAGTCCATGTTCTATGTGGGAGCGCGCAGCATTGACGAGCTGCGCTCGAAAGGCAAGTTTGTCCGCATTACTGCTGCCGGCTTGAAAGAGTCCCACCCACACGACATCCAGATGGTTGTCGAAGCACCGAACTACCGTAAGTAACGAAAGACATCTGGGGAACTACCGTGACTGAAATTGAAATTGGGCGTTCAAAGCGCGCACGCCGGGCGTTCGCCTTTGACGACATTGCTGTCGTTCCCTCCCGGCGCACACGTGACCCTCAGGACG
This sequence comes from Aurantimicrobium sp. MWH-Uga1, assembly GCF_003325955.1. Lineage (NCBI taxonomy): Bacteria > Bacillati > Actinomycetota > Actinomycetes > Micrococcales > Microbacteriaceae > Aurantimicrobium > Aurantimicrobium sp. MWH-Uga1. The sequence goes on along the minus strand of NZ_CP030929.1, from coordinate 206,120 downwards.
TTTCGGTGTCCTGGAGTATTGACGCCTACCAGTTTGAGATTCCTATCCTGGCTGCCCCGATGGACTCGGTGGTCTCCCCCGAGACCGCTATTGCCATGGGCAAACACGGTGGTGTGGGGGTGCTCAACCTCGAAGGTGTGTGGACCCGCTACGAGAACCCTCTGCCTGTTCTTTCTGAGATACGTTCTCTCCCTGCAGCAACGGCTACCAAGCGTATGCAGGAAATTTATGCTGAGCCCATCAAGGCAGAGCTCATTACTGCCCGCTTGGCTGAGATTCGCGCTGCCGGTGTGACAGTCGCTGCAGCACTGTCACCGCAGCGCACACAGGAGTTTTACCAAACGGTTGTCAACGCTGGTGTTGACCTGTTTGTGATTCGTGGTAACACGGTCTCGGCAGAGCACGTCTCGAAAGAAACTGAGGCACTGAACCTCAAGAAGTTCATCTATGAACTAGACGTTCCGGTCATTGTTGGTGGCGCAGCCACCTACACCGCAGCGCTGCACTTAATGCGCACCGGTGCTGCCGGTGTCCTGGTTGGTTTTGGTGGTGGCGCCGCCACGACCACACGTGCTTCGTTGGGTATTCACGCACCCATGGCCACTGCCTTGGCAGATATTGCCGGTGCACGCCGCGACTACATGGATGAGTCTGGTGGCCGCTACGTCCACGTCATCGCAGATGGTGGCTTAGGCACCTCTGGTGACGTGGTCAAGGCGATTGCCTGTGGTGCTGACGCTGTCATGCTTGGTTCTGCTCTAGCTCGTGCGACAGAGGCTCCTGGTGGTGGATGGCACTGGGGCCAGGAAGCACATCACGAAGAGCTTCCGCGTGGTAACCGGGTGCACGTGGGCCAGGTTGCTCCGTTGGAACAGCTTCTCTATGGTCCTGCCACCGTCGCCGACGGTAGCGCCAACATTGTTGGCGCCCTGCGTCGCTCCATGGCCACCACGGGATACTCCGACCTGAAAGAGTTCCAGCGGGTTGAGGTTGTGGTTTCTCCTTACAACCCTGCGGCACACGGTGCCACCACGATGTCTTTGGCAGATCCGGTTCTCTAATGTCTCAGCCAGCTTCAGCTTCGGGTGTTCAGGGAATTCTTAGTGCACACACCCGCGCTGAAGCTTTGGCTGCCATGCAGTCACAGGAACTGGATGTTCTTGTCATTGGTGGCGGCATTGTGGGTTCCGGGTGTGCCCTCGATGCGGCAACCCGTGGATTAACTGTCGGCATTGTGGAAGCACAGGACTGGGCGGCAGGAACCTCGAGTCGTTCTTCCAAGTTGGTGCACGGTGGTATTCGCTATCTAGAACAGTTGGACTTCCATCTTGTTCGAGAAGCACTCATTGAACGTGGTCTGTTGTTGCAGCAGATTGCTCCGCACCTGGTTAAGCCCATTCGTTTCCTCTACACCGTGGAGCACCCCGTCTGGGAGCGCGCCTATGTGGGGGCAGGCATGCTGCTCTATGACGCCTTCTCGTGGATGGGCGGACGCCGCCCAGGAGTGCGCCACCACCGTCACCTGAGCAAACGTCAGATTGGTTTAGCAGCTCCTAGCTTGCGCTCCTCCGGCATCATCGGCGGCATGAGCTATTACGACGGACGCGTGGATGATGCGCGCTATGTGGCGAACCTGGTTCGCACTGCGGTCGCCAAAGGCGCCTTCGCGGCGAACCGCACCGAGGTGATTGGTTTCATCCAAGAACAGGGTGCTGTCGTGGGCGTGACCGTGCGGGATGTGGAGACCGGAAACGAATTCCCCATTCGCGCCAAGCAGATCATTAACTCCACCGGAGTATGGACGGGGGAAACCCAAGAGCTCGTGCACGATGGTGGCACGCTGCGCGTGCGAGCATCGAAGGGAATCCACATCGTGGTTCCCCGGAATCGCTTCAAGTCCGTCATGGGCTTGATCATGCGCACCGAAAAGAGTGTGCTCTTTGTTATTCCCTGGGGACGCCACTGGATTATTGGCACCACCGATACGGACTGGCACTACGACAAAGTGCACCCCTCTGCTACCGCAGACGATATTCAATACTTACTTGACCACGTGAACTCAGTGCTCGACGACCCCATTACTCATGACGACATTGAGGGTGTGTATGTGGGTCTGAGGCCATTGCTGGCAGGAGATGCTGAATCCACGGCCAAGCTCAGCCGGGAACACGTGGTGGTCAAGCCCAAGCCTGGCCTTGTCCTCATTGCTGGAGGCAAGTGGACTACCTACCGTGTCATGGCGAATGACGCTGTCAATGCTGCCGTGGAGGAGCTCACCGCAGCTGATCCTGGCTGGGCTATTCCCGGCAGCATCACCTCTGCTGTTCCCCTGTTAGGCGCTGCCGGATACAAAGGTGCCTGGAACAGACGTGCTCGCACCGCACGCGATAGTGGGCTCACCGTTGCCCAGGTAGAGCACCTGCTGAACCGGTATGGCTCCATGACTGATGAGGTGCTGGAGATCATTGCGCAGGATGCTGCCCAAGCACAGACTCTGCCAGGAAACCCGGACTATCTGCTGGCAGAGGTGACCTATGCGGTTACCCACGAAGGTGCTCTGCACATTGAAGATGTGCTCACACGTCGTACGCGCGTCAACATTGAAACTCGCGACCGCGGCGTTGCCGCGGCACCTGTTGTGGCGAAGATTCTCGGCAAACACCTGGGCTGGAGCGCAGCACAAGAAAAGGCCGAAGTGAAGAACTATCGCCTGGCCATCGAGGCAGAGTTTGCTGCCGAACAGCAAACCACTGACGAGGCTGCGAACGCTATCCGTACTGCCGTTCCCAACATTGTTGAGGCTCCGGCCTAATGCTCAAGACCGCTCTGAAACCGCAGTGGATTGCCTTTCTCATTTTCGTGATGGCTGCCGCTGCTGTTTTTGCGTGGGCAGGAAAGTGGCAGTTAGAACGTGCCATTTTGTCTTCTCAGCCGGTGAACACTGAGTCAGAGATTGTGGTTCCTCTCGAGGAACTGCAGAAGCCCACTGTGGCAATCTCGGAGATTGCCGGTGGGCACATGACAGAAGTCACCGGCTATCTCGCTGCCGAGTCCTACACCCTCTTGGAAGGCAGGCTCAACTATGGCGAGCTTGGCTACTGGCTGGTGGGTCGACTGATCACTCCCGTGGCATCACTTCCTGTGGCTTTGGGCTGGACACCGGATGAGGATGTCGCATTGGCTGCCCTGGCAGAATTCAACGCTGCACCTGCCAGAGAAGAGAAGCTCTACACCGGTCGCTTCATGCCCACCGAAGCGCCGGATATTCCAGACCCCGGCATGGACCCGCTCAGTGAGAACACTCTCTCTGTTGCCTCGCTGGTAAACATCTGGCCTGACTTCGCCGGGCCCGTCTATGAGGGGTACCTCATTGACAGTGAAGCACCTGCTGGGTTTGAGGTCATAGAGTCCATACCGCCCATGAATGAGGGGGCGGTGAACTGGCTCAACATCTTCTATGCACTCGAGTGGATTATCTTTGCTGGCTTTGCGTTCTTTATCTGGTGGCGCTTGGTTAAAGACGCCTACGAGCGTGAACTTGAGGAACAAGAGCAAGCACAGGGACAAGTAAACTAGAGCCATGCCTTTAGCCCCTCGCGCCGCTGATATCCCACGAATTCCTGGGGCTCTGAAGTTCTACAAGGTGATGTCCTACATCACCGGTGGCTTCCTGCTGCTGTTGTGTGCAGAGATGATCTTGAAGTACTGCATCGACATTCGCACCAACTCTTTTGTGTGGCCTGGTGGAATGACCAATCCCGAAACCGGTGAGTTTGTCTTCTTCGAACCTGGCTACGAAATCGAAGCCTTTGGGCCCAACGGGTTCTTGGCTCTCGTACCTTCTGACACTGTGGAAGCTATCAACCTCTCGCTGGGCATCTTGATTATCCACGGTTGGCTCTATGTGATTTATCTCTTCGCAGGCTTCCGTATCTGGTCCAAGATGCGCTGGGACTTTGGCAAGCTGTTCTTCATCGCCTTAGGTGGAATCATCCCTGGTCTGTCGTTCTACGTTGAAGCTAAATACGCCAAGCTGGTCGAGGCATTTCTGGAAAAACAGAACACCACCGCCACTACCCAAGGAGAGGCCGCGTGAGTCAGCCCCAGCCCGTTCTCGTCGTTGACTTCGGCGCACAATACGCTCAGCTCATTGCTCGTCGCGTGCGCGAAGCTGGGGTGTATTCCGAGATTGTTCCTCACTCCATCACTGCAGCAGAGGTGAGTGCCAAGAACCCAGTCGGTATTGTGCTCTCGGGTGGGCCCTCCAGCGTCTATGAGCCTGGCTCCCCCACGCTGGACCCTGCCATCCTGGAACTCGGCATTCCCGTCTTTGGTATTTGCTACGGCTTCCAGGTCATGGCTCAGGCTCTCGGTGGAACCGTCGCACAAACCGGTGGCCGTGAATACGGTGCTACAGATGTGACCCTCCAGGCTGATCACGCCCTCGTGGGCGGTCAGCCTGTTACCCAGACCGTGTGGATGAGCCACGGTGACCAGGTTGCCACTGCACCTGCAGGCTTCACTGTCGTTGCCTCAACGGACGCAACCCCGGTTGCGGCCTTCGCCAACGACGAGCGCAAACTTTATGGTGTGCAATGGCACCCTGAGGTCAAGCATTCCGAGTGCGGTCAGGACCTGCTGGAGAACTTCTTGCACAAATGTGCTGGTATCCCTGCAGATTGGAACAGCGAGAACGTCATCGAGACTCAGGTGGCTGCTATCCGCGCTCAAGTGGGCTCAGGACGCGTGATCTGTGGTCTTTCTGGTGGTGTTGACTCTGCGGTAGCTGCTGCCATTGTTCACAAGGCTGTCGGCGACCAGCTGGTGTGTGTATTTGTAGACCACGGACTGCTGCGTCAGGACGAGCGCCGTCAGGTTGAAGAAGATTACGTCAAGGCCACCGGTATTCGTTTGGTGACCGTCGATGCCCGCGAACAGTTCCTCACCGCACTTGCGGGTGTGAGTGACCCAGAAACCAAACGTAAGATTATTGGTCGCGAATTTATTCGCACCTTTGAGCAGGCTGAACGCGACCTCATGGCCGAAGCCGAGGCAGATGGGGAACCCATCAAGTTCTTGGTTCAAGGAACTCTCTACCCCGACGTCGTGGAATCTGGTGGTGGCAGTGGAACTGCCAACATCAAGAGCCACCACAACGTCGGTGGTCTTCCCGAAGACCTCCAGTTTGAACTCGTAGAGCCTCTGCGCACCCTCTTCAAGGATGAGGTGCGCGCCATTGGTCGAGAGCTCGGTCTTCCTCACGAGATCGTGGGCCGCCAGCCCTTCCCTGGTCCTGGTTTGGGTATTCGCATCGTGGGTGAGGTCACACAAGAGCGTCTCGACCTGCTGCGCGAAGCAGATGCCATTGTTCGTCATGAACTCAGCGCAGCTGGTCTGGACGATGAGATTTGGCAGTGTCCCGTTGTTCTGCTTGCTGACGTGCGCTCGGTAGGCGTCATGGGTGATGGTCGCACTTATGGTCACCCCATTGTGTTGCGCCCTGTCTCCTCAGAAGACGCCATGACCGCAGACTGGACACGTTTGCCCTATGACCTCCTGGCCAAAATCTCTAACCGCATCACTAATGAGGTAGCAGGGGTCAACCGCGTCGTGCTGGATGTCACCAGCAAGCCGCCAGGAACTATTGAGTGGGAGTAGCAACTCGCTGCTCTAAGTAATGAAGCTCCGAATCTTTTGGCTCGGGGCTTCATATTCATTAGTTAGAGGAACCTTTATATGCCTCTGTTTCTGGAGATACATATCCCGGTGACCCGCCCAAAGTGCTTCCAGAAGTGCTTGTGAAGTAGGAGTTGGGTCCAAATTTACGAACTGACTTCTCAAAGAGGTTATGAAGTGGCCCTAAATTCTTTTGTTCTGCTGCAATTCGACAGGCGCGGTCATTTTCAAAACCTGAAATGGAGAGCCAATTTATTTCCCAACCGGCATTCAGAGCGATTCGAGTCCAATACACTCGCTGCGTTCGGCCGTTTCCTTCTCGGAACGGGTGAATAAAGTTCAGTTCGTCATAAAACTTAGCTAGCTGTTCAATAAATGTAGTACGGCTAAGGTTTTTGAGTTGCTGCGCATCTCGCAAATTGGATTCAAAATAACCCAGAGCAGCTGGAATTTGAGTTGCAGCTAAGAATGGCTCAGCGCCTTCGATATTTTTTCTAATATCTACGGTTCTAAACTTTCCTGCCCAGTCGTAGATATCTTGAAATAGCTGTTGATGGATTTGCTGAATCTCAGAAACGGCATCTATAGATAATTCATCGAATGAATAGAGCTCTAGCTCGCGCAGAGGAACCAGGTTAGCTTCAGCTTCATCTAAGGCCTCTTTAGTTCTCGCACCAACGAGGTTACGAAAAATCCCTGTCTCAGGATCTTTGTAGGGGTCTACAAAGTTATTTGAGACCAAACTGTGCCCGGCCTCGCTTGATGAGTTCAGTAACTGAGATTCGACCGAGGGCATACTCGTTCATATCATTGCGGGTACGCTCGTTCACTGTGAGATTTTCCATCTCACCATTGTGAATGGCTCGTGCAATGGCAAGCTTGCGTCTCGATTGTTCGCTTATTTGAACACTAGAAATTATCGTCATTACAGAACCTCCCGCCTTTTTCAATTTTACTCGCTGATAAGTATTTCAAACAGCACTTGACTGACCTAGGGGAATCATTTTGATCTTCTGGCCCGAGAAAGCTGGGAAGTGCCGGCGTTGACCGGGTGAGCTTCTAAGCTCACCGTGTATCCCAAGGCTTTGAGGTACCGGGCAAGGGTAGTGAGCTTTATGTTTCCGTCACCGTTGAGGACCTGGGAGACTCTGCTTTCTCCAATACCCAGCAGATCAGCTAGTTCCTTCTGCGATGTCCCAGTTTTGGTCAAAGCTGTCTGGAGCAATACCAGCGCATCATTTGTCAATTGAGATGCTGCAAGTTCTCGGGCAACAAATGGAGAGTGTTCAAGATCTTCCAGAAATGAATCCCCAACTTCATTGGCCTTTTGCGTTCCCACATAAAACAGCGTACGGGAAACTTTACTTAAATGTAAAGTATTCTTTTCACTCATCTGGGTACGCTAAAACCCCGCGCGCCTCCTGTTAGCGATTGCTACCCAATATGTGGATAAGGTTCAAGCACTCATCACAAAGTGAAGAGGTTGTCGCCAGGAACTATTAAGTGGGAGTAAGTTCCCTCAACACAAAGATGCTCCGAGAATTTCTTCTCGGAGCATCTTTTGTTCAGACCAAGCGATCACCATAACGCTTGGACGAGGTTATTAGGACTTACCCTCAACAGCTGTTGCCCAGATGGGAACGTTCTTGTTGTTGAACTGGTAAATACCAACAAATGCGGAGGATGGGTCGTTCAGTTCGTTGAAGGGACCAATCGAAGATGGGCCCTGGTACTGAATTTCCTTACCAGCCTTGATCAGGTCGACACAGGCTGCGAAGGTGGTGCACTTCTCGCCGCCGTTAGCACCAGAAACTGCAGCCAGGTTTGCCTGGATGGTTGCTGGGGTGTTGTCGCCACCCTTGGTTGCAGCAAGTGCTGCAAGCATGGTTGCGTCGTAGGATTCTGCTGCGTAGATGAAGTCAGTGAGTTCTTCACCCTGCACGTCAGACCAGTACTTGCTCAGCAATGCTTTGAGCTCGTCTGACGGAGCTGCACCAGGAATGGTTCCCTGAGCACCCTCAAGTGTTCCTGCTTCGAAGTCTGCTTCGAATGAACTGGTGTTACCGTCAACGAAGTAGGTGTTAGCCATGTCCCAACCCTGAGCAACGAGCTCGGGGATGATTGCCTTGGTCTCATCGAACGCGATCACAACGAGTGCGTCTGGATTAGCAGCCAGGGCTGCAGTGACCTCAGATGAGAAGGTGGTCTGAGAAGGGGGGAATTCCTGACCCTTACCCTTACCGCCGTAAACAACTTCTCCACCAGCTTCATTGATAGCTGCTTCGGTCGAGTCACGAAGACCGGTTCCGTAGGAGTCGTTGAAGACGAGGAATGCCACGCTGGAGTTTCCGTCGCCGGTGATGAGCTGGCCTAGAGCGTTACCCTGAACGGTGTCTGGTGGTGCAACACGGAAGTAGAAGGGGCTGTAGCCAGACAGTGCTGCTGCAGTGTTTGCAGGAGAGATCTGAACAATGCCTGCTTCGGTGATGGCGTCAACTACGTTGAGTGACACACTCGAGGATGCAGCACCAAGAACGAAGGACACCTTCTGCTGAATGAGGTCTTCTGCAGATGCCGTAGAGACAGACATGTCGCTGGAGTCACCAGAGTCGGTGTTGTAAACACAGGCGTCGGTACCATTGACGCCACCAGCTGCGTTGATATCCGCTACTGCGAGACCAACACCAGCAATTTCGGGTGGGCCGAGGAACGCAAGGTTACCGGTGGTGGGAAGCAAGGTTCCGACCTTGAATGTGTTGTCGCTGGTGCTGTCTGCAGCACAATCAGCAGCGGCGTATGTCGCGCCAGATGCGTTGTCAGAAGATCCGCTTGCACAACCAGCCAGCACGAGTGCTGACGTTGCTGCGAGAGCTAGACCACTGAGCGCACGTGTGCGGAGTGAAAGTTCACGCATAATGCTCCTCTTTGTTTAAGGGCCTGCAGAGAGCAAACCCACCTCACGGTAATACGAAGGAGAGAAATCGTATTTCTGTTCCGTGTATCGTTCGGAGCCTCACAACACAACATCCCCGTCTTTGTGGGGATATCGGGACATGTCTTACTTCGAAATATTCCATAGCGTGAAAGAACAGCACCCCCGGTCCGAAGACCGGGGGTGCTGTTTAGTGTGCAATTACTGCTTAGGACTTACCCTCAACAGCAGATGCCCATACTGGAACGTTGACATCGTTGTACTTGTAGATACCGATGAACGCGGAGGATGGGTCATTCTTGTCGTTGAAAGGACCAACCGAAGATGGACCCTGGTACTGAATGTCCTTGCCAGCCTTGATCAGGTCAACACAAGCGGTGTAAGTGGTGCACTTTTCGCCGCCGTTAGCACCAGAAACTGCCTTCAGGTTTGCCTGAATAGTTGCTGGGGTGTTGTCGCCGCCCAAGGTTGCTGCGAGAGCAGCAAGGATGGTCGAGTCGTAGGACTCAGCAGCGTAGCTGAAGTCAGTGAGCTCTTCGCCCTGAACGTCAGACCAGTACTTGCCGAGGAGTGCCTTTACCTCGTCCGAAGGAGCTGCACCAGGGATGGTTCCCTGAGCACCTTCGAGGGTACCTGCTTCAAAGTCCTTCTCGAAGGATCCGGTGTTTCCATCGGTGAAGTAGGTGTTAGCCATGGTCCAGCCCTGAGCTACGAGCTCGGGGATGATTGCCTTGGTCTCATCGAATGCGATGACAACAAGAGCGTCAGGGTTGGTTGCAAGTGCTGCAGTTACTTCGGAGGAGAAGGTGGTCTGAGCAGGAGGGAACTCCTGACCCTTACCGGTTCCACCGTAAACAACGCTTCCGCCACCTTCAACGATTGCAGCTTCGGTCGAGTCACGAAGACCGGTTCCGTAGGAGTCGTTGAATACGAGGAATGCAACAGTTGAGTTTCCGTCACCGACGATCAGCTGACCGAGAGCAGAACCCTGAACGGTGTCTGGTGGTGCAGTACGGAAGTAGAAGGGGCTGTAGCCAGAAAGAGCTGCAGAGGTGTCAGCAGGAGAGATCTGCACAATGCCTGCCTCGGTGAACGAGTCAACAACGTTGAGAGAAACACTCGAAGATGCTGTACCAATGACAACAGAAACCTTCTGCTTGATGAGGTCTTCAGCTGAAGCGGTAGAGACAGACATGTCGCTTGAGTCACCAGAGTCAGTCTGGTAGAGGCAGGCGTCCATACCGTTTACGCCACCAGCTGCGTTGATGTCAGCTACTGCAAGGCCAACACCAGCAATTTCGGGTGGGCCGAGGAACGCAAGCGAACCGGTTACGGGGAGGATAGTTCCTACCTTGAAGGTGTTTTCGCTGGTGCTGTCAGCGGCACAGTCAGCTGCGGTGTATGCAGCCTCGCTTGAGCCACCGTCGGAAGATCCAGACGCACAACCAGCCAGCACCAGTGCTGACGTAGCTGCGAGAGCCAGACCACCGAGTGCACGAGTGCGGAGAGAAATTTCTCGCATGGTACTCCTTGGTGATTTATATGAGTCGAAGCGCGCAGGACGCACTTCGTTGTATTACCAAACTAGGCGAGACATGTTTCCTGAAACAACATTTCCGGGTTACAACTCGGTAACAAACTGTTAGACACCGAAAGAAATTGTCATATTGCGCAGATTATGCGCACAATTTGTGCAAATGGCGCGTGATATGTGCGCCGAAGACTACTTTTTCTTCTTCTCTACGACGATGGTCTTGCCAAAGTAGGCAACGCCGGTTTCTGTGTCGTAGTTAATCTGGCCTGCAGGACCCACGTAATTGATGGCCTGCTTATCGTTAACAGCAGAGACGCACATGCCGTAGCTGGTGCACTTAAAGCCCGCCTGGTTAGTCACAGCAATGAGGCCCTGAGTAATCGAGGCGCCACCGTCATCTTTGGAAACCGTTGCTGCCAGTGCTGAGGCAATAGTGAGGTCATAGGACTCCGCACCGTAACCGTATTCGGTCACGGAAGGGTCGGAGCTCTTCAGCTGTGCAACGAAAGCGTCGTCTGCTTTCACTGCAGTAACTGTCGCACCCTTGGGCGCGTTGTCCTTGGTGGCAATAGAGACAATAGCCACGTTGGCGTCGTTCTTAGCCACCAGCTCGACCAAGGTTTCAGCAACACCCGTGGAGGCAGGAGCAATAATGACGTCGACACCACGAGAGACCAGATCATTGAAGCTGGCTTCAGTTGCTGCCACATCGCCGTCACCGGCGTTGCGGTGCAAGACCTCGACGGGAACCTTGTTGTAGCCGCCCTGTTCATTGATTTCACGAACAGCAAGTTCAATACCGGCAGCTTGAGAAGCAGAGTACGCAGCTAGGTCGCCTGTGACTGGAGTCATGTCACCAATGCGCAGCACACCGTCACCCGAAGGCTTCACGGGAGTTGGGGTAGCAGTGGGTGTTACCTCACCGCCGGAGCATCCAGCCAACGTGAGTGCGAGCGCACCTGCAACGATTGTGGCGGCAATCTTATTCAGACCCACGATGTACCCATTTCTGTGAACGACTAACTACCGCCTCCACAGTACCGAGCACTACGTAAGTTCGCTGAGATGGCACGCGCTCTATTCGATAGTGAGTTCTTCAGCTGCGCGAGCAAGGCGGTTCGCCTTGCCGTGGCGCAGCATGTCAGTGGTGAGCACAATCAGGGCCACCCAGATGATGAAGAAACCCACCCAGCGCACCGGTGGCATGGGCTCATGCAAGACGAAGACGGCCATCAAGAACGAGAACACTGGTGTGGAGTATTGAATCAATCCGATGGCGGTCAACGGCAGTCGGCGAGCGCCTGCACCAAACATAATCAGTGGCACCGCGGTGACCACACCAGCTGAGGCAAGTAAGAGAGTGTGAGTGAGTCCATAACCAAAGAAGGAAAGCCCGACCAGGTTCGAAACAATGATGAGCTGGATGATTGCCACCGGCGTCATCCACATGGTCTCAATAGTGAGACCACTAATGGCATCAACCGATAGTCCAGTGCGCTTCTTGATCAGACCATACAAACCAAAGGACGCTGCCAAGGTCAGTGAAATCCAGGGAATGGCACCATAGCTCACCGTGAGCACAATGACGGCAACGAAGCTGATGCCGACGGCAACCCACTGCATAGTGCGCAGTTTCTCGCGCAGCACGATCACACCCAAGACAACTGTGACGATGGGGTTGATGAAATAGCCCAGTGACGACTCCACGATCTGGTTACTGAGCACCGCCAGGATGAAGACCTGCCAGTTGATATAAATCAGGACCGCTGCCACGCCCAAAGTGAGCATGAGCTTGCGCTGTTTCAAAATGACTGCGAGTTGCCGCCATTTCCTCGTGACGGCAATGAGGAATGCACAGAAGACGAGAGAAAAGAGAATGCGGTAGCCAACAACCTCAAAGGGGGTTGCTGGTTCCAAGGCGAGAAAGTAGAGCGGGAAGAGGCCCCATAAGCCATATGCCCCAAAGGCATAGAGCAAACCGGAACGGGAGAGCTTCTCTGGTGCAGGTGAAGCTGGAGAAGTCATTATTCGAGACTACTCCTGTGAATAGCCTGAGAGGTTAACCAGTAAGGGCCCCGGAAACCGGGGCCCTTACTCGTGAGATTGTGTTAGCGAACGACGATCGCGAGAACGTCACGAGCGGAGAGAACAAGGTACTCTTCACCGGCGTACTTAACTTCGGTTCCGCCGTACTTGGAGTAGATAACCTTGTCACCTTCGGCGATGTCCAGAGGAACACGGTTACCGTTGTCGTCGATGCGGCCGGGGCCTACTGCAACGACAACACCCTCCTGGGGCTTTTCCTTAGCAGTGTCAGGAATGACAAGACCGGAAGCAGTGGTCTGCTCGGCTTCTACCTGCTTGATAACAATGCGATCTTCGAGCGGCTTAATGGCGACCGACACGGTTGACCTCTTTCTTGAACGGGAAGTAAGTAATGGAGTACACATACAGTTCGTGTACTGAGGTCAAGTCTAGACGGCAATTAGCACTCGCGCAATGTGAGTGCCAATTGATCACTTGGTAGGTTTACTCTCATGGAGAGTGCTGAACTACGCGAACTGCTCACCCCCGAGGGGCTCGCTCTCCTGAATTCTCTGCCCGAGTATTCCTCCACAACGGACGTGCTCAAGATCGTCTCAGAGTTACGCAAAGCCGGAAATTCCGCGTCATTAGTGGCTTCTGTGCTCACCCAGGCTAAATTGCGCGCGAAAGCACAAACAAAGTTCGGTGACTTTGCCTCCAGCATGTTGTTCACCGAAGCCGGCCTTGAACAGGCAACTAGGCTGCCGGTGGCAGCACTTCATGCCGGTCGTTTTGTTCGCGCAGGGCTCACTCACGTTGCTGATCTGGGATGTGGAATTGGGGCAGATGCCTTGGCTTTTGCCGGGGCGGGACTGACCCTCCATGCAGTAGATGCCGATGAAGTGACGGCAGCGATAGCTGTAGTGAACCTCAGCGCATTCCCTGAAGCAACTGTTTCTCACGGCACCGCCGAAGAAACAGACCTCACCGGGATAGAGGGTGTTTATCTTGATCCTGCCCGCAGAACCTCCGGTCACAGCAACACCAGTCGCTTGACCAAGTCTGAAGACTATTCGCCGTCCCTTGATTTTGCTTTCGGTCTCGCAGCGCAGCTGCCGACCGGAATCAAACTAGGCCCTGGCATCGATCGAGATCTCATTCCAGATAACTGTGAAGCACAGTGGGTTTCTGTGGGTGGGGATGTTGTGGAGCTCGCGCTGTGGTTTGGCCCACTGGCCAGGGAGGGCATTACCCGCTCCGCCTTGATCATGACACCAGAAGGGATGCATGAGCTCAGCGCAGCAGCAGACTCGGCTGATGCTGAAGTGGGACCTTTGGGCAGATACCTCTACGAACCAGACGGTGCTGTGATTCGTGCACGACTCATTGGTGATCTTGCTCGCTCACTCAGTGCCCACATGCTCGATGAACACATTGCTTATATGAGCAGTGAAACGTTAGTCCGCTCCCCTTTTGCAGCTGCCTTCGAAATCCACGAGCAGTTCCCGTTAGATGTGAAACAGCTTGCTACTGAACTGAACAAGCGCAACATTGGCACTCTGGAAATAAAGAAGCGCGGGGTTGATATTGACCCGGCAGAGTTCCGCAAGAAACTCAAACTCTCTGGAACAGAATCAGCAACCTTGTTCCTCACCCGGATCGGTGACCGCAGAGTCGCGCTCTTGGCTCAGCGGGTGAACTAACCGCCCCTGTTGTCCACATTTCTCAATTCTCTGAAACTGTGCACAAACATCATCTCGGCAAATGAATTGTTCCAACCGTATCCCTACGGTTACCGCATGGTTCGTCGCAATGGATATTGGAAGAAACACACCAAAAAAGAGTTACAAGCTTTGCTGTTGATGTTGGATGACCAGGGCTGGCGAATCAGGAATCCACCAACCTACTACCGGGCATTTTGCCCCTGTCCCGAAAAGCATCAAACAGGTATTCACCTCACGCCCAGCAACCCTCACTATGCGAAAAACATTTTGAGATACTTAGAGAGAGCAACATGTTTCATTTACCCGGGAAGGATATAGAAATGGAAACAGTTCGTGTTTCGGTAAGTTTCTTTGTCACCGGTGAAATAGATCTCGACCACCACCTCGATCAGGTGATGACTGCATTGATGGCCATCGAAGCTGCTGACGACCGCATTTCAGATTCTGACTACACCGCAACAATCAAGACTGGTTTTGTGTGCATTAATTCTTCAGCCAAGGCAAGCACCTTTGACCAAGCCGCGGCCGTAGCAATGGCAACTATCCGTTCAGCAATTCACGCAGCAGGCGGATTCACTCCTGGCTGGGAGAGCAATGACTACGTTGTCACCGGCAAAGAAACTGCCGAATACAACTTTGTGGAGCAACAACTCATTAAGTGGTGACCCTGGGCTTGAGTGTGGTGAAACGAGAACTCAAGTGAACGGATAATTCATCAGATTTACATTCGACGCCGCAAAAACAACTCACGCCATCAACCGAGGCTGATGGCGTGAGTACTCTCAAGAGGATTAGTAGTAGTAATTTCCCATTCCCGAGGCGATAACCACGCCCAGGAAGGCGAACAGCAGGGAAATAACGATCACAGCAAGGCCGATGCCGACATAACCCATGATGAGGCCAGCTAAAGCAAGGCCTCCGCCCTGTTCACCAGTTCGACGAACTTCGGCGCGTGCCATGTGGCCGGTGACCACAGCAACGATGCTGGCTAGGAAGGGAATGAAAGTAAGGCCGACGATGCCGGCTACGAGAGCAACAATCGAGAGAGTGTTGGTCTTCTCGGAGGAGACAACAGTCACGGTTGGTGCTGCTGGAGCTGCAGTCTCAGCTGCAGCAGGCTTTGCTGCTGCTTTGGCTGCAGGCTTAGAAGTCTTTGGTGCTTTTTCTGTCATGGCTTAATTCTAATGAACGTGGATGTCTGTAACTGGGAGTGTGCTGTCAGCTCCAAAACTTAGTGAGGAGGGCTGAGCACCTTCCATAATGAGCTCTGAAGCTAACGCAGCAATCATGGCGCCATTATCGGTGCACAGAGAGAACGCAGGGATTCTCAACTCAACACCGGCAGCTTCTGCCCGCTGGCTGGCCACTTCGCGCAGGCGAGCATTGGCGACAACTCCACCGCCAAGTAACAGCCGGGGAACCCCCTGGTCTTGGCATGCTGCAATAGCTTTGGCGGTCAATACGTCCACGACTGCTTCGCGGAAGCTCGCTGCCACATCAGCAACAGGTACTTCTTCACCGGCATCCCGGCGCACTTCCACCCACCTGGCAACTGCTGTTTTCAACCCAGAGAAAGAGAAGTCATACCGGTGCTTGTCCATGTCCTTCGGGAGGGTGAGCCCTCGGGGGAACCGGATTGCTTTCGGGTCCCCCTCGGCAGCAACGCGATCGATGTGGGGACCGCCTGGATAGGGGAGGCCAAGGATTCGAGCTACCTTGTCAAAAGCTTCACCAGCAGCGTCATCAATGGTTTCGCCGAGCATCACCACATCCGAGGTGAGATCTTTGACCAGAAGCAACGAGGTGTGACCACCGGAGACAAGAAGCGCGATGGTGGGATATTCCAGTGGGCCGTCTTCGCCCAAAACATCCGCACCGACGTGACCGACGAGGTGGTTCACGGCATACAGAGGTTTATTCAGCGAGAGCGCTAAGGCTTTAGCTGCACCAACGCCCACCATCAGAGCACCTGCAAGTCCTGGGCCACTCGTGACGGCAACTGCATCGAGATCTGCCAGCTCGATGCCTGCCGTGGCAACAGCCTCGGTGAGGGCGGGGCGTAAAGCTTCCAAGTGCGCACGAGCAGCAACTTCCGGAACCACGCCACCATACCGAGCATGCTCATCCATCGAGGACGCAATGACGTTAGCCAAGAGTTCGCGACCACGAACAATGCCAATGCCCGTCTCATCACAGCTTGTCTCAATTCCCAGCACGAGGGGGGCTTCTCTATTCATCACAGATCTGCTCCCTTCTTCATGATGACTGCATCCACACCCTCTGGTTGGTAATAACCGGGTCGCACCGCAATTTCTTCAAACCCCAACGAGGCATACAACGCGATTGCGTGAGGATTATCTGCACGCACTTCTAGGAAGATGCGGCGCGCATGGAGCGCTTCTGCTTCTTCTAAAAGTGCTTCCATGAGCCGGCGGCCGAGACCGTGGCTTCGGAAGTCAGGATGAATAGCGATGGTTTGGATATCACCATCGCCAGAACCTCTCGGCGCGAGAAGGCCGGCATAACCCACGACAAGTGGGTCTCCACCTAACGCATCGGTGTGGGCCTCAGCAACGAGATAGAAACAGTTGCGATCGGCAACATCACGCGCCATAGCTTCAGTGGACCACGCCTCATGGCCAAACACAGGAGTCTCGATCTCCATAATGGCGGGCACGTCGTCGATGCCTGCCTGGCGCAAGACAATGCTGTTGATCATTTCTTGCCCCCGCGCATTTCTTGGACAACTCTCTTGGGGCCATTGCTCATGGTCACATCAGGGGAGCGCAAATACACTGCGGTCGCTGGAGGGAACTCTTTCCCTTGGAGGAACATTGCCTCAGCAATGAGTCCCAACCAGTGGGCGTGAACTTCACGAGCATCTAAGCGAAGGCCTTCTGCCAGTGGAACCTCATCAGCCTTGGCGAGAGCGGGGCCTTCTACTCGAGTAGGTATTCCATCCGCATTTTTGGAGTACTTACTCCAAAACAATTCCTTACGCCGTGCATCAGTGACCACCAGAACAGGTTCATGACTAGTTGCGAAATGTTCGGCAGCAACAGCATCATGGCTCACCATAGGTAGCAGGATTGCCCCGGCGCCGAATGCGAACGCATCGGCGGCAGCAATCCCCACTCGCAGACCTGTGAACGGGCCAGGCCCCATCCCTGCAGCAACGTGGGTAACGCTCTCTGCTTTCACGCCTGCCTCGGTGAGAACTTCCTCAATGAACGGCCCCACCACTTCGGCATGACGCATGGTGTCGGGAGTGGAGCGTGAGGAGAGAACTTGACCCTGGCTGACGAGAGCAACACTGGTTCCGGCAGAAGTGTCAATGGCAAGAATGATTGCGGTCATGGGTGCTCCCATCGTGACCCGTGCCCCGTGAGGGTGACATGGCGTGGCTCGACGAGTTCCTCACCGAGCTCACCGGCCTGAGCGCCCTCGGGGCGCTCAATAACAACATCGAGCCAAGAATCAACGATGCCCTCGAGCATGCCGGCACCCCACTCGACCACGACAACAGAATTGGCAAAGTCAATATCGAGATCATCGAGTTCAACAGCGCTGTTGAGACGATAGGCATCGACGTGCACCAAAGGTGCACCACCGACCAAGCTCGGGTGGGTTCTGGCTAAAACAAAGGTGGGAGAAGTAACAGCTCCGCGAACCTGCAGGCCTTCACCAATACCGCGGGTGAGCGTGGTCTTGCCCGCACCTAAGGGGCCAGTCAACACAAGTACGTCTCCGGCACGAAGCTCGCGGCCAATCTCGAGGCCCAGCTCATGCATCTCTTCCGGAGTGGAAATGGTGCGTGTGCCCTGCATCAGGCCTGACCCTCGTAAATGTATTCCAGGCGTGTAGGAATCAGCCTGGTCACAATCTCATAACCAATAGATCCGGCGGCCGCTGCCCAGTCATGCACGGACGGGTGGCCGAGCTCAGGATTACCAAAGAGCACCACGTGGTCTCCCACGGCAACAGGGTCATCTCCCACATTCACCAGGAACTGGTCCATTGCAATGCGGCCCGCCACCGGATAGGTGGAGCCATTGAGAAGGACTGGACCATTCATGGACGCGTCACGGTTGATTCCATCACCATAGCCAAACGGAATCAATGCCAGGGTGCTCTCGTGTGGCGTGCGGTGCAGGTAGCCATAGCTCACACCCGTGTTTTCGGGAACACGACGAACTGCCACCACTCGACCCTCGAGAGTCATTGCCGGGGTGAGACCAAACTGTTCTGGACGGTGTTCTTCGGTGGGACCAATACCGTAGGCAGCAATTCCTGATCGAACCATATTGAATCGCGTCTCAGGCAGCGTCAGGGCTGCCAGCGAGGCTGCTAAGTGAACATAGGGAGGTTCAATTCCAGCATCTGCCAGCTCAGAGATTCCCACTTGAAACACCTTGAGCTGTTCGAGGTCATCTTCTGGGGTGGTGTTTGAGAGGTGACTCATCACGCCCTCAACAACAAGGTCGCCTGAAGCGTGGAGTTCAGTAGCAGTGCGGAAGAACGCATCCCACTGGTTTGGGCTGGCACCATTACGGCTTAGCCCGGTGTCCAATTTGAGGTGAACGCGAGGGGTTTTGTGGGCACGGTGTCCAGCCGCCGCGATGGCGTTCAGTTGTGCAACAGAGACTGCACCGAGAGTGATGTCTGCCCCTACTGCTTCGTCGAAGGTTTCATCTGGTGCATGAATCCAACACAGCACCGGAGCAGTGATTCCTGCCCCACGAAGGGTAAGTGCCTCAGCAATATCTGCTGTACCGAGCCAGGTTGCACCGCCAGCTAGCGCAGCACGCGCAGCAGGAACCATGCCGTGGCCATAGGCATTAGCTTTGACCACAACCATGACATCGTCCACGCCGGTGATCTCACGAATGCGCCGAACATTGCCAGCTATGGCATCGGTGTTGACGCGGGCAATGCGAAAAGGTGTGTGGCTCATGCGGCGCTGCCTTCGGCAACCACGAATGCAACAGCAGCATCCGCGTCATGCGAGATAGACAGGTGCACCGAAGTTATTCCCCGTTCCGTGGCCATGTGGGCAGCTGCCCCACTCAACTCAAAGGAAGGCTTGCCCAGCTGGTCCTTGACCACAACCATGTCGTGGAAGGTCATCGAACCTGATCCACCGAAAGCTTTGATGAGAGCTTCCTTGGCTGCGAAGCGGCCCGCCAAAGAATGCGCGGGAAGTTCACGTTCTGATTCAACAAAGAGACGTTCAGCAAGTTTGGGGGTGCGCTCA
Organism: Aurantimicrobium sp. MWH-Uga1; assembly: GCF_003325955.1. Taxonomy (NCBI): domain Bacteria; kingdom Bacillati; phylum Actinomycetota; class Actinomycetes; order Micrococcales; family Microbacteriaceae; genus Aurantimicrobium; species Aurantimicrobium sp. MWH-Uga1. The sequence continues at coordinate 186,975 of NZ_CP030929.1, read as the reverse complement.
AGCGCCCGCTCAAAGCGAGCGATGTCGACGATGTCGACGCCCACTCCCATGATCATGAGCGTCTATTCGACCGTGACCGACTTGGCCAGGTTACGTGGCTGGTCCACATCCAAGCCCTTAGCATCTGCCAGTTCCATGGCGAAGATCTGCAGGGGAACAACAGCGAGGATGGGTTCAAACATAGGGTCTGCCAGAGGAATCTGAATGACCTCATCGGCATAGGGAAGGACTGCTGCATCGCCCTGCTCTGCGATGGCGATAACACGTGCACCACGTGCACGAATCTCTTGGATGTTGGAGACAACCTTGGAGTGAATCAGCGCTGAACCGCGAGGGCTGGGAACAATCACGAACACAGGCTGACCGTGATCAATCAATGCAATAGGACCGTGCTTGAGCTCACCGGCAGCGAAACCTTCTGCGTGGATGTAGGCAAGCTCCTTAAGCTTGAGCGCACCCTCCAACGCGATGGGGTAACCCACATGGCGGCCGAGGAACAACACTGAAGGGGTGTCACTCATCCACTTAGCCAACTGAGAAATCTTTTCGCCAGTTTCCAATACCTTGGTGACCTTCGCAGGCAACGCCTGGAGGTCGGTAGCGAGACGACGCAGTTCCTTCTCATTCACAGTGTTCTTCGAGCGTGCAATGTGCAAGCCGATGAGGTACAGCGCGGTGATCTGAGCAACGAACGCTTTGGTGGAGGCAACAGCAACCTCAGGACCTGCGTGGGTGTAGACAACCGCGTCAGATTCGCGAGGGATGGTTGCACCCTGGGTGTTACACACCGAGATGGTGCGGGCACCCTGTTCGCGAGCATATTTGACCGCCATCAAGGTGTCCATGGTTTCACCTGACTGGCTGATAGAAATAACCAACGTCTCAGGAGTAATCACGGGATCGCGGTAACGGAACTCGTGCGAGAGCTGAACTTCGACTGGAATGCGTGCCCACTGCTCGATGGCATAGGCGCCAACCATTCCGGCATAGGACGCGGTGCCACAAGCAACCAAGATGATGCGGTTGATGCCGTTCAAGACATCATCACCAAGTTCAGTGAGCTCAGGAACCTCAACGAGTCCGTCCACGACGCGTCCGCGAACGGAGTTCGCTACCGCGTCGGGGTTCTCGGTGATTTCTTTGGCCATGAAGGAAGACCAGCCACCCTTTTCGGAGGCCGAGGCATCCCAGGCAATTTCATACTCTTCAATGACGACAGGGTTGCCGTCAAAATCAATAACTTCAACTAAATCAGGCGTAATTCGCACGACCTGATTCTGTCCCACTGCGGCAGCGCGGTGGGTGTATTCAACGAAGGCGGCCACATCAGAGCCGAGGAAGTTTTCTCCCTCACCCAAACCAATCACCAGAGGTGAGTTGTGGCGGGCAGCAACAATCTGGTGCGGTGCATCAGTGTGCACGGCCAGCAACGTAAATGCGCCCTCGAGGCGGTTGACAACCAAGCGCATTGCTTCGCGCAGGTCACCCACCTCGCGGTAGACGTCTCCGAGCAAAACAGCTGCAACAGCAGTGTCAGTTTCTGAGACAAACTCATATCCCTTGGCCAACATTTCTTCTTTGATTTCAGCAAAGTTTTCAATAATGCCGTTGTGAATCAGAGCAAGGTTGCCACCGTCTCCTAGATGTGGGTGAGCGTTCACATCGGTGGGTCCACCGTGGGTTGCCCAGCGTGTGTGACCAATACCAGTGTGGCCAGCTGAAACAGGGCTGGTTTCTAACAGGTCAACCAGTGCCTGGAGCTTTCCTGCCTTTTTTGCTGTTTCAATTGCCCCCGATTCGGTGAGCACAGCAATACCGGCAGAGTCATATCCGCGGTACTCCTGACGCTTCAGACCGCCCAAGAGAACGGCAAGAGTGTCTTGCTGACCGACGTAACCCACGATTCCACACATAAGAGTTCTAGTTTAGTTCACGAGCGGCATTTGGCTTGTTTAGGGCAGAATAGGCAGGTGAGGCTAGAGCACACCGGCGCAATCAATACGCACACCACCCCCTTTGTGGAAATCTCCCGGGCAGAGTGGGCAGAGTTGGCGCCCACGACAAAATCTCCCCTCACCGAGGCAGATATTGAGAGCTTGCGTGGCCTGGGGGACCGTCTCGACCTCAAAGAAGTCGAAGATGTCTATCTTCCACTGAGTAGGTTGCTCTCGATCTATGCCACCGGAGCACGCAAACTACACCGGGACACCACCGATTTCCTCGGCGAGCGCGCCACGACAACTCCCTTTGTCATTGGTGTTGCCGGCTCGGTCGCCGTGGGGAAATCGACGGTGGCACGCCTGCTGCAAATGCTCATGGCTCGCTGGGAGGACACTCCCCGCGTGGAACTGGTCACCACCGATGGTTTCCTCTACCCCAATGCGGAACTGTTCCGCCGGGGCATCTTGGATCGCAAGGGTTTTCCTGAAAGCTATGACCGCCGTGCCCTACTGCGTTTTGTGAGCAAGATTAAAAGCGGTGCGGAAGAAGCGACCGCTCCGGTGTATTCCCACTTGAACTACGACATTCTCCCTGATGAAGAGATTGTGGTGCGCCAGCCTGATGTACTCATCGTCGAAGGCCTGAATGTGTTGCAACCTCCCACCCGTGGTGGTTTAGCAGTCAGTGATCTCTTCGACTTCACGATCTATGTTGATGCCCGCACGGCAGATATTGCCACCTGGTATCAGGAAAGATTCCTCAGCCTGCAAAGAAGTGCCTTCACCGACCCCGATTCTTACTTCCATCGCTACTCACAGCTGACCGAAGAAGAGGCAAAGGCAACAGCCCAAGATTTCTGGGAGCGCATTAACCTTCCCAACCTGGAAGAGAACATCCGCCCCACACGTTCACGGGCAACCTTGGTGCTGCGCAAGTCGGCGAACCACGCAGTATCGACAGTGTTACTGAGAAAGATCTAAGACGAAACGGCTCAAGATTAGAGCGAAAGCTCTGCCTTGACCACATCAGCGAGACTGTGTGCCAAGCGATCAGCAGTAGCCTGGTCGGCTGCTTCCACCATGACGCGAACCATGGGTTCGGTTCCGGAAGGACGAAGAAGAACTCGGCCCGTGTCGGCAAGTTCTGCTTCAGCCGCTTTCACCGCTTCATCGATAACAGCGTTGCCAGCAAGGGAATGGTGATCAACACCGCGGACGTTCACCAAAATCTGAGGGTAGACGGTCATCACTGAAGCGAGCTCGGCGATTGTCTTTCCGGTGCGGGCCATTTCGGCAACCAGGTGCAAACCGGTCAAAATTCCATCACCGGTGGTGGCATATTCGGTCATGATGACGTGACCAGACTGCTCTCCACCCAGGGAAGCATCGTGCTCAGCGAGGCCTTCGAGAACGTAACGGTCCCCCACAGCAGTTTGAATGACTGTGATGCCGTGCTTCTCCATGGCTTTGTGCAGGCCAAGGTTACTCATCACAGTGGCAACAAGAGTGTCGTTCTTGAGGTGACCGCGCTCTTTCATCGACACCGCAAGGATTGCCATGATCTGGTCGCCATCGACGACGTTGCCCTGAGCATCGACTGCCAGGCAACGGTCAGCGTCACCATCGTGAGCAATCCCGATATCAGCACCGTGAGCAACAACGGCAGCAGCGACCACGTCAAGGTGGGTGGAGCCCACACCATCGTTGATGTTTAATCCATCAGGGTCTGCTGCGATGACGGTGACCTTGGCACCGGCATCGGTGAAGACCTCGGGAGAGATTGCCGAAGCTGCACCGTGAGCACAATCCAAGACCACGTGCAGACCGTTGAGCTTGTTGGGCAGGGTGCCGAGCAAGTGAATAACGTAGCGGTCTTCCGCATCTGCGAAGCGACGAATACGACCAACCTCACCGCCGGTGGGCAGCAGGTGATCGGCGTCTAACGCAGCTTCGATGCGGTCTTCGACCTCATCAGGAAGCTTCGTTCCGCCGAAAGCAAAGAACTTGATGCCGTTATCGGGTGCAGGGTTGTGTGAGGCAGAAACCATCACACCAAAGTCCGCACCGATAGAGCTGACAAGATAAGCAGCTGCGGGGGTGGGAATAACACCTGCATCGAGCACGTCTATACCCGAGCTTGCTAACCCGGCAGATAACGCCGCGGTGAGGAATTCACCCGAGATTCGAGGGTCACGTGCAATGACCGCTGTAGCACGACGTCCCTCAGCTCGTCTGGCCTCGGCTCTGCGACCGCTGGTGAGAACCACCGCAGCCGACTGGGCCAGTGCCAAGGTTAGATCTGCCGTGAGTTCACGGTTTGCTAAGCCTCGGACACCGTCCGTGCCGAATAGACGTGCCAAGGGACAGTCGTTCAGTACAGAAGCGAGATTAACGCTTCGAGAACTGTGAAGCCTTACGAGCCTTCTTCAGACCAGCCTTCTTGCGCTCGATGACGCGTGCGTCACGAGTCAAGAAGCCTGCCTTCTTGAGGGTCGCGCGGTTGTTGTCGCGGTCAATCTCGTTCAGTGCGCGAGCGATAGCAAGACGCAGTGCGCCAGCCTGACCGGAAGGGCCACCACCGGTGATGCGTGCGACAACGTCGTATGCGCCACCGAGCTCAAGCACGGTGAAGGGGTCGTTGATGAGCTGCTGGTGCAGCTTGTTGGGGAAATAGTTGGCAAGCTCACGGCCGTTGACCGTGATGGTGCCGGAACCGGGTACGAGGCGTACGCGAGCAATAGCCTGCTTGCGACGACCTACAGCTGCACCTGGAACGTTGAGAACTGCGCGAGGAGCCTTAGGGGCTGCTGCAACAGGAGTTTCGGTTGAGTACTCGGTGACCTCTTCGGTCTCGGTCTCGATTTCTGCGTTGTCCGCCATGATTTTTCTAATCCTTTATCTACGTCTTCGAGGCTCTACTGAGCTACCTGAGTGAGGGTGTATACCTTGGGCTGCTGTGCAGCGTGAGGGTGCTCTGCGCCACGGTAGACCTTGAGCTTGCGGAACTGGTCACGTCCCAAAGAAGTCTTGGGGAGCATGCCACGGATAGCCTTCTCGACTGCGCGCTCAGGGTTCTTCTCGAGCAGATCGGTGTAGGTAGTAGCGGTCAAACCACCTGGGTAACCAGAGTGGCGGTAAGCCTTCTTCTGTGTAGCCTTGTTGCCGGTGAGGACAACCTTGTCTGCGTTGATGATGATGACGAAGTCACCCATGTCCATGTGAGGGGTGTAGGTGGGCTTGTTCTTGCCACGCAGAATGGTTGCTGCGTGAGAAGCGAGGCGTCCAAGAACAACGTCGGTTGCGTCAATGATGACCCAGCCGCGTGTAACTTCTCCAGCCTTAGGCGTAAAGGTACGAGTCACAGTAATACTGCTTTCTTGTCGAAATGAGTGGTCCGTGTATCCCGCTCAGTCGTCGCGTTCTGAAAGCAGTATCTCGCTTGCAGAACCCGTCAGTCGAGGGCTCAACTTCGGCGGCCTGTCCATAGAGAACAAGCACCAAGGGTCTAATTTACGCTATGGGAGCGTCGTCGGTCAATTCGCGACGGCTGCGGGTCAGGTCAGCCCGCTGGCCCACCTCATCATCCGGTGGATAAATAATCTGGGTCAAGGTCAAACCGTGGGCGGGCATGACCTTAAACACGCTGGTGCGATCACCTTTATCCCGCAAATCCTCAATGGCATCCAGGGAATGTGTTCCAGACCCTGCTGCCACACATGCGCCAACCAAAGACCTCACCATGGAGTGGCAGAACGCATCAGCTTGCAGCTGTGCGACGATCACCCCGTGTTCATCGCGTTGCCAGTGGAACTCCTGCAATTCGCGTATCGTGGTGGCGCCTGGACGTGGTCGACAAAAGGCACTGAAGTTCCGCAATCCCAGCATCATCTCGGCGGCCTCATTCATGGCATCCACATCCAGCGGATAGAAGTGAAAGGCAGTTCTGCGCCTGTCGATAGGGTTCACGTGTTCGAGGCCATCAGCCAGACGATATTCATAGCGTCTGGCTAGTGGTGAAAAGCGGGCATCAAAACCTGCAGGTGCAACGGTGACCTTATTGATTACGACATCCGCATTGCGTCCCATTGATCCATCAACACGGCGCATCAGCGCATGCAGCATCGAATGGGGAACGAGAGGCAGACCATCCACGATAGGAATTCCGCCCTGCTCCTGAAGTTCTCTGCGTTCTTCTCGGGAGAAAGAGACCCGGATGAGCTGCTCCAGAGGAACATCGATATGCGCCACCTGGGCCGCAGCATGAACACCAGCATCCGTGCGACCAGCAACCACGATGCGAGGGGAAACATCCATGCGCAGCACCTGCGCAAAGGCGTGCTCCATGGTTCCTTCAACGGTGCGCTTGTCCGGTTGTTTAGCCCAGCCAGCAAAGTCGGTGCCGTCGTAGCCAAAGTCCAAACGAAGTCGAACAACACCTTCGACCTCAATGAGGTCAGAAAAGTCGTCCTCTAGGACGTCGTTCTCTGGTAATTCCTCATTCACGTCTTCGAGTCTAAAGTCTCGAACACAGCAGAGTTAACGTTCGAAGCCCCGGCGATCAACACCGGGGCTTCGAACATGTTCTGTGTGAAGACTACTTAGCTTCCTCTTCAGGAGTCTCTTCAGCAGCAGGCGCTTCCTCAGCTGCTGGAGCTTCCTCTGCAGCAGGTGCTTCTTCAACAACCTCTGCAACGGTTTCTTCTACAACGGTTTCAACTTCTGCTTCACCGGCAGTGTCAACTGCGACCTCTTCGGTCACCTCGTCAACGACGACCTCTTCAACAACCTCAGCTGCAGGAGCTGCTGCTGCCTTGGGAGCCTCAGCCTTAGCTGGCTTAGCCTTGGCAGGCTTCTTGTTGACTGGCTCGAGCACGAGCTCGATCTGTGCCAGAGGAGCGTTGTCACCCTTGCGGTAACCGAGCTTGGTGATGCGGGTGTAGCCGCCCTCACGCTCAGCAACCAGTGGAGCGATTTCAGCGAAAAGGATGTGAACAGCTTCCTTGTTACGCAAGATCGACAGTGCACGGCGACGTGCGTGAAGGTCTCCACGCTTTGCAAACGTGATGAGACGCTCAGCCACGGGACGCAGGCGCTTTGCCTTGGTCTCGGTGGTCTTGATCGACTTGTGGGTGAACAGGGAAACGGACATGTTCGCGAGCATCAAGCGCTCGTGTGCAGGACCGCCTCCGAGGCGTGGACCCTTAGTTGGGGTAGGCATTTTCTATATCTCCGTAAATACTTCTGACGTGTCTATACAGACAGTCGCTTAGATGTTCTCGTCGTCGTCGAAGCCACCGTAGAAGTGTGCTCCGTCGAATCCGGGGACGGAATCCTTGAGAGACAGACCCATCTCGATGAGCTTGTCGCGAACCTCGTCGACCGACTTCTGACCGAAGTTGCGGATGTTCATCAACTGAGTTTCAGACAAAGCTACGAGCTCAGAAACGGTGTTGATGCCTTCGCGCTTGAGGCAGTTGTAGGAACGAACAGAGAGGTCGAGGTCCTCAACAGGAATCGACAGCTCAGAGCTGAGAACTGCGTCTACTGGTGCGGGACCGATCTCGATACCTTCAGCAGCAGTGTTGAGCTCGCGGGCCAGACCGAACAGCTCGGTCAGGGTACGACCAGCAGAAGCCATAGCGTCACGTGGAGTGATAGCTGGCTTGGTCTCCACGTCAACAACCAGACGGTCGAAGTCAGTGCGCTCACCGGCACGAGTTGCCTCGACGCGGTAGGTCACCTTGAGTACTGGAGAGTAGATCGAGTCAACAGGAATCTGACCTGCCTCAGAGAACTCTGAACGGTTCTGAGCGCTGGAGACATAACCACGTCCACGCTCGATGGTCAGCTCGAGTTCGAACTTGGCCTTGTCGTTGAGGGTTGCGATAACAAGCTCAGGGTTGTGGATCTCAACACCAGCAGGTGCGGAGATGTCTGCAGCGGTAACAACACCGGAACCCTGCTTACGCAAGTAAGCGGTGATGGGCTCGTCGTGCTCGCTGGAAACAACCAGAGACTTGATGTTCAGGATGATTTCAGTTGCGTCTTCCTTCACACCGGGGATGGTGGAGAACTCGTGGAGTACGCCATCAAGACGGATGCTGGTTACTGCTGCACCAGGAATGCTGGAGAGCAGGGTACGACGCAAAGAGTTACCGAGGGTGTAACCGAAACCTGGTTCAAGCGGTTCAATGATGAAACGTGAACGGTATTCGGAGATGTTCTCTTCGGAAAGCGTGGGGCGCTGTGCAATGAGCACTATGTATTCCTTTCGGCTAAGTGTCCGATATATGACACTTGCGTGAGCGATGAATTATTGAGTTATGAAAGAGGGGAAAACTAAACGCGACGACGCTTAGGTGGACGGCATCCGTTGTGAGCCTGTGGGGTCACATCCGAGATCGATCCAACCTCAAGGCCTGCGGCCTGAAGCGAACGAATTGCGGTTTCACGTCCAGAGCCGGGGCCCTTGACGAAGACGTCTACCTTCTTCATGCCGTGCTCTTGTGCCTGGCGTGCTGCAGACTCTGCTGCGAGCTGAGCGGCGAATGGGGTCGACTTACGTGAACCCTTGAAGCCAACTCCACCGGACGATGCCCAGCTGATTACGGCACCAGTGGTGTCAGTGATTGACACGATGGTGTTGTTGAACGTGCTCTTAATGTGAGCCTGGCCCACAGCTACGTTCTTCTTGTCCTTTTTGCGCGGCTTGCGAACTGCCGACTTAGGTGCTGCCATGATTTCTCCTAAAACCTTATGGGGCTAGTACCCGCCTACGCGGATTACTTAGCCTTCTTCTTGCCGGCGACGGTACGCTTTGGTCCCTTACGGGTACGAGCGTTGGTCTTGGTGCGCTGACCGCGAACCGGCAGACCCTTACGGTGGCGAAGACCTTCGTAGCTACCGATCTCGACCTTGCGGCGGATGTCAGCCTGAACTTCACGGCGGAGGTCACCCTCTACGCGGAAGTTGCCTTCGATGTAGTCACGCAGAGCGACCAGCTGGTCGTCGGTGAGGTCCTTGACGCGGATGTCTCCGCTGATTTTGGTGTCGGCGAGAGTCTTAAGAGCTCGCGTACGGCCAACACCGTAGATGTATGTCAGTGCAACTTCCACGCGCTTTTCGCGTGGAATGTCTACTCCGGCAAGACGTGCCATGGTGGCATCTCCTTGTGTGTAGTGGAGGTGTGGAGCATTCCCGGTGCCACGGCCTCCAACCGTAGGTGTCCTCTCAATTTCTTGAGATTCTTGGGAGTGCTTTTTTCAGTTGTTGCGGTGAAACCGCGTCTCTCACTCCTGCGAGTGAAAATCTGTGGGGGTGTTACTAACCCTGGCGCTGCTTGTGACGTGGGTTCTCGCAGATCACCATGACGTTTCCGTGGCGGCGAATAACCTTGCACTTGTCGCAGATGGGCTTAACGCTGGGGTTAACCTTCATTTTTCTTACCTATTTCGCTGTCTTCGTACCTGCACGCAGGCCGTTACTTCTCAGAAATCCTTATTTGTAGCGGTAAACGATACGGCCACGAGTAAGGTCGTATGGGCTCAGCTCTACGATGACCTTGTCCTCAGGGAGGATTCGGATGTAGTGCTGGCGCATCTTGCCCGAAATGTGGGCAAGTACCTTGTGTCCGTTGGTTAGCTCAACGCGGAACATGGCATTTGGCAACGCTTCTGTGATCGTTCCTTCGATCTCAATGACGCCGTCTTTTTTCGCCATATACTCACTTATCGCTTAATTGGGGATTTCTGGTCTTGCGGTTGCAATATGGTTTCTGACGACACGCCAAAGGCATGGCAACAGACACCAAAGTACAAGCTTATGTGATATTCGCCGAGAAAGCCAACTCGGGCTGAGGTAAGTGCTGCTCAACCACGTTCTACTGGCGCCCCTGGCGACGGAGAAAAATCAGCAATGCGACACCGAGTACAACAGTTCCAACTGATGCAAGAAGCACTGGAAGGAAGTTTGCTGCTCCAGTCTTGGCTAACGCTGGTTCATAAGTAAAGGTCCCAGCATTCCAGGATGTAGTTGCGGGTACACCAGGTGTTGTTCCGCCGAATATATTCGCAGTTGCTGTCAGAACAACAGATCCGACTGCTCCTTGAGGACTCGTCACATTCCAATAATTCCCAGAGGCAACAAGCGAAGTTCCATTATCTATTCCAAAACTCACATGAAGAGGTTGAAAATTGGGGCCAATTACAGGAACCTGCGTATTCGTAACAGCACCACCGTCACCAATAAGAGTTGAATAACTCAATCCCCAACCCAACATTCCAGACGGTGTTGCCGCCATGGAATAGTACTCTCCACCATCAATGCTCGTAGCAGTGGTCAAGTTTCCTTGGCCACCAAGTCCGAGAATTCTGACAGGATAATTGCTGGCAGTTGTTGAACCAATGCCAAGGGATCCCCCAACATTACTTCCCCAAGCAACTGCTCCTGAAGTTGTTAGAGCAAGTGCTTGATAAAGACCAGCACCTAGGGAAGTTACGCCTGTCAGATAGCCAGTCCCACCCAAGCCAATTACTCGCACAGGCGAGGAGCTATTTGTTAAAGTGCCATCACCTAGGGCACCCGAAAAATTATCGCCCCATGCATAAGTAGCATCCCCCGAGGAAGCAAGCGCAAAGCTTTCTCCAGCTGCAAGCATTGTTATGCCGGAAAGAGTTCCTGACCCACCAACCCCTTGAACAACGACTGGATATGGTCGATTTGTGGTTGTACCATCACCAAGATTTCCATAAAAATTAGCACCCCATGAAACCAATGTTCCATTGCTAACTGCCATTCCAAAAAATGCTCCGGCAGCAACTGCAGTGACATTTGTTAGTGGCGAAGTGCCATTAATTCCCAAAACAATCACCGGCGATCTTGCATCTGTACCGACTTGGTTATTTCCCAATTGGCCATGATCATTACTTCCCCAGGCAAACACATTCGTTCCATTTGTTGCATACGCCTCACTGAAACCCGCAGCGACACCATTGATGCCTGTGAGTTCACCGGAACCCCCCACGCCGTTGACAACAAGGGGGACTGAGCTATTTGTCAAGGTACCGATGCCTAAATTGCCACGGCTGTTGAGCCCCCAGCTGACTACATGCCCATTACTCACAGCAAGTGAAAACCATCCGCCAGCAGAGATATCTGTCACGTCTGTTAAATATCCAGATCCGCCAATTCCCTTGACTTGTACAGGCACTGAACTGTTTGAAGTGGTGCCATCACCTAATTCGCCATAACCGTTGTATCCCCAGGAATATACAGTCCCCTGGGAAGTGAGACCCAGAGCATGTCGAATGCCCACGGAAACCTTGACAAAGTTGATACCGTCAATCGTCACAGGCGTCCCGCCTGAAACTGGCCCAGCAGTTGGTGAAGCAGAACCATGTGCACTCAACGAAGATAGAAGAGTCAAACATAAACCTGCGACCACAGAAATAATCAACTGTGAAAGGCGCATTAGTGCCGAAGTATTGAGTGAAGCTTGATTGCGATGCCGCATGGATAAAGGATATCGGTGCTCAACTCAAGCAATCGGAGTTGGCACAACACCAAAGGGTGCCAAGCCTGCAGCCCCACCATCATGCGCAGTGAGAACCCAGATGCCATCTTTGTGCACAGCAACCGAGTGTTCCCAGTGTGAAGCCATGCCACCGTCTTCGGTGATGACGGTCCAGTCATCCTCGGCAACGTAGGTGTCGATCTTGCCGGTGACAACCATGGGCTCGATGGCTACAACCAGCCCAGGCTTTACTTCAGGGCCCTTTTGCTTCACACGGTAGTTGAACACTGGGGGCGCTTCGTGCATGTCACGTCCAATACCGTGACCTATGTAATCAGTGAGGATGCCGTAGCGGTGGCCAACTTTCATACCCTCAAGTTCGATATAGCCCTGGATGGCATCTCCCACCTCATTAAGGTGCTTAGCTTTGGCCAAGCGAGCAATACCTGCCCAGAGGGATCCTTCCGTAATTCTGGAAAGCTGCTCACGCTCAGCTACAACCTCAGGACGGCTAGGGTCGGGAACAACAACTGTAATGGCGGAGTCCCCATTCCATTCTTTGTATTGCGCACCAGCATCGATCGAGACGATGTCGCCAGGTTCAAGGATGCGACCGCCAGGAATGCCGTGAACGACTTCGTCGTTCACCGAGGCACACACGGTGTGGCGATAACCAGGAACCAACTTGAAATTGGGTTCTGCTCCGCGGTCACGGATGACCTTTTCCGCCGCAGCGTCAATCTCGAGTGTGGAGACTCCAGCACGAATCAGGGGACGTGCAGCGTCGAGCGCAGCAGCGGTAATGAGTCCAGGTTCCACCATAAGCCTCAGCTGTGCTGGGGACTTATAAATATTGGTGCGAAAACCCATCTGTTGTTTTAGGCCTGAACGCCGGCAGCAGAAAGTGCGTCAACGATGCGAGAGGTCACTTCTTCCACAGCGCCTAGACCGTCAACGGTGACAACAATGCCACGAGCGGAGTAGGTGTCGATAAGCGGAGCAGTCTGCTCTTCATAGACAGACATGCGGTGACGGATGACCTCTTCCGTATCGTCAGCACGGCCTTCAATTTCAGCACGCTTGAGCAAGCGCCCCACCACAACATCGGTGTCTGCGGTGATCAGAACAACAGCATCGAGAGCCTTCCCGTCAGCGGAAAGCATCCGGTCGAGCTCGTTCACCTGATCAATGGTGCGAGGGTATCCATCGAGGAGGAAACCATTCGCAGCGTCTGCTTCGTGCAGGCGATCTTCGACGATGGCATTGGTCAACGAGTCGGGGACATACTCTCCGCGAGCCATGATTGCCTTCACCTCGAGACCCAACGGAGTCTCGTTCTTAACGTTGGCGCGGAAGATATCTCCGGTAGAAATAGCGGGAATACCGTATGTTTCGGCGAGGATTGCTGCCTGTGTACCCTTACCTGCTCCGGGTGGTCCAATCAGCAGCAGGCGAGTACCAGTCATTATCGCAATAGCCCTTCATAGTGGCGCTGTTGTAACTGCGAATCGATCTGTTTCACAGTCTCCAGCCCAACACCTACAACGATAAGTATAGATGTTCCACCGAATGTGAAGGAGGTGCTGGCGCCTGCCAGAGCGAGCACAATCAGGGGCAAAATCGCGACGAGACCGAGGTATAGCGAACCAGGCAAGGTAATGCGGGTCAGCACGTAGTCGAGATATTCGGCAGTGGGGCGACCGGCACGAATGCCGGGGATGAAGCCACCGTATTGCTTCATGTTGTCGGCAACCTCAACAGGGTTGAAGGTAATGGCGACATAGAAGTAGGTGAAGCCCACAATCAGCAGGAAGAACATCAGCATGTAGACCGGGTGGTCACCCTGCGTGAGGTAGGTAGAAATCCAGGTCACCCATGCCGCAGGCTGTTGACCAGCTGCTGGCTGGTTGAACTGTGCAATCAGCGCGGGGAGGTACAACAGTGAGGAAGCGAAGATCACGGGGACCACACCAGCCATGTTGACCTTGATGGGGATGTAAGTGTTGTTACCACCGTAGGTGCGACGTCCAACAACACGCTTGGCGTACTGAACAGGAATACGACGCTGTGACTGCTCCACGAAGACAACAGCAACGATGACAACCAAAATCAGCGCGATCACAATCAGCAGAGTGTTCAGACCGCGTGCGCTGTAAACGTTTCCGAGAGAGCGAGGGAAGCCAGCTGCAATCGAGGTGAAGATCAACAAAGACATACCGTTACCGATACCGCGCTCGGTGACCAGTTCCGCCATCCACATGATCAGACCGGTACCTGCGGTGAGGGTGATCACCATGAGCAGGATTGCGTACCACGCGTCATTGGTGAGCAGCTGAGAACACTCAGGAGTGGAGTTGGTTCCAAAGAGTGCACCCGAGCGAGCAACAGTGATCAGTGTGGTCGACTGCAGAACACCAAGTGCAATGGTGAGGTAACGGGTGTACTGGGTCAGCTTGGACTGGCCAGCCTGACCTTCCTTGTACAACGTTTCAAAGTGAGGGATGACCACGCGCAAGAGCTGGACGATGATCGACGCCGTGATGTAGGGCATGATGCCCAGAGCAAAGATGCTCAGCTGGAGGAGAGCTCCACCAGAAAAGAGGTTGACGAGCTCATAGAGGCCCGAAGTGTTTTGGTTAGCGTTGAGACACTTTTGAACGTTGCCAAAATCAACGTAGGGTCCGGGGATGAACGATCCCAGACGGAACAGGGTGATAATTCCCAGCGTGAAGCCAATCTTGCGGCGCAAGTCTGGAGTGCGGAAAATTCGCACAATTGCACTAATCACAAATGACTCCTGTAAATCTTGGGGGTTGTAACGCGTACTGGCTCCCCTCAGGGGGAGCCAGTAACGCTACGTTTGCGCAACCAGCAGGTGGTTACTTGATCGAACCGCCTGCAGCCACGATCTTTTGCTCTGCTGAGCTCGAGACCTTGTCTACTGCAATGTTCAGCTTAACAGCGATGTCGCCGTTACCAAGAACCTTGACCTTCTCGTTCTTGCGAACTGCGCCCTTGGCTACGAGGTCAGCTACTGTGACATCTCCACCGTTGGGGTACAGCTCAGCAAGAGCGTCCAGGTTGACAACCTGGTACTCAACACGGAAGGGGTTCTTGAAGCCGCGGAGCTTGGGGGTACGCATGTGCAGAGGCATCTGTCCACCCTCAAAGCCGATCTTGACCTGGTAACGAGCCTTCGTTCCCTTGGTACCACGACCTGCAGTCTTACCCTTAGAACCTTCACCACGGCCTACGCGAGTGCGAGCCTTCTTCGCGCCCTCAGCGGGACGAAGGTGGTGCACCTTAAGGACGTGCTCACGAGGTTCTGCAGCAGCCTTCTTTGCAGCAGGCTTCTTTGCAGCAGCAGCCTTGGGAGCCTCAGCCTGAGCTTCGGTCTTCTCAGCAGCTGGCTTAGCGGCAGCCTTAGGAGCAGCCTTTGCAGCAGGTGCCTTTTCTGCGGCAGGCTTCGCAGCAGCCTTAGGTGCAGCAGCTTTGGCAGCAGGTGCCTTCGCAGCGGCAGCCTTAGGAGCAGCAGCCTTCGCAGCTGGAGCCTTCTTAGCGGCTTCCTTCTTCTCTTCAGCCATTAGTCAATCTCCTCGACCTTGACGAGGTGAGCCACGGTGCGAACGTATCCGCGAGTTACCGGGCTGTCCTCTTTGACGACGATGTCGCCAATGCGCTTGAGACCCAGGCTACGAAGAGTGTCGCGCTGGTTCTGCTTTTCGCTAATTACGGACTTGATCTGTGTCACCTTGAGACGAGCAGCCATTAGGCACCTGCCTTTGCAGCCTCAGCTTCTGCGCGCACGAGGCGTGCAGGAGCAACCTGGTCAAAGTCCAGACCACGACGGGCAGCAACGGCGCGAGGCTCTTCGAGCTGCTTCAGTGCTTCCACGGTGGCGTGAACAATGTTGATGGTGTTGGACGAACCAAGAGACTTGCTCAGAACGTCGTGGATGCCTGCGCACTCAAGTACGGCACGCACTGGACCACCGGCGATAACACCGGTACCTGCAGCAGCGGGACGAAGGAGTACAACACCGGCTGCTGCCTCGCCCTGAACAGGGTGAGGAATGGTGTTACCGGTGCGTGGTACGCGGAAGAAAGCCTTCTTTGCTTCTTCAACACCCTTGGAGATAGCGAGGGGAACTTCCTTCGCCTTACCGTAGCCAACGCCAACCATACCGTTACCGTCACCGACGACGACGAGAGCGGTGAAGCTAAAGCGACGACCACCCTTGACTACCTTGGATACACGGTTGATGGTGACGACGCGCTCGAGGAACTGGCTCTTCTCGGCGTCGCGATCGCGGTTGCGATCCTTGTTGGGGTTGCGCTCACGGCCACCACGGCGAGCCTCACGAGGCTCGTTGGTGGTGTCTACGAGTGCAGTTTCCACAGCTGCTTCTGCAGCTTCAGTTTCGTTAACAGTGTTCTCGCTCACAGGCTCAATCCACCCTCTCGAGCTCCATCGGCGATCGCGGCAACGCGACCGGCGTACTTGTTTCCACCGCGGTCAAAGACAACAGCTTCAATTCCAACCTTCTTTGCACGCTCAGCGACGAGTTCGCCAACCTTGCGTGCCTTAGCGGTCTTGTCACCAGCGAATGTGCGCATGTCGGACTCGAGAGTCGATGCCGAAGCAACGGTGACACCCTGTGAGTCGTCGACGAGCTGAACAAATACGTGGCGTGCAGAACGGGTGACGACCAGACGTGGACGTGCAGCAGTTCCTTCGATCTTCTTGCGAAGACGTGCGTGACGGCGGTCGCGAGCGGCCGACTTGGACTTTCCTCGGGTTCCGAGTGCCATGGCTACTTACCAGCCTTTCCAGCCTTGCGGCGAACAACTTCGCCGGCGTAACGCACACCCTTGCCCTTGTAAGGCTCTGGCTTGCGCAGCTTACGAATGTTGGCAGCAACTTCACCGACGGCTTGCTTGTCGATGCCGCTCACGATGAGCTTGTTGTTGCCCTCAACAGTGAAGGTGATGCCTGCAGGAGGCTCCACGGTGATGGGGTGCGAGTAGCCGAGAGCAAACTCAACACCAGCGCCCTTGGAAGCAACACGGTAACCAGTACCGACTACTTCGAGACCCTTTTCGTAGCCCTGGGTGACGCCAACAATCTGGTTAGCGATGAGGGTACGGGTCAAACCGTGCAGCGAACGCGAGTTGCGCTCGTCATCGGGACGGCTCACAACTACCTGGTTCTCCTCAATCACAGCAGTGATTGGAGCAGAAATGGTGAGCTTGAGTTCGCCCTTAGGACCCTTGGTAGTAACGTCCTGACCATCAATGGTCACGGTTACACCACCAGGGATATCAATAGGAAGACGACCAATACGTGACATTCTCGGTTACCACACGTAGGCGAGGACTTCCCCACCTACGCCCTTCTTCTCAGCTTCACGGTCAGTCAGAAGACCGCTAGAGGTGGACAGAATGGCAATACCGAGGCCACCGAGGACCTTGGGGATTTCGTTCGACTTTGCGTAGACACGAAGACCAGGCTTCGAGACACGCTTGATGCCGACGATGGAAGCGTGGCGGTCTGCACTGTACTTGAGGTTCAGTGTCAGAGTCTTGCCTACGCGTGCGTCTGCAACTTCCCAACCAGCGATGTAACCCTCAGACTTGAGGATTTCGGCAATGCCGGTCTTGAGCTTGCTGTTCGGCATGGACACAGAATCGTGGTGTGCCGAGTTAGCGTTGCGCAGTCTGGTCAGCATATCTGCGACCGGATCTGTCATTGTCATGTGTTTATCCTTTTTTCACCAGGTTTCGCCATCCGTTACGCGGGTGGCGACCTGTGGTGCTTAGTTGGTAGAGGTGTCTACCGACTTGAATGGGAAGCCCAGTGCACGAAGCAATGCGCGTCCCTCGGTGTCGTTCTTGGCAGTCGTCACAACAGTGATGTCCATACCGCGAGGACGGTCGATCTTGTCCTGGTTGATCTCGTGGAACATTGTCTGCTCGGTGAGACCAAAGGTGTAGTTTCCGTGTCCGTCGAACTGGCGGTCGGACAGACCACGGAAGTCACGGATACGAGGAAGAGCCAACGACAGTGTGCGGTCCAGGAATTCCCACATGCGGTCACCACGGAGGGTAACGTGTGCACCAATGGGCTGTCCTTCACGCAGCTTGAACTGTGCAATTGACTTGCGAGCCTTAGTAACCGAAGGCTTCTGGCCAGTGATAGCGGTCAGGTCAGCGACAGCGAAGTCGATGAGCTTTCCATCCTTGGCTGCTTCACCAACACCCATGTTCACCACGATTTTGGTGAGAGTTGGGATCTCGTGAACGTTCTTCAAGCCGAGTTCAGCGGCCAAAGCTTGCTGAAGTTCTGCCTTGTACTTTTCCTTGAGACGTGGCTGGATTTTGCCAGCTACTGCGGTGTTTGTCATTACAGGTCCTTACCTGACTTCTTGGCGTAACGGACGCGCACTGTCTTCTTTGCGCCGTTCTTGGTGACGGTCTCAGTGCGGAAACCAACGCGAGTTGGCTTCTTGGTCGAGGGGTCAACAACTGCCACGTTTGAAATGTGGATCGAAGCCTCAACGGTCTCGATACCACCGGTCTTAGTGCCGCGGTCGGACTGGCCAACGCGGGTGTGCTTGGTTACGTAGTTGACACCCTCAACGATGACGCGGTTGCGATCGGTGAGAACCTCAATTACCTTGCCCTGCTTGCCACGGTCTCCGCCGCGAGCCTGGCTACGACCAGTGATGACCTGTACGAGGTCACCCTTCTTGATGTTTGCCATGACTAGATAACCTCCGGAGCCAATGAAACAATCTTCATGAACTTCTTGTCGCGCAGTTCGCGACCGACAGGACCGAAGATACGAGTACCGCGAGGCTCGCCATCCGACTTGAGGATGACAGCTGCGTTCTCATCGAACTTGATGTAGGAACCGTCGGGACGACGGGTCGACTTGACGGTACGAACGACGACAGCCTTAACGACGTCACCCTTCTTCACGTTTCCGCCGGGGATAGCGTCCTTAACGGTTGCCACGATAACGTCACCGAGACCGGCGTAACGACGACCGGAACCACCGAGAACACGAATCGTGAGCAGCTCCTTGGCGCCGGTGTTGTCGGCAACCTTGACGCGTGATTCTTGCTGAAGCACTTCTAACTCCTTTTACGAAGTAGGCCAGGGCCTACTTAGCCTTCTCGACGATTTCGACCAGGCGCCAGCGCTTAGAAGCGCTGAGCGGACGGGTCTCGCTGATAACAACCAGGTCACCGATGCCGGCAGTGTTGAGCTCATCGTGAGCCTTCACCTTCGAGCTGCGGCGAATAACCTTGCCGTAGAGAGGGTGCTTCACGCGGTCTTCAACCTCAACAACGATGGTCTTGTCCATCTTGTCGCTGGTGACGTAGCCACGACGAACCTTACGGTACCCGCGAACGAGTACTTCAGTCTCTTCGGCCTTCTTAGCCTTTGCGGTAGCCATTATTCGGTCTCCTCCGCGGTCTCGGCCTTAGCGGCCTTGGTCTTCTTCTCGGCCTTAGCTGGAGCAGCAGCTACAGCAGGCGTTGCACGAATACCGAGCTCGCGCTCACGGAGAACCGTGTAGATGCGTGCGATATCGCGCTTGACAGCACGGAGGCGTCCGTGGCTTTCGAGCTGACCGGTAGCAGACTGGAAGCGCAAGTTGAACAGCTCTTCCTTTGCCTTACGGAGCTCTTCTACGAGGCGCTCGTTGTCAAAAGTGTCGAGTTCGTTGGGACGAAGCTCCTTGGATCCAACAGCCATTATGCGTCTCCCTCCTCGCGCTTGATGATGCGTGCCTTGAGGGGCAGCTTGTGGATTGCACGAGTCATTGCTTCACGAGCAATGGTCTCGTTCACACCGCTGAGCTCAAAGAGGACGCGGCCTGGCTTGACGTTAGCTACCCACCACTCTGGTGAACCCTTACCGGAACCCATACGAGTTTCAGCTGGCTTCTTGGTCAGAGGACGGTCAGGGTAGATGTTGATCCATACCTTTCCACCACGCTTGATGTGACGGGTCATCGCGATACGAGCGGACTCGATCTGACGGTTAGTCACGTAGGCGGGGGTCAGTGCCTGGATACCGAATTCACCGAAGGAAACCTTGGTGCCACCAGTTGCCTGGCCGGAACGGCCGGGGTGGTGCTGCTTACGGTGCTTTACACGACGTGGAATCAACATGGTTATGCCTCAACTCCTGCTGGAACCGCTGCAGCCTCTGCCTTAGGGGCACGGCGTGGACGGTCGCTACGCTCGGGACGGACACTCTTCTGGTTTGCCTGCTCGCGAGCAAGCTCCTTGTTGGTGATGTCGCCCTTGTAAATCCATACCTTCACACCAATGCGGCCGAAGGTGGTCTTGGCCTCGTAGAAGCCGTAGTCGATGTTCGCGCGGAGGGTGTGCAGTGGCACACGACCTTCGCGGTAGAACTCGGAGCGGCTCATTTCAGCGCCACCCAGACGACCAGAAACCTGGATACGAATACCCTTAGCTCCTGCACGCTGAGCGCCCTGAAGGCCCTTACGCATTGCGCGACGGAAAGCCACACGACCTGCAAGCTGCTCAGCAATACCCTGAGCTACCAGCTGAGCTTCAGCCTCAGGGTTCTTCACCTCGAGGATGTTGAGCTGGATCTGCTTGCCTGTGAGCTTTTCGAGGTCAGCGCGGATGCGCTCTGCCTCGGCGCCACGGCGACCAATCACAATGCCGGGACGGGCAGTGTGAATGTCGACGCGAACGCGGTCACGGGTGCGCTCGATCTCGATACGTGCAACACCTGCACGGTCGAGGGTCTCGCTGAGCATGTGACGGATCTTGACATCCTCAGTCACGAAGTCGGCGTAACGCTGACCCTTCTTCGTGCTGTCAGAGAACCAACGTGACACGTGGTCAGTGGTGATTCCCAGACGGAAGCCGTAGGGGTTTACTTTTTGGCCCATTACTTGGCCTCCTTCTTCGCAGCCTTGCCAGCAACCTCGAGCTCGTCGGGGGTAGCAAGTACGACAGTGATGTGGCTGGTGCGCTTCAAGATTTTGAATGCGCGACCCTGTGCACGGGGACGGAAACGCTTCAGGGTTGCACCCTCGTCAACAAAAGCTGCTGAAACGAAGAGGTCCTGCTCGTCGAGGAATGCGTTAGACGCATCTGCCTTGACACGAGCGTTAGCGATTGCCGAAGCAACAAGCTTGTATACGGGCTCAGATGCGGTCTGAGGTGCGAACTTCAGAATCGCGAGAGCTTCGTGAGCCTGCTTTCCACGGATGAGGTTTACAACGCGTCGGGCCTTCATCGGGGTAACGCGGATGTGACGCACGCGTGCGACTGACTCCACCATTTTCTACTCCTTCTCGTCACCGCGATTAACGGCGACGGCCCTTCTTGTCATCCTTCACGTGGCCACGGAAGGTACGAGTTGGTGCAAATTCACCAAGCTTGTGTCCGACCATGGTTTCGGTAACGAACACAGGAATGTGCTTGCGACCGTCGTGAACTGCAATCGTGTGACCGAGCATCGCGGGGATGATCATGGATCGACGTGACCAGGTCTTGATTACGTTCTTTGTGTTGGCCTCGTTCTGGCGAACAACCTTGCGAAGCAGGTGCTCGTCAACGAAGGGGCCCTTCTTAAGACTGCGTGGCATCTTCTTAAACTCCTACTAGCGCTTCTTGCCGACGGTACGACGACGGACGATGAGCTTGTCACTTTCCTGGTTAGGACGGCGTGTACGGCCTTCCTTCTGACCCCAGGGGCTGACAGGGTGACGACCACCGGAGGTCTTACCCTCACCACCACCGTGTGGGTGGTCGACTGGGTTCATAGCAACACCACGAACGGTTGGGCGAACGCCCTTCCAACGCATACGTCCTGCTTTACCCCAGTTGATGTTGGACTGCTCTGCGTTACCAACTTCACCAATGGTGGCGCGGCAACGAGCATCAACGTTGCGGATTTCACCCGAAGGCAGACGAAGCTGCGCGTAGGGGCCATCCTTAGCAACGAGACGAACAGATGCACCAGCCGAACGCGCCATCTTTGCGCCGCCACCGGGCTTGAGCTCGATCGCGTGGATAACGGTACCGGTAGGGATGTTCTTCAAAGGCAGGTTGTTACCTGGCTTGATGTCGGCGCTGGGGCCGGACTCAACGAAGTCACCCTGGCTCAGCTTGTTGGGAGCCAAGATGTAGCGCTTGGTGCCGTCAACGAAGTGGAGCAGTGCAATACGTGCGGTGCGGTTGGGGTCGTACTCAATGTGAGCGACCTTGGCCAATACGCCGTCCTTGTCGTTACGACGGAAGTCGATAACGCGGTACTGGCGCTTGTGGCCACCACCGATGTGACGGGTAGTAATGCGACCCTGGTTGTTACGGCCACCGGTCTTGGACAGGGGGCGAAGTAACGACTTTTCAGGAGTCGAGCGGGTAATTTCAGCGAAGTCCGCAACGCTCGAGCCACGACGGCCCGGGGTTGTGGGCTTGTACTTACGAATAGCCATGATTAATCCTCTTTATCCGTTCCGCTTAGCCAACGGCCGTAAAGATGTCGATGGAACCGGACTTCAGAGTGACAATGGCGCGCTTGGTGTCCTTGCGCTTACCCATTCCAAACTTGGTACGGCGGGTCTTGCCCTGACGGTTCAGGGTGTTGATTGAAGCAACCTCAACCGAGAAGATCTTCTCGATAGCGAGCTTGATCTCGGTCTTGTTGGAGCGAGGGTCAACCAGGAAGGTGTACTTACCTTCGTCGATCAGACCGTAGCTCTTTTCGGAGACAACCGGAGCGATGACAACATCGCGTGGGTCTTTGTTCCAAGCTGCGTTAGTCATTACTTGGCCTCTTCCTTCTTCTTGCTGTTCACGAAGGAAGTGATTGCTTCCTGAGTGAACACGATGTCGTCAGAGACGAGCACGTCGTAAGCGTTCAGCTGGTCTGAGTTCAGAACGTGAACGTTAGGCAGGTTGCGAACGCTCTTGAGCGACAGGTCATCGTTACGGTCAAGAACGATCAGTACGTTCTTGCTCGAAGCGATGGTGTTCAAGAACTCGGCAGCGACCTTGGTGGAAGGAGCCTTCTCACCAAATGCGGTGACGGCGTGAATACGTCCACCGCGAGCGCGGTCAGAAAGAGCACCGAGCAGAGCTGCAGCGATCATCTTCTTGGGGGTGCGCTGTGCGTAGCTACGTGGCACGGGTCCGTGCACGATGCCACCACCGGTCATGTGAGGAGCACGGATCGAACCCTGACGAGCGCGACCGGTTCCTTTCTGCTTGAAAGGCTTGCGACCTGCACCAGAAACCTCGCCGCGGCCCTTGACCTTGTGCGTACCCTGACGGGCAGCAGCAAGCTGAGCGACGACAACCTGGTGGATCAGTGGGACGTTGACGGTAACGTCAAAGAGCTCTGCAGGAAGCTCGACAGAGCCTGCTTTCTTGCCCTTGAGGTCAACGACGTCGAGAGTGGTAACGGTAGCCATGGACTACGCCCCCTTCACTGCGTTGCGAACGAATACGAGGCGGCCACGTGCACCAGGAACAGCTCCCTTGACGAGCAAGAGGCCCTTCTCTGCGTCTACTGCGTGAACCTTGAGGTTGAGCACGGTGACGCGCTCTCCACCCATACGACCGGCCATGCGCATTCCCTTGAAGACGCGGCTGGGGGTCGAGGAAGCACCGATTGAACCAGGCTTACGGTGGTTACGGTGTGCACCGTGAGATGCAGATACACCCTTGAAGTTGTGACGCTTCATAACACCGGCGAAACCCTTACCCTTGCTGGTTCCAACGACGTCGACTTTCTGGCCGGCTTCGAAGGTGGAGTCAACGGTGAGTTCCTGGCCTACAGTGTAGGAAGAAGCGTCGGGGGTGCGAACTTCGGTCACGTGGCGGCGAGGAGTAACTCCAGCCTTCTCGAAGTGACCAGTTGCAGGCTTGTTCACCTTGCGAGGGTCGATAGCGCCGCCAGCGATCTGAATAGCTTCGTAGCCGTCCTTCTCAGTGGTGCGCAGCTGAGTAACCACGTTAGGGGTGATTTCGATAACGGTGACGGGAACAAGCTTGTTGTTCTCATCCCATACCTGGGTCATACCAAGCTTCTTGCCCAGCAGACCTTTAACAGTCTTAGTTGCGTTTGCCATGTCGTCCCCTAGAGCTTGATCTCAATGTTGACGTCAGCAGGAAGGTCAAGGCGCATGAGCGAGTCAACAGCCTTGGGCGTGGGGTCGACGATGTCGATCAAACGCTTGTGGGTGCGCATCTCAAAGTGCTCGCGGCTGTCCTTGTACTTGTGAGGAGAACGGATTACACAAACAACGTTCTTCTCGGTAGGAAGGGGCACAGGGCCGACAACAGTTGCACCCGCACGGGTTACAGTGTCGACAATCTTGCGCGCCGAGGAGTCAATGACCTCGTGGTCATATGACTTAAGTCGAATGCGGATCTTTTGTCCCGCCATGTGACTCTCTCTTTCATTCAGTGCGTCGTACAGCCTCGGGACCGCATTGGACGCATCGCGTTAAAACGCTGGCACTCTACTTTTAGGTGTCGCACCACTGTTTACATGTCAATGTGCTTGGGCTCTCTCCCGCGCGAACACGGCAAAGTCCGGGTTACCCCAGGCTCAGCTGAGAGCTTTGGCGATGTTCTCTACCTGCGGCCTAACGTGATCGGAATCTCTCCGCCGTTATGCACTGCCAGGGTAGTGATTTCTGCACAAAGGCAGAAAATGTCGAACTTGAAGAGTCTGCCACACTTTATAACCAGAGTGCAACCCGGGCGTGTCGAGCAGTTTCCCCACTAAAGACGCCACAGTTGCCCTAGCTAAAGAAGGGTCGTGGGCGACCTTCCGCCGCCGCAGCATCTTCGCGTGTTATATGCGAGCGTGCGTGGGCGATGGCAAGCTCTAAATTATCAAACACATGGTTGGGATGACGCAGTTGCCCCAGCACTCCCACGCGGGTAATTAGCTCACGGTGTTGTTGGGGAATTCCCTTGATAATCGCGGTTTTCCCGTCCCGTTCGAGCTGAGTCACCATCTCCGCCACAATCTGTGCACCGGTGGCATCAAGAAACTGCACTCCCGAGAGCTGAATAATCACCACAGTCACATCCGGATGAGTAGTGACCTCTTCATGAATCTTCTCGGCAACCCCAAAAAAGAGGGCCCCCTCAATCCGGAACAAAGCGATCCGCTCATCTGACGGCTGTGACGGCCCAGGCAAAGTCACTCGATGCACTTGGCCGCGCATGAACAGAGCGCGAAGTGAAAAGAGCACCGTTACAAGAATTCCCACCACCACTGCTTCCACCAGATCCAGGGTGACGGTGATCACCGCGGTGATGACAAAAATGAACGCATCATGTTTGGTGCTGCGCAGAATCCTCCACGCGGCACGGCTGGGAACCATCCGCACCGCAGTAACCATGAGCACTCCAGCAAGCGCAGCAAGTGGAATCCTGGAGACGGGACCGGTGGCGATGTAGACCACGGCTAACAACACCACCGAGTGCACGATAGCTGCCATGCGGGTCTGGGCGCCTGAGCGAACATTCACGGCGGTGCGGGCAATTGCTCCGGTGGCAGGCATGCCACCGAAAAGCGCTGACCCGAGCGAGGCCAGGCCTTGCCCGATGAGTTCCCGGTTGGGGTTAAAGATTCCGGTATTTGCCATCGAGGCTGCCACGCGTGCCGAGAGCAGAGATTCAATAGCTGCCAGTGCTGCCACTGCCAGGGCGGGAACAATCAACTCCCCCACTGAGATTCCAGCAAAGTCCGGTAGGGCCGGAAGTGGCAGGGAGTTGGGAAGTTCACCGATACGTTGCAGGGGTGAGCCGCTCAACTCTGCAATCAAGGTGACCACCACAATCGCCACAATAGAACCAGGAACGATGGGCAACACCGTGGGAACAACAACCATCATGAGGGCAACCAGTAACACAACACCTAACGACCACAGCGCGAGATTGAGGTTGGTTGCCGCGATGGCATTCCACGCAGAAATAAGTGCACTCGGTGATTCTGCGAATTCAGGAGAGCCCACCGCAGCAGGTATTTGCTGCAAGAAAATGATGACCGCAATTCCGAGTGTGAAACCCTCGATGACCGGCCAGGGAATAAAACTGATTGCCCGGCCTAGCCGGAAGATTCCCATCACGAGGACAAACACCCCGGCCAGCAGGCCGACAATCACGACCGAGGCAATACCGTGATTGGCCACAATCGGAGCTAGTACCACCACCATGGCTCCGGTTGGACCCGAGACTTGAACATTGGAGCCGCCAAAGACGGCGGCTATAAACCCTGCGACAACTGCCGTGATCAAACCGGCTTCAGCACCCACACCCGAGCTCACTCCGAATGCGAGAGCGAGCGGCAGCGCAACGATACCTACAGTGAGTCCGGCAAGAAGGTCTGATTTCCACGTTCGGGGCAAGGCGACATAGTCTGCGCGGCTCGGCAGTAGAGACATCAGTGTCGCCCACATGCCAGAAAGACTATTCCTCTTGAGGTCTTTTCACCGCACACCCTCTTCCGCTGAGGGGGAAGGCTTAGCCTTGGACTTTTCCAGAAAAAGCAGCAATCGGTTTGAGAATGCTGGGGCGCATGAGCACCCAACCAATAACCATCGCCACAACAGACAGGGCGAACATACCGGCCCCCAGCCACGAAGTTCCATCATTGCCAGCAAAC
Organism: Aurantimicrobium sp. MWH-Uga1; assembly: GCF_003325955.1. Classification (NCBI taxonomy): domain Bacteria; kingdom Bacillati; phylum Actinomycetota; class Actinomycetes; order Micrococcales; family Microbacteriaceae; genus Aurantimicrobium; species Aurantimicrobium sp. MWH-Uga1. The sequence goes on along the minus strand of NZ_CP030929.1, from coordinate 160,840 downwards.
ATGATGTTGAGATTACGCAGAGCACCTGTAGTGAAGACGAGGGTGACGTGCACGACGATGAAGACAAAGAAATAGAACAACACGATCACGTGCAAAGACCTAGCGAGCTTCTCGGGGAACACCCGGTGCAGCCAGCCCTCTTTCGGCCACAGCGGCGACAGTCGCAGGCCGGTCTTAATCGCAATGGGTGCAGCAATAAAGACAGTGAGGAAATAGGCCAACACCTGCAGGCTGTTGTAGTTCACCCACGCATTATCACTGGGCCAATCCAGTGACGCATATTGCAGTCCAGCTGAGAGAGCGTTCGGGAACACCTCCCACGAAGTGGGAACAATACGCACCCACTGTCCAGTGACAAACAGCATCACTATGAAGATCACTCCATTGAGCACCCACAAGAAATCCATCTGGATGTGGAACCAGTGATACAACCCCATGCGTTGTGCTGGGGCATTTTTATTCAGGCGAAACTTTGTGGGAGTCCAAAACGCTGGGGGGCGTTTCTTGGAGCGAATTATCCAGCCCGTACGGATGACAAACAATAAGAAGAAGAAATTCAGAAAGTGTTGCCAGGCCAACCAGGCGGGAATCCCCACCGGCGCATTCTGCGGAAGTGGTGTTGTCCCTGGATAGGAGGTGAGAAAGCGTTCCACCTCAGGCAGGGTGCGCAGCCACTGCGCAATAAGAATGAGTGCAGCAAGTACAACTAGAGCAACGGCACTGTAGCCGACTAGCTGTTTGCGTTGCACACTCACGCCCTCAAATCTATCGAAGTTAACGAAGAAAGCCCCGGCCGTGAGGCCGGGGCTTTCCGATCAGTAATGAAATTACTTGATGATCTTGGTTACGGTACCAGCACCTACGGTACGACCACCCTCACGGATAGCGAAGCCGAGGCCCTCTTCCATAGCGATGGGCTGAATCAGCTCAACGGTCATGTCAGTGGTGTCACCAGGCATAACCATTTCCTTGCCAGCAGGCAGGGTGATGACGCCGGTTACGTCGGTGGTACGGAAGTAGAACTGTGGACGGTAGTTACCGAAGAATGGGTTGTGACGCCCACCCTCATCCTTGGAAAGGATGTAAGCAGTTCCTTCGAAGTTGGTGTGAGGAGTAACCGAACCAGGCTTGACAACAACCTGGCCACGCTCAACCTCTTCGCGCTTGGTACCGCGAAGAAGAAGACCACAGTTCTCGCCAGCCCATGCTTCGTCGAGCTGCTTGTGGAACATTTCGATACCAGTAACAGTGGTCTTCTGAGTTGGGCGGATACCAACGATTTCAACTTCAGAGTTGATCTGGAGGGTACCGCGCTCGGCGCGACCAGTTACAACGGTTCCACGACCGGTGATGGTGAATACGTCCTCAACAGGCATGAGGAATGGCTTGTCCTTGTCACGTACTGGGTCTGGAACAGAGGTGTCTACTGCTTCCATGAGGTCCAGGATGGACTGAGTCCACTTGGGGTCACCCTCGAGAGCCTTGAGACCAGATACGCGAACAACAGGAGCGTTGTCGCCATCGAAGCCCTGGCTGGAAAGGAGTTCACGAACTTCGAGCTCGACGAGCTCCAGGATTTCTTCGTCGTCAACCATGTCGGACTTGTTCAGAGCAACGAGGAGGTAAGGAACACCAACCTGCTTTGCGAGCAGAACGTGCTCGCGAGTCTGAGCCATAGGACCGTCGGTAGCAGCAACAACGAGGATTGCGCCATCCATCTGAGCAGCACCGGTGATCATGTTCTTGATGTAGTCGGCGTGACCAGGAGCGTCAACGTGTGCGTAGTGACGCTTAGGGGTCTCGTACTCAACGTGCGAGATGTTGATGGTAATACCGCGCTGACGCTCTTCAGGAGCGGAGTCGATCGACGCGAAGTCGCGCTGAACGTTGGTTGCGGATGGGTAGGTGTCAGCGAGAACCTTGGAGATAGCTGCGGTAAGAGTGGTCTTACCGTGGTCAACGTGACCAATGGTTCCGATGTTTACGTGAGGCTTGTTGCGCTCGAATTTGGCCTTAGCCACGGGGTCCTCCTAGGACATTCGAGTAGCTTCCGGTTGGAAACTACAGGGTTTGATTTATTTTACTGAACTCACAAGGAGCGAAATTACTCGCCCTTGTTTTTCTGGACGATCTCGTCGGCGACAGCCTTCGGGACCTCGGCGTAGCTGTCGAAGGTCATCGAGTACACCGCACGACCTGAGGTCTTCGACCGCAGATCACCGACGTATCCGAACATTTCCGACAGAGGAACAAGGGCGCTAACGACCTTGACGCCTGTTGCATCTTCCATGGACTGAATCTGTCCACGGCGAGAGTTGAGGTCACCGATAACGTCACCCATGTACTCCTCAGGAGTACGAACTTCAACAGCCATCAATGGCTCGAGAAGAACGGGGTCAGCCTTTCGGGCCGCCTCCTTGAAGGCCATAGAGCCTGCAAGCTTGAAGGCCATTTCCGATGAGTCAACGTCGTGGTAGGCACCATCAACGAGGATGCCCTTGACGCCGACCATGGGGTAGCCGGCGAGAACACCGACTGCCATAGCGGCCTGGAAACCAGCGTCAACAGATGGAATGTATTCACGAGGAACACGTCCACCAGTGACCTGGTTATCGAATTCGTAGATCTTGTCGCCCTCAACAGTGAGAGGCTCGAGCGAGATCTGAACCTTAGCAAACTGACCAGAACCACCGGTCTGCTTCTTGTGGGTGTAGTCGTGCTTGTCTACCTTGCGACGAATGGTCTCGCGGTAGGCAACCTGTGGCTTACCCACGTTTGCCTCAACGTTGAACTCGCGACGCATACGGTCAACGAGGATATCGAGGTGAAGCTCACCCATACCGGAGATCACAGTCTGACCAGTTTCCTGGTCCTGCTCAACACGGAAGGTGGGGTCTTCTTCAGCAAGCTTCTGGATAGCAGTACCCAGCTTCTCCTGGTCAGCCTTGGTCTTGGGCTCAATAGCAACCGAGATAACAGGCTCGGGGAAGCTCATTGATTCAAGAACAATGGGGTTTGCAGGATCGCAGAGGGTGTCACCAGTGGTGGTGTCCTTCAGACCAATCACGGCGTAGATGTGACCAGCAGACATCGACTCAACAGGGTTTTCCTTGTTGGCGTGCATCTGGAAGATCTTGCCGATACGTTCCTTCTTGTCCTTGGTTGCGTTGAGCACCTGAGCACCGGAGTCAGCTGCACCCGAGTAAACGCGGGTGTAGGTCAGACGGCCGAAGAAGGGGTGTACCGCAACCTTGAAGGCCAGAGCCGAGAAAGGCTCCTTTGCATCTGGCTTACGCTCGAGAACCTTTTCCTCATCGCGCACGTCGTGACCCTGGGTTGCAGGAACATCGAGCGGGCTGGGGAGGTAGTCCACAACAGCGTCGAGCATAGGCTGAACACCACGGTTCTTGAAGGCAGAGCCACACAGAACGGGGTAGATCTCAGAAGCGATTACCATCTTGCGGATGGCCTTCTTGATCTCAGCAACAGTGAACTGGTCGTCACCGTTGAGGTAACGCTCGAGTAGTTCGTCGTCACCTTCAGCAACAGCTTCGATGAGCTTGGCGCGGTATTCGTTTGCCTTGTCAACGAGATCTGCTGGGATCTCTTCGATGTCGTACTTGGCACCCATTTCCACGTCACCCTTAGCGTCTCCACGCCAGGTGAGTGCGCGCATCTCTACCAGGTCAACAACACCTTCGAAGGTGTTCTCGAAACCGATAGGAAGCTGGATAACAAGTGGCTTAGCGCCAAGACGCTTGATGATGGTGTCTACAGTGAAGTAGAAGTCAGCACCCAGCTTGTCCATCTTGTTGACGAAGCAGATACGAGGAACGTCGTACTTGTCAGCCTGGCGCCATACGGTCTCAGACTGAGGCTCAACACCTTCCTTACCGTCGAACACAGCAACAGCACCGTCGAGAACGCGGAGCGAACGCTCCACCTCCACGGTGAAGTCAACGTGACCGGGGGTGTCAATGATGTTGATCTGGTTCTTGTTCCAGAAACAGGTGGTTGCAGCAGAAGTAATCGTGATACCACGCTCCTGCTCCTGGGCCATCCAGTCCATGGTTGACGCACCATCGTGAGTTTCACCGATCTTGTGGTTTACACCGGTGTAGAACAGGATTCGCTCAGTGGTGGTGGTCTTTCCAGCATCGATGTGGGCCATGATGCCGATGTTGCGGACCTTGTTTAGGTCAGTAAGCACGTCTTGTGCCACAGGATTCCTCCGAAATTAGGGGTGAACAGGGACTGGCTCTGATCTACCAGCGGTAGTGAGCGAAGGCCTTGTTCGACTCGGCCATCTTGTGGGTGTCTTCGCGACGCTTGACTGCTGCGCCCAGACCGTTTGATGCATCGAGAATCTCGTTCATGAGACGCTCGGTCATGGTCTTTTCGCGGCGAGCCTTGGCGTAGCTGGTCAACCAACGCAGTGCGAGGGTGTTTGCACGGTGAGGCTTAACCTCAACGGGGACCTGGTAGGTCGAACCACCAACACGGCGAGAGCGAACCTCAAGGGTGGGGCGCACGTTGTCGAGTGCCTTCTTGAGAGTGACGACTGCATCTGCACCGGTCTTAGCGGTTACACCTTCGAGTGCACCGTAAACGATGCGCTCTGCGAGACCCTTCTTGCCATCAAGAAGAATCTTGTTGACGAGCTGGGTAACAATGGGGGCGCCGTATACGGGATCGGCGACAACGGGACGCTTAGGAGCGGGACCTTTACGAGGCATTACTTCTTCTCCATCTTCGCTCCGTAGCGGCTACGAGCCTGCTTACGGTTCTTCACGGCCTGGGTGTCGAGAGCACCACGAACGATCTTGTAACGAACACCGGGGAGGTCCTTTACACGACCACCACGAACGAGCACCATCGAGTGCTCCTGGAGGTTGTGACCTTCACCGGGAATGTAGGCGGTTACTTCGGTTCCGTTGCTGAGCTTGACACGAGCAACCTTACGAAGAGCCGAGTTTGGCTTCTTAGGGGTGGTGGTGTACACACGGGTGCATACGCCACGCTGCTGTGGGTTCGACTTCAGGGCTGGAGCCTTGGTCTTGGTGACCTTAGGCGTACGTCCCTTACGAACCAACTGGTTAATAGTTGGCACTATTTCTCCTTATTAAAACTGCACGGTGACAGCCGCTAAACGATTTAGCTAAACATCTGCCGCGACGCCACGAGTGTGGAGTCATTGATGACAGATATGCCGTGGGGGTTCACCACCGGAATAGTGGGTTGACCCTTAAGGTGTTTCTGGCGCGCAAAACGCACCAATCAAAGAGCTTATCCCAGCTGATGGCACCGGGTCAAACGGCAATTTCCTCAGTAACAGCTCTCTGGTCCGCGTCACGATACTTGCGTGCCTTCAGCGCAATCCAACCACCGAGCCAGATAGGAATTTCACGAGAGAGCACAACGGCAACCAACACCAGCGGGTTGAAGGCGATTCCACGCCACATAAACTCAATTGCTTCACTGTAGGTCAAGGTCCACGCACGAACAGTGAGCAGTCCCGCCCCAATAGCAGTGGCATACGTCAACACAGCAACCAGCAGACCCCACAGCACAAAAGAGCGCCAGTGGCCCGTGTTCACCAGGATAGCCAGGAGGACAAAGTAGAGCGTGAAGGCAAAAACGGTCAACCAATACACCGGAGTCAGCAGGAAGCTCAGACTGCGTTCTTGAATGAACGCAGCAGCTTCCGTGCCAGCTGACGAAGATCCATATAGCCAGGCAGCCGCCGAATAACCCCAGGCAGCTAACGCGTAGAGAACAGCAAAGATCGCACCCCCGAGCAGCGCTACCAGCGCTGCCGTAGTGCGGTTGCTGGGCTTGGTCTCAACAGCGGGAGAATCTGCACTGGTTCCTGCTGCCACCGAGGAAAAACCAGCACCGCGAGCGGCCTCCTCTTCGGGAGTTGGCTTGAAAAACTCGGGGTGTTCCTGTGCAACATCACTCATGATGCGCCCAGCGTACAACGACGAAAGCCCCGCCTTGTGGCGGGGCTTTCGGTAAGTCTCAAACTCGAGAAGAGTTCGATTCCTACTTAGTTGTAGTTACCCGAGAAGTCATCCGACGAGAAAGACTCGAAGTCGACAAAGCTCAGGTCAGCGTCGGAGAAGTCACCCTCTGCCGCAAAGATGCGGTTGGGGTAGCGTTCTGCCTTAGCTTCCTCGGTTGCCTCGACGGCGATGTTGCGGTACTTCGCAAGACCGGTTCCGGCGGGGATGAGCTTACCGATGATGACGTTCTCCTTGAGGCCGACGAGAGGATCGGACTTGCCGTCCATCGCAGCCTGGGTGAGAACACGGGTGGTCTCCTGGAAGGAGGCAGCCGACAGCCATGACTCAGTTGCCAGAGATGCCTTGGTAATACCGAGGACTTCCTGACGAGCCGAAGCGGTCTTCTTGCCTTCCTGCAGAGCAGCACGGTTGAGCTCGGTGTAACGCGAGCGGTCAACGAGCTCACCAGGGAGCAGTTCAGTGTCACCGTGCTCAACAACAGTTACCTTGCGGAGCATCTGACGAACGATGACCTCAATGTGCTTGTCGTGGATAGGTACACCCTGCGAGCGGTAAACACCCTGCACGCCACCAACGAGGTGCTGCTGTACGGCGCGAACGCCCTGTACGCGCAGAACTTCCTTGGGGTCAACGGTTCCAACCTGGAGCTGCTGTCCGAGTTCAACGTGGTCTCCATCAGATACGAGGAGAGTCGAACGCTTGAGCACAGGGTAGATCACAGGCTCATCACCGTTGTCTGGTGTGAGGATGACCTTACGGCTCTTGTCGGTCTCTTCGATGGTGATGCGACCAGCAGTCTCAGCGATAGGCGATGCACCCTTAGGGGTACGTGCTTCGAAGAGCTCCTGAACACGAGGCAGACCCTGGGTAATGTCGTCTGCACCAGCGGTACCACCCGTGTGGAAGGTACGCATGGTGAGCTGAGTACCAGGTTCACCAATGGACTGAGCAGCGATAATACCGACGGCTTCACCGATGTCGACCAGCTTGCCGGTCGCCAGTGAACGGCCGTAGCAGGCAGCACATACACCGGTTGCAGACTCACAGGTGAGGACCGAGCGGACCTTGACCTCGTGAATACCAGCAGCGATGAGGGTGTCAATCAGAACGTCACCTGCGTCGTCACCAGCCTTGGCAATGACATTACCCTTGGCGTCGACTGCGTCAGCAGCGAGGCTACGAGCGTAGATGGAGTTCTCCACGTTGGCGTCACGGACGAGCTCACCGGCTGCGTTAGCGGCAGCGATAGGCAGGTCGAGACCCTTGGTGGTGCCACAGTCCTCCTCGCGGATGATGACATCCTGCGAGACGTCGACGAGACGACGAGTGAGGTAACCGGAGTCTGCAGTACGCAGAGCGGTGTCAGCCAGACCCTTACGAGCACCGTGGGTAGCGATGAAGTACTCCACAACGGAGAGACCTTCACGGTACGAGTTGATGATCGGACGAGGGATAATTTCACCCTTCGGGTTGTTCACCAGACCACGCATACCCGCGATGTTACGAACCTGCAGCCAGTTACCACGAGCACCAGAGGTGACCATGCGGTTAATGGTGTTGTTTGCAGGGAAGTTCTTCAGCATAGCTTCAGCAACTTCAGCAGTAGCATCGGTCCAGATCTTGATCAGTTCCTGACGACGTTCGTTGTCAGTGATCATGCCCTTCTCGAACTCAGACTGAACCTTGGCAGCCAACTTCTCGTAACCAGCAACGATTTCGCGCTTGTTAGGAGGAGTCAGAACGTCGGAGAGTGCAACGGTCACACCCGAGCGAGTAGCCCAGTGGAAACCAGCATCCTTGATGTTGTCAAGGGTGGCAGCAACCACGGTCTTGGGGTAGCGCTCAGCAAGGTCGTTGACAATAGCCGAGATGGTGCCCTTGTCAGCAACCTTCTGGACGTAGGGGTAATCAGCGGGCAGAGCCTCGTTGAAAAGTGCCTGGCCCAACGTGGTGTTGACCAATACGGGACCACCGGTGTAACCCTCAGGTGCGTCACCCTCTGCAAAGACAACATCGTTCAGACGAATGCGTGCCATCGCGTTGAGGTCCAGCGTGTGCTGGTCGTGAGCCAGGATTGCCTCAGCAATTGAGCTGAATGCGCGTCCTTCACCGGTTGCACCTTCCTTCACGGTGGTGAGGTGGTGCAGACCAATGATCATGTCCTGAGTAGGCAAGGTCACGGGGCGACCATCTGAAGGCTTGAGGATGTTGTTGGAAGCCAGCATGAGAATGCGTGCTTCGGCCTGAGCCTCAACCGACAGAGGAAGGTGAACAGCCATCTGGTCACCGTCGAAGTCAGCGTTGAACGCAGCACACACGAGAGGGTGAAGCTGAATAGCCTTACCTTCAATGAGCTGAGGTTCGAATGCCTGAATACCGAGGCGGTGCAGGGTTGGTGCGCGGTTCAGCAGAACTGGACGCTCGCGGATGATCTCTTCGAGAACATCCCACACCTGGGGACGGCTACGCTCAACCATGCGCTTAGCACTCTTGATGTTCTGAGCGTGGCTCAGATCGATCAGACGCTTGATCACGAATGGCTTGAACAGCTCGAGAGCCATCTGCTTGGGCAGACCACACTGGTGGAGCTTCAGCTGAGGACCAACGATAATCACGGAACGACCGGAGTAGTCCACGCGCTTACCGAGCAGGTTCTGACGGAAACGACCCTGCTTACCCTTGAGCATGTCAGAGAGTGACTTCAGCGCACGGTTACCGGTTCCGGTAACGGGCCGTCCACGACGACCGTTGTCGAACAGCGCGTCAACGGCTTCCTGCAGCATGCGCTTTTCGTTGTTCACGATGATCTCTGGAGCACCAAGGTCAAGCAGACGACGCAGACGGTTGTTGCGGTTGATCACACGACGGTAAAGGTCGTTGAGGTCAGAGGTCGCAAAGCGTCCACCGTCGAGCTGGACCATGGGGCGAAGCTCTGGTGGGATAACAGGAACAACATCGAGAACCATTGCCGCTGGGCTGGTTCCGGTGTTGATGAAGGAAGAAACAACCTTGAGGCGCTTGATCGCACGGATCTTCTTTGCACCCTTACCTTCGGTGATTTCCAGACGCAGAGCTTCCGCTTCTGCTTCCAGGTCGAAGGTTTCCAAGCGGCGCTTGATTGCTTCAGCACCCATGAAGGCGTCGAAGTAGAGGCCGTAGCGGTCTACCAGCTCGTTGAAGACAGCATCTTCAGGCTTGAGGTCGCCAACCTTGAGGTTGCGGAAGTCTTCCCAGACGCGCTCGAGGCGAGCGATTTCGTCGTCGATGGACTTGCGGATCTGAGACATTTCCTTCTCAGCTACGTCCTTCGCACGACGCTTCTGGTCGGACTTTGCCCCTTCAGCTTCGAGAGCTGCCAGGTCGTTTTCCAGACGCTGCATGCGGTCAGCAATACGTGCATCGCGCTGGTCGCCGAGGGTCTTCAGCTCGAGACGAAGCTCGTTCTCCAGACCAGGCATGTCAGCGTGACGGCCCTCTTCATCGATGTCGATAACCATGTAGGCAGCAAAGTAGATGACCTTTTCGAGGTCCTTCGGCGCCATGTCCAGGAGGTAACCCAGACGGCTAGGAACACCCTTGAAGTACCAGATGTGAGTAACGGGAGCGGCCAACTCAATGTGACCCATGCGCTCACGGCGCACGGATGACTTGGTGACCTCTACGCCACAGCGCTCACACACGATGCCCTTGAAGCGGACACGCTTGTACTTGCCGCAGGAGCATTCCCAGTCGCGAGAAGGTCCGAAGATCTGCTCACCAAAGAGGCCGTCCTTCTCAGGCTTGAGGGTACGGTAGTTGATTGTTTCGGGCTTCTTGACCTCACCAAACGACCAACGACGAATGTCGTCAGCAGTGGCCAGACCGATACGAAGCTTGTCAAAAGCGGTTGCGTCGAGCAATTTAACTCTTTCCTTAGATTCTTACTTGTCTGACTGTCGTTTAGATCTCGTCGATGGACGAAGACTCGAAACGGGTAGAGATGTTGATACCGAGCTCTTCAGCGGCACGGTATGCCTCATCGTCGGCGTCGCGGAGGCTGACGACATCGCCAGCTTCGTTGAGAACCTCAACGTTGAGACCGAGGGACTGCATTTCCTTCATGAGAACACGGAACGATTCGGGGATACCGGGTTCCTGGATGTTCTCACCCTTGACGATGGCTTCGTAGACCTTGACGCGGCCCACGATGTCGTCGGACTTGATGGTGAGAAGTTCCTGAAGTGCGTAAGCGGCACCATAAGCTTCCAGTGCCCACACCTCCATCTCACCGAAGCGCTGTCCACCGAACTGTGCCTTACCACCCAGAGGCTGCTGCGTGATCATCGAGTAAGGACCCGTTGAACGTGCGTGAATCTTGTCATCGACAAGGTGGTGCAGCTTCAGGATGTACATGTAACCCACAGAGATGGGCTCAGGGAATGGCTCACCAGAACGACCGTCGAACAGACGTGCCTTACCGGAAGCACCAATCAGGCGGTCACCGTCACGAGTAGGTGTGGTCACATCGAGTAGACCAGCGATTTCCTCCTCGAGAGCACCGTCGAACACGGGGGTAGCAACCTTGGTGCCAGGGGCAGCCTCGAATGCTTCTGCAGGAAGGTTTGCAGCCCATTCTGGGTTGCCTTCAACCTTCCAACCCTGCTTCGCAATCCACCCGAGGTGGGTTTCCAAAACCTGACCGAAGTTCATTCGACCGGGGATACCCAGTGGGTTGAGCACGACGTCGACAGGAGTTCCGTCTTCGAGGAATGGCATGTCTTCAACAGGGAGAATCTTGGCGATAACACCCTTGTTTCCGTGACGACCAGCAAGCTTGTCACCTTCGGTGATCTTACGTTTCTGAGCGATGTAGACAACAACGCGCTGGTTGACGCCCGAGCCGAGCTCGTCTTCGTCGTTCTCTGCGTCGAATACCTTCACACCAATGATGGTTCCGGCTTCACCGTGAGGCACCTTCAGAGAAGTGTCGCGAACTTCGCGGCTCTTTTCATTGAAGATGGCGCGCAGCAGGCGCTCTTCAGCAGAAAGCTCAGTCTCACCCTTAGGTGTGACCTTACCGACGAGGATGTCGCCGGGGCGAACCTCTGCACCGATACGGATGATGCCGCGCTCGTCGAGGTTAGCGATGAGTTCAGGGGACACATTGGGCAGGTCGCGAGTGATCTCTTCCTTACCCAGCTTGGTGTCACGAGCATCAACGTCGTATTCCTCGATGTGAATTGAGGAAAGGACGTCGTCCTGAACCAGACGCTGGGAGAGGATGATCGCATCCTCGAAGTTGTGACCTTCCCAGGGCATGAATGCCACGAGCAGGTTCTTACCCAGAGCCAGTTCACCGTTTTCGGTGGCAGGACCATCAGCGATGACCTGACCAACCTCAACACGCTCACCAGCGGTCACGATGACACGGTGGTTGTAGCTGGTGCCCTGGTTCGAGCGGTCAAACTTACGCAGGAAGTAGTCCTCGGTTCCACCAGCATCGAGCTGAACAGTGACGACATCAGCCGACACCTCAGAAACGACACCAGCAGCGTTTGCGAGGATCACGTCACCAGCATCGATTGCGGCGAAGTTTTCCATACCGGTACCAACCAGCGGGCTTTCGCTACGCAGCAGTGGCACAGCCTGACGCTGCATGTTGGCACCCATGAGTGCGCGGTTTGCATCGTCGTGCTCGAGGAATGGAATCAGCGAGGTACCAACAGACACCATCTGACGTGGGGACACATCCATGTAGTCCACTTCAGCCGCAGGAACGAGTTCAACCTCGCCACCCTTACGACGAACCAGAACACGCTCTTCAGCGAAGTGGCTGTCCTTGGTCAGTGGAGCGTTTGCCTGTGCCACAACGAAGTCATCTTCTTCCGAAGCGGTGAGGTAATCGATGTGCTCGGTTACCTTGCCCTTGACCACGCGGCGGTAGGGGGTCTCAATGAAACCGAAAGCGTTGATACGCGCGAAGGATGCGAGCGAACCAATCAGACCAATGTTGGGGCCTTCAGGGGTTTCAATAGGACACATACGTCCGTAGTGAGACGAGTGAACGTCACGAACCTCAACACCTGCACGCTCACGTGAGAGACCACCGGGGCCCAGAGCGGACAGACGACGCTTGTGGGTCAAACCAGCAAGCGGGTTGTTCTGGTCCATGAACTGTGACAGCTGTGAGGTTCCGAAGAACTCCTTGATTGCTGCGACAACGGGACGCACGTTGATCAGGGTCTGAGGAGTAATCGCCTCAATGTCCTGAGTGGTCATGCGCTCGCGAACGACGCGCTCCATACGGGACAGACCGGTACGAACCTGGTTCTGGATGAGCTCACCGACGGCGCGGATACGACGGTTACCGAAGTGGTCGATGTCGTCTACGTCGAGACGAATGTCAACCTTCTTGCCATCGCGAACACCGGGGAAGGTCTTCTCGTCGTTGTGCAGTGCAACGAGGTACTTGATAGTTGCAATGATGTCTTCAACGCGAAGAACAGAGTCAGTCAGCGGAGCTTCAAGACCGAGCTTGCGGTTGATCTTGTAACGACCTACCTTGGCGAGGTCGTAGCGCTTGGGGCTGAAGTAGAAGTTGTCCAGAAGCGCACGTGCAGCTTCAGCAGCAACCTGCTCGCCTGGACGGAGCTTGCGGTAAATGTCGCGCAGAGCGTCTTCCTTGGTGAGGATGGTGTCCTTTTCCAGGGTCTGCAGTATGGAGTCATAACCGGCAAACTCAGTTGCGATTTCTTCGCTGGTCAGACCGAGGGCCTTGAGGAAGACAGTGACAGACTGCTTACGCTTACGGTCGATACGAACACCAACAGCGTCACGCTTGTCGATTTCGAATTCGAGCCATGCGCCACGGCTTGGGATGATGCGTGCGGAGTAAACGTCCTTGTCAGAGGTCTTTTCCTGTGCACGCTCGAAGTACACACCGGGGGAACGAACCAGCTGAGACACAACTACACGCTCGGTGCCGTTGATGATGAAGGTTCCCTTTTCGGTCATGAGAGGGAAGTCACCCATGAACACGGTCTGGGTCTTAATTTCACCCGTGACATGGTTCATGAACTCTGCTTCGACATACAGAGGAGCAGCGTAGGTCTTGCCACGCTCCTTGCACTCGAAGATGGAGTACTTCTCAGGCTCGAGATACGGGTTGGTGAAAGAGAGCTGCATGGTCTCATCGAGGTTTTCGATGGGAGAGATCTCTTCAAAGATCTCTTCTAGACCAGTGCGTGAAGGCAGGTCCTGGCGACCTTCCTTCTTTGCTTCTTCCACACGCTTCTGCCAGTGTTCATTTCCGACGAGCCAGTCAAAGCTCTCGGTCTGAAGTGCCAGAAGATCGGGAACAGTCAGAGTGTCCGTAATCTTCGCGAACGACAAGCGCGATGCACTACGGCCGTTCTTGATGGACTTGGTGTCTTTTGCGTTGCGCGCAGCAGCCAAGGAAATAACCTCCGTGGGTCCGTCATGGACCATCATGGTTGTGGTTGGTGTGGGATAAATTGCAAACCCGATGAGACCCGCTAAAGTGGGGCCACTCGTGGAGTTCTCCACGAGATTGTTGTACTGTCACCCCGACCGCAATATGAGGGCATGACAAAACATCGAGCGCAAATTACAACTCTATAACGGTTTGCGGGCCGATGTCTAGTTCGATTTTTCTGGTGGTGTAGAGACATGGCGACCAACCCAACCATCACCCTGAAGTCTTCCGGTTTGCGCGCAACTATTGAACCTGACCCATATCAAGATGGCGCCTTCATTCTCGATATTGATGGAACTCCCCAATCACACGTCTTTATTGACGATCCCAGCGAGCTCTTTTTTGAATACATTCGCCGCATTGGCCACGTTCTCGATCAGGTTGGGAAACCTGGTCAACCCATCACCGCTGTTCATTTAGGCGGTGGCGCTCTCACCCTCCCCCGCTATGTCGAGGCAACAAGGCCAGGTTCCCGGCAACAGGTCATTGAACTCGAGCAAGACCTCATCGACTTTGTTAGGGAACACCTTCCCCTGCAAAAAAATGCAAACATCCGCATGAGGTACGGCGATGCACGTGAAGTCCTGGGCAAACTGCCCAGTGGACTTCACGGCAACGTCGATGTCGTGATTGTGGATGTTTTTAGTGGAGCACGCACACCCGCTCATGTCACCAGCGTCGAGTTTTACACCGAAGCAGCAAAGCTTCTTGCTCCTTCTGGTGTGCTCATTGTTAATGTGGCCGACGGTCCTGGCTTGGCCTTTGCCCGTGGACAGGCTGCAACATTAAACGCAGTACTTCCCCATGTGATTGCTTTGGCAGAAACACAGGTGCTCAAAGGGCGGCGCTTTGGCAATGTGGTTCTGGTGGGAACACAGGATCCTGCCATTGGCCAATGGCTGCCCCGCCTGCTTGCAGGTGGACCTCACCCGGCAAAAGCTGTTGAGGGTGCGGAAATGAAACAGTTCATTGGCAGTGCCCCCATTGTGTTGGACACCACCGCCATAGCCTCCCCCACCCCGAATAAAACAATCTTTCAGATTTCAAAGAAGTAACCATGGCAGACCTGGATCGGGTAACAAAGTGGGCCGATGCCCTCATCCGCCTGCATCTTGATCCCGCAGTGTGGAGTTTTGGGTTCGACCATGCTCGCACGCGCGCAGGTCTGTGTAATTTCACGGAAAAAAAGATCTCTGTCTCCAGGCACCTGGCTGCCAAATATGAGGACGATGAAGTTCATCAGATTCTCTTGCACGAAGTTGCTCACGCGATTGCCGGACCTCGGGCCGGACACGGCCCAACCTGGAAGAAGATCGCCTATGACCTGGGATATGACGGTAAGCGAACCCATGACGGAAGTGCGGCACATGAGCTTGCTCCCTGGCTGGGCACCTGCCCAGCAGGGCATGAACACTACCGTTTCCGTCAGCCCAAGAAAGTGTTGAGCTGCGGTGAATGTGGCCGGGGATTTAATCGCGCCAATTTAATCCACTGGGAAAAGCGAGAAATCAGCTAGCGTGTGAAGGAGGGGGAATTCCCCCGCACACCACCAGGGGCATCCATGAACGTCTTTCTTCGACTCACACTCGATTGTGAGCCTGATGTTGCGTGGCGGGCTATTGCCAACCCGAAAGTCTTCACGGCTGTCTCCTCTCCGTGGCTCAAGATTGTTTCCAAAGAACCAGGCGGGTTTCCTCAGGCGTGGATAGGTGATGGTCCGCACGAAGTTTCCATGCGTTTATTCGGTGTCATCCCAATGGGTCACCAAACCATCGACGTCAGTTTCACTCAGCGTCCTGGCGGCGTTCGGATGATGATTGACTCGGGTAAGCCGCTCAGTGGACCCATGAAGATGGTGAAAAACTGGGATCACCGCATGGCGATCTCACCAGCAGATAACAACCAGACTCTCTATCGTGATCGCTTGGTGATCAAAGCTGGACTGCTCACACCCTTTGTCTTTATAGGACTATGGACGTTCTGGCAGATTCGCGGCGCAAAACTGAAGAAACTTGCACCAACCTGGAACTAGAACCTAGTCGCGCTGAGACTCAGATTCGTCGAGCGAAACCATGGCATCTGCCGAAGCCAGTGCCTTGAGTTCGAGAGAGAATTCGCGCATTGCTTCACGCTGACGCTCGAGACTTTCTCGACGACGCTCTGCCTTCTCCATCATTTCGAGAGCGTGCTCATCAAAGAGGATGGCTAGAGTTTCAGCACGTGAACGAGCGCGGCTAATCAGGTTTGTTGCACTCTCGCGTGCAGCATTGAGAAGGCCTTCGGCATCTGCGCGAGTGGTTGCAGCAAACTCATCCATCTGTTGGTTGAGGCTCTGAGCTTCTTCTTCTGCTGCGCGCAGAAGCTCGTTCGCTTCGAGAGTTTGTGCTTCAACCTGAGCGACTGCTTGTTCGTGACGGGCAAGACGTTCACGTTCGGACTCTTCCATAGCAAGCTTGATTTCACGCTCGATACGAAGCTGTTCACGCTCAGCAATTTGACGCAGGGTTTCCAGCTCAGTCTTGGCGTCTTCGATTTCTTGGTGCAACCGCGCACGAACGTCAGCAGCATCGCGCTCAGCTTCGGCAAGCAGTGCAGCGTCACGACGCTGCGCGGTTTCCTTAGCGGTGTTGCCCTGAAGAATAAGAGACTCTGCCTTCATGTTCAGCTGAGCTATTTCACGCTCAACTTCCAGGCGCTTGTCTTCAATAGCTTCTTCGGTTTCAACAAGCAAAGCGGAGGCCTTGTTTTTTGCCGCGCGTGTGACGGTTTCTGCTTCGGCGCGGGCTGACTCCCGGACTACCTTGGCATCAGCTTCAGCATCGGCAACCAGCTTGTCTGCTTGCTCTTCAGCAACACGGAGGGTCTGCTCGAATGCGGAACCCAAGTCAGCAAACGTGGGTTTAGCGTTCGAGCGGCGCAGTGCATCACGGAAGTCAGCAAGCTCTCGCTCGAGCTTGTCAACGGTGGCAATACCTGAGCGTGTGCTTTGGCGAAGTTCTTCCATGCGCACTTCAGCATCACGGAATACACGCTTAACATCATTGGGGTCATAACCATTACGACGAACAGTTTTAAAAGAGCGAGTCAGATCCATACTTCACCCCTACCGTTTCATCTCATCGGTTGGGGAATCATCGTTCATGTCCAAAGCTTCGACGGTGAGTTCTTCAGCAAGCTCGTCATCTGCGATAGAAACATAGTTCAGCAGGTTGTCGTCATCTTTGTTCTGCTCAGACAACGCAATGATGCGCAGCTCAGAATTGAAGGCCTCGACAGCCTCACGTTCCGTGTTGATGCCATCAAGCAAGCTCTCGCCATTCTCCAGCAAGATTGCAGAACGTTCTTCGAGACGTTCAGTCAAAGTGTTCGTACGAGCACGTGCGCGGCGAATAATTCCTGCTGCGGTTTCTCGAGCTTCACGAACGAGGGCAACTCCCTCTTGGCGTGAGATGGCAAAGTTCTTTTGAGACTCGACCAGAATTTCGCGTGCACGTTCCCGGGCGATATCGAGGTTCTTTTGTGACTCTTCAAGCAGTTTTGCGATGTACGTTTCGTTTTCGGCAATGAGGCGACCGTTGTCACGCTCTGCTTTGGCACGGAGAATCTCGATTTCTTCGTCGATCCGTCGCTTATCGCGTTCGTGTACTTGGCGTAATGTTGCGATTTCAATACGAGACTGTTCAATCTCTTGAGCCAACTCAGTCTCAAGTGATTCGCGAACCTGAGCGCCGCCAACAGTGATTGCTTCGGCAATCTTGATTGCTTCTTCGTGTTGAATTTCTGCATTGGCAAGAGTTGCTTTCGCTGTCTTGAGAGCATCGCTGAGTTTCTTCTCAGATTCTTTGTTCAGACGTTCAACACGGGCTTCGGTGTCTGCAATGAGTTTTGCTGCTTGCTTTTTGGCGTTTTCGGTGACTGCTGCAGCTTCTTCTTCTGCCGCTCGACGAGTGAGAGCACTGGTAGCTTGTGCATCGGAGATGAGCTTGCCCGCTTGTTCCTCAGCAACTCGCAGTGTCTGCTCAAACGCAGCACCAAGATCAGAGAAGGAAGGCTTTGCGCTGGCGCGTTTGAGAGCACTGCGCACTTCTGCGACCTCACGGGTAAGAGTGTCAATGCGCTTATCTATTTCTGCACGCTCAGATTCCAGGCGTGAGACCTCAATCTGCACGTCGGTGAGAGCAACGTTAACCTGCTGGGGGTCTAGTCCCTTTTTGTCAGGCACAACGGGAAGTTCGATATCCACGATGTCCTTTCGCCTCGACAAACCTGGAATAAACAGTCCCTATCAGTATACGGGCAGAAATTTAGCCAAAATCAGGCATTTTGTTTAAGAAAGGGGTAATCCCCTATTCGAGGTGAACTAGCTAATTCAGTGCACCAACGGATGCTAAAGCGGCTCGGAGCAATGCTCCCCGACCGCCCTCCATCTCAGAGGTCACCGCATTACTGGCTGCCTCGTGCGGTGTGAGCCAGGTAATTTCCAAAGCGTCTTGGCGCGGATCACACGTGCCTGTGACGGGGACCACATATGCCATTGAGACTGCGTGCTGGCGTTCATCGGTGAACTGTGAGATGCCCGGAAGCGGGAAATACTCTGCAACGTGGAAAGGATTGGGGTTTGCTGGCAAGAGCGGGAACGCCATGGGGCCCAAGTCTTTTTCAAGGTGGCGAAACAGCGCTTCGCGAAGAGTCTCGCCATACATCACACGGCCAGAGACGATTGTGCGGGTCATTTCTCCAGTTGCATTTGCGCGAAGAAGTAATCCAACCTCTGTGACAACTCCGAGACCGTCAACCCGAACAGGCACTGCCTCAACGTAGAGAAGGGGAAGCCGGCGGCGGATCGAGGAGAGCTCGTCGTCACTTAGCCAGCCGCCGTTGGGATCAGGAGTTCGCACGCTCATGACCTATTTCTACCGGAACACTGCCCGGCGAGGGGGATTTATCCACCAACTGCGCGAAAAAACTTCAGCGACGTGAAAGCTTGGCACGTTTCTTTGACGCCATCAGGCCCAGAAATGCGAGGCTCGACATAATGCTTAGCACGCTCAGAAATGAACCAATAGAAAGAATGCTGCCAAAGGACCCAATGGATCCGATTGAAAAGGCTGATCCTCGAGAACCGATGGACATAAACGAGTTCGTGGACCATAAGCTCAACACTGAGTTCTTCGAGCCCACACTCATTACAGAGTTTTGATCGTCCATGAGTTCAAAGATACAGATGTGTAGCAGTAATCGCTCTGATGAACCCAAAATAGACAGCTGGTTTAGACTGAATAAAGTTTCAGTCCTAAATGGGCGTTCCGATGATGAGGTAAGAGTTGTTCACTTGGATTAAGCGCATGCTCAAGCGCAATACAACTGCTTTATCGCTTACTACTGTTTTCGTTCTCCTTGGTTCTTCGGCAGTTCATGCTGTTTCAGCATCGGATTTGTTTCTAAACCTCGTTGCTTCAGATTCTGGTTCATATGACTCATCAACTCCGGGAACGTGGCGAGACTTATCTTCATTCAATAGAAATGGAACAATTACCGGATCTCTCAATTACAACAATGCAACAGGTGCTCTGGAATTTCCCAACAGTGGGGCAAGCAATCTCGGAAGCAATTCCTATGTTGACATGGGTTCAGGATTCAATAACTTCGGAAGTGGAATCACTATCGAATTCGAAGGTCATTTTGGTGCCACTAACCAGGCCTGGGAAAGAATTTTTGATTTTGGCAACGGTCCAGCAGCAGACAACATTTGGGTTGGGGTGCTAGGTGAGTCAAGCAATCCCAACGAACTTGCCATAGAAATCTTTCATGGCGCAAATGGTAAATCCCGCTGCATCAGTACGAATCAAGCACTTCTAAACAATGGACAAGCAGGGGTATTCGCCAAATTCGTAATTACTCTCGATGGCTCAAAGTGCAGAATGTACAAAAATGGGGCGGAGATTGATACGGCTGTCGGCCAAGTCAGTTTCTTCAACGATTCGAACGATCTAGGAAGCACCTATACTTCTTTGCCGCTCAATGTAATTCGAAACAACAATTACATTGGCAGAAGTAACTGGGGTACTGATGCTTCCTTCAACGGTGCAATCAAATACGTCCGAATATACACTGCAGCAATTACATCAGCAGAAGCTGCAAGCAATGCAGCTTCATATACTCTGACCTACTCTGCAACCGGTTCAACGAGTGGCTCTGCACCCGCTTCTAGGACAGGAAACGGTCTCATAACTCTCGACGGGAACAGCGGTTCGTTAGCAAAGCCTGGCTATACATTCACTGGCTGGGCTGACAGCGCCAATCAAACAAATGGAACCACGGGCTCTTATAACCTCATCGCTAACACGACCCTGTATCCCGCTTTTGCGGTAAACACTTACAACGTCACATACATTGAACAGGGGGGAAGTGCTGTCAATGATGGAACATTTACTCACGGTGGCTCCCTTACTTACCCCACGAACCCCACTAAGACCGGGCATTCATTCTTAGGTTGGTTTGCCGCATCCTCTGGGGGCACAGCTCGAAGTGCCAGTGATGTTTCAGCAGGCAACGCAAGCGTCACACTTTACGCTCAGTGGAGCGCCAATACCTATAACGTCACATACGACGAGCACGGTGGAAGTGCAGTCAATGACGGAAGCTACGTATACGGAAACACCTTGGTATTTCCCACCGCACCAACACGTTCTGGATATACCTTCGCGGGCTGGTTCGCAGCAGCCACGGGTGGCACTGCCCTCACCGCCTCAGCAGTTTCGGCAGGCACATCAAACGTGACATTACACGCTCAGTGGACTCCTCTGCCCTCCCAAACAGTTACTTGGGCCCCAACGAACACTTCTGTATTGCGAAATCTGTCATCTGTTACTCCTTCAAGCCCTGCTACGACAAACGGTGATGGGCAAATCTCTTACAGTGTGGTTGATGCGCGAACAACCGGCTGCTCTGTTGATAGTTCAACTGGCGTTGTGAGCTTTACTGGAGTTGGGATTTGTTCAGTTCGTGCAACAGCGGCATCCACAACAAACTATCTCGCTGACACACAGGATGTGGACTTCAGTATCTCTTCATCTACACCTACCGTTTCCTTGGCGTTAGATATGACAACCGGCTCAAATGTTGCTAACTCGACTGTTGATTATGCAGCTTCTGGCCTTCAAAGTAACTCTGCGTGGACGCTAATTGTTCGTTCGAACCCGCAAACAATTGCGTCGGGAACCTTTAGCAGCAGTTTGCTTTCCGGTTCGGCACAAATTCCTGCCGGACTCTCAGAAGGATGGCACAGCATCACGCTGACTGGAACAGGTTCAAACGGTGAAATAATTTCTCACGCAGTCTGGTTCGAAGTAA
Source organism: Aurantimicrobium sp. MWH-Uga1 (assembly GCF_003325955.1). NCBI lineage: Bacteria > Bacillati > Actinomycetota > Actinomycetes > Micrococcales > Microbacteriaceae > Aurantimicrobium > Aurantimicrobium sp. MWH-Uga1. The sequence goes on along the minus strand of NZ_CP030929.1, from coordinate 139,987 downwards.
GCAGCAGCGGAACCCTGCTACAAACTTCGGGAATCGGACCTGTGACACCGACATCTAGTGCAGCAGTTCTCCCTCAAACAGGAGGAAACATTGATTCTCTCTGGATGGGAGCGGTACTTCTCCTAACAGGTGCGACATTTTTCTTGCTTAGAAGATCCACCGCTTCAAACAAGTAAATTTAGACCTCAGTTCTTTAGCTCAAAAGAGCCGGTTATTTGTTTTCCAACAAACTTTTCTTGACTAGCTGACGCTCCCGCATGGCCATAAACAGTGGGAAGGTGAAGGCCATCGCGGTCACACCAGAAAGCAGGATGTATAACCACACACGCTTCATTCCAATACGTCGAGATTCGGTAATCATGAACACCACTACAGCGATGGCGACGATAGTGAGATCGGCCGAGAGCACCCAATCAACTGCAGAACCAAACCAGGCACCCAGGTAGTCCTCCTGATTCATCACTGCAATGCCGTTGAAAATCCAGGCAGTGATCAGTCCCACAATGGAGAGCATGAAATAAACCCAGAACAGCTTCTTATGCATGATGTGTTACCCCTTAGTCGTGACTTCACCCTAGCGCGTGAGTTCTCAAACCCAATGCTTGAAATTTGCTGAGAGTACTCCCAACAGTCGTCACATACTCTTGAGGCATGACTGCCAGTGCGTCCAGTTTCACCCTGCCCGCAACTCAGTGGACTCGGGCACGCATGTTTCTGTCAGCTCTGTTGATAGTCAGTTCAGCCCCGCTGTTTTTTGTGCTGCATACCCCGTGGGGATACCTCACCGTAACCGCAGGTCTTGCTCTCGCTTTCACCATCTCATGGCGCTTTGCCAGAGACCTTTTGCTTATCGCTATTCCCCTCGTTGGTATCGAACAGATTGACCTCAAAGCCAATCTGGAATGGGGCAACATCGCTCTGATGGGAACCGTTCTGGTTCTGGCTGTTGCTGTGCCCTACTCACTCAGCAGGTGGGTCTTCAAAGACCACGCCATTACTTTTCCGGGTAGACCAGGACAACCGTGGACCAGGTTGGAATGGATCTGGCTTGGACTAGTTCTCATCCTGGGGTGGCTGATCCTGCCGGTGTATTTCATCGGCTCGGGAAGTTATCTCAACTGGCCTGCCGTGGCCGAGCCTTCTGAAATTGCTCGACTGTTTGTTGGCGTTGGCTTTGTCGGCATCTGGGATGAGCTGTTCTTTATTTGCACCATCTTTGCGCTGCTCAGGCGGCACTTCCCGTTGTGGCTTGCCAACGGTTTACAAGCAATCGTTTTTGTTTCATTCCTCTGGGAACTTGGCTATCGCTCGTGGGGACCTTTACTCACGATTCCGTTCGCGCTGATTCAGGCGTGGATTTTTGAGAAGAGTAAATCGGTCTACTACGTCATTACCGTGCACTTACTCTTTGACGTCGTTGTCTTCCTTGTTCTTATTTATGCCTACCACCCGCAGTGGGCACCTATCTTTCTTTTCCCTGCGCCATAAGAGGGAAGGGTTAAATTCCTCCATAGGGTTTTGCGCGGGAACTAAGGAAAAAACACATCAAAACATAGGTATTTTCTCTGCTAATTTAGGAAAGGATTAAAACTTTTCCCCATCCCAATTCTTTATTGCAGTGGGCGTATTTCTCTCATCACCTCTCAATAAGATCTAATTTCCAAAAACATAGGTTGTAATGAAAAAGCTTCTTGGACTATCTCTCACCGCTGCACTCTGCGCTCTGGTGCTTTCACCAGTTTCCGCTAGTGCATCAAATCCAACGCTTAACTTTTACATTTCACCCCCTACGGTTCAGAACACCTATGTTGCTGGTGCAGAAATCGCCACCTTCAACAGCTACACAACAGGTGCATGCCCTACAGCATGGACATCTGACACCTCAACATCAATCGGAACTATCACCACCACCGGCTGCAGCATCTCTGGTCCTAACCAATACGGTGGCGCTACCACTGGAGCAGGAGGTGCTGCATTGAGCCGGCCCTCGGGCAACGGGACCAACTATGCGAGCGTCCCCAGCAACAAGACTGTGACACTTACACTCGACCAACCAGAAAGCTACCTAGGTTTCTGGTGGTCAGCAGGTGACGCTAACAACACCGTGAAGCTTTACTCAGGTGGAACTTCTGGCACCCTTGTCGGAACTTTCACAACTGCATCCCTTGTTTCATTGCTCAATAACGGCGTGGGCTCAATTACGGCAATTGACAATACGTCCTACCAATCTTGTGAATACTTTGGAAACCCAGTACTCACAACCTCTCGATGTGGAAACCTCACCAACACTGAACCATTCGCATATGTGCACCTCATTGGTGCTAACGGGTTAACTTTTGACACACTTGTCTTCTCTCAGGGTTCCTCAGGTGGCTTTGAATTCGACAACATGGCTATCGCCCGAAATGTCAACACTCCTGCCACTTCATTAATTAGTTTCCCTGCAGAGCTCAATGCTGGTAACCCTAGTCAAGTAGCAGATACGTGCACTGCCTTCACCAGCAACTTCGCTTGGACAGCTTCTAACTTTGCTTCAAGCCCGTCGTACGCAATTTCACCAGTGCTACCGGCAGGATTGTCCCTCAACACTGCCACCGGTTCAATTTCAGGTACGGCCAGCGCGGCATCAAGCCAAGCGAACTACACAATTACTGCAACTGCTGGGGCTCAAAGCGCCTCCGATGTCATTAGCCTCAGTGTTACTGACGCAGGAAACTTGCCATGTCCAACTGCAAGTCCAACCCCGTCTTCACTTCCTGCAACAGGTCAAACTAATTCCGGAGCTGTGCCTGTTGCACTCTATTTCGCTGCGGGACTGCTACTAGCAGGATCTGTGCTCGTCCTTCGAAAAAAGAAAATCTCGAAGTAAACCCAGTACCAGTCACAGACCATAACAAAAGCCCCCTATTGAATAAATAGGGGGCTTTTCTGGCGGTCCTGGTGGGAATTAAATTCTTTACATAGCCCCAGTCACAGTTGGGTGAATGTGAGAAGTGCGCGGAAAAACAGCGTCTTGAGGGCATTTCGATAACTCAGCTAAATGCGTAGTTTCGTTCAATTGTGTCCACGATGTGTCCTTTTCAAAGGCCTTAATTAGTCCAACTTGAAAATGAATTACGCAACTGTATCCAATTTTCCCCGGTAGGCAAGCAGGAGATACATTCCCAGGAGCAGCAAAGATATTCCCAAGATAAGAAAATTAACAGCGGCTAAGCCAGTCCTAGGTAATCCAGTTGGACTTATCGTGTTTTCTGAAGGCTCAGTTGTCTGAGAGGCCAACAATGTTCCTGTCGCACTCACTTCGAACCAGACTGCAGTGGAGACTAAACCGCCATTAATGCTGGTGCCTGAAAGGGTCAAAGAATGCCACCCAGCACTGAGCCCCGAAGGAATTGCTGTAGAGCCTACAACTGCACCTAAAGAACCGATATTTCCGCTGGCCAAGGTTTGGGGTGTCGATCGCAAAACAAGATTCCAGACAGCGCCAGGCTGCAAACCGGTGGTGGCATAATCAACTGGTGCGTTTGTTATCGCATTACCAATAGCAACATCCAAGGTCAGCGACATAGTTGTCGTCGCGGATCCAATGGTGAATGTGACGTCTTTATAGGCAGAGCTATATGTTGCATTTGCATTCGCAGTTGCGCGTATGACGCATACGCCCGCCCCAGAAAAACTCACGATTCCTGTTGAGTTGCCAACTGTGCACTGGGATGTGGTGTCAGATTGAACACTGTATGTGATGTTTCCGGTTCCGCTCGTAGTTGCTAAAACAGAGGGGGTTAACGGTGACGCATTTGCCATAACTTGAGTGTTGGTAGGCGCCCAAGTGACTGTTTGAGCCTGCGGTGTTGTAATGGTGAAAACAACATCTTTGAATGCTGACGCTTCAGTTACCGTTCCAGCCGCAGAGGCACGAACGACACAATCACCTGCTGACGTGAAAGAAATCACGGGAGGGTTAGATCCAGAAACTGTGCAGCCGGTAGTTCCTGCATTGTTTACCGCGTAGCTAATGGCACCGGAGCCAGAAGAAGTTGCGGAGGAATTCGGTGTGAGCTGGGCCGAGGTGAATGACGCCGAGGTATTTGTTGGTGACCAGGTAACCGTCTGAGCCGTCAGAGCAGATGTAATTGTGACAGAAGTTGGTGTCGTGAATGGCGCGAGGTAGTAATTATTGGCATTGACGCCGGTGAGGCTGAGGCCTGAAACATATGAGACTGAATAAGTTCCAGGACTGACTGCTGAGGGAATCGAGTATTGAACTGTTCCCGTTGGTGCTGCTAAACCGAGAGTAGCTAGGTTTTGAGTTGTCCCAGCAGAGTCGACGATGACATAAGACATGGTGCTGTAGGTTCCATCAGTTGGTGCGACAACTTTGACGAACAATGGAACCTGCGGCGAAGCTAATCCCTGCAGAATTGGCATCGAACCCGATGATTTACTCCAAACTGAAGGACTGAATCCATTGGGCAATGTTGTGCCTGGAGTGGCTGTTACTGATGTGTAGCTATCAAAAGCGCTATTGGCTTGCCAGAAATTGCCCAAAGTAGTGAAGGTTGTATAGCTGGAGTAAATTCCTCCTGTGGTTCGTGACTGCCACCATTCACGCCAACCAGCTATACCGCCGACAGATTGCCCACTTCCAGTAATTGCTGCCCACGAAAAAGAATCCTTAATGAATGTTGACCCATCAGCGATGAACTGACCTACCAATCCACCCGTTCCGTAGTAAAGTCCATGTCCACCCTCAAGGATTACACCTGTTGAATACGTTCGCTCAAGCTCAAGATGAATATTTCCGTTCGTACCGTGGAGAGCAAATGCGTCACCCAATAAGCCGCCATTAGCCATTTGGTTGGAATATGTTCCCGCTGATCCTACTGTTGCAGTCGAATACGAATCAGAGATGAAGAGACTGCCGTTGTTGAAGCAACCAATTAGCCCCCCAGCAAAAAAAGAGCCTTGCTGATCAGTACCTGCTGTGTCTTGAGCGACGACAGACCCTGAACTCCACACATGTGAAATGTTTGACGAATAAGCAGATGGTGTTGATGTTGATGAAGTTAAGTCACCAACCAACCCGGCAATAAGCCCAACACGGATGTTATTCGAAGTGCTTGAAGATGTCGTCTGGATAAATGCATTCGTCACTCCGAAATTGCGAATTGTGGCTCCACGCAATTCAGAAAAGAATCCGAGGTTTGTTGCTGGTCCTGCCGCTGTAGTGATTTTCAGACCGGAGACTTCATTACCAAGACCGTCGAATACTGATGAAAAAGCTCCCGTGACCACGGAGTTTGAATAGGTATCTGTTAGTGCTAAAGATCTTCCTAAGGCAATAAAGGTTGATGACGAAGTGAGTGCCAGTAACTGAGCCTTGGTATTCACCACAGTAAAGACTTGAGAATTAATTGTGAGTGAAGGTGTTGCGCCCGTGAGTTGAATACTTGCTCCGGAGCCAGTTGCCAATTTATACAACGGCGTTGAAGTCAACTCCAATGCTGCCGTTGTTCCGGACGCCTGGATGGATTTATTGATATTCAATGCTCCAGTCGCCGTCAGAGTGAGCTTCGAGGAATTGGTCCAGACTATTTCCGAATTGACGTCAATAGTTGTTGCAGAAATTTGAGTATTCCCAGAAGCAAGCGACGCAACAATGTCGGAAGCATTAATACTCACGGGCGCTGAAGAAGTAATGACTCCATTGGTTTTTGACCATCCGTTGCCTTCGGACGCCCCACCATTGCTCACAATCGTGATTGAGGAAACACTTGCCTGAGCAGACTGTGGCTGAAAAGCAATCAAAGTGCCAACCATGAACAGCAGCACCAGAACGAAGCGAACAGGCTGAAGACTCGACAAAAATGACATAGGAATTGGCCTCCAACAAAAGGTTAAGAAATCCCGCTGTTGAAGCTTGTGGAATTCAGTGGCACACCACTGAATTCCACCGCCCCAAGTACCCTTACTTTCCCGGAATGGTCGCATTCAGAGCAAAACCCCTGCCCTGGATGACCCATTCGCACTGAGAGGAATTAACGTCGCTTCCTGATGATGGTGTTTCGAAGTAACAGCATTCCTAAACCGAACAATATGGCGGCACCAGCAAAGAAGTATGGGGCTGTGCCTGTCCTGTCGCCAGTAGCTGCAAGGCTTGGTGAACTAGAGGTAGAAATCGAAGACGTTCCACTTGAACTTTGAGGGACGTCTCCGCGAGCCGCCGCCGCTGTACTGTTGATATTCGCAATTGTTGCCCCATAGTAGACAGCTAGATTTTGAAAGCCTGCTCCAGTATGAGTCCCTACATACAGTGTTCGCACTTGTGTTCCGTCAAAATTTGCCTCATGCACATACTGTTCAGTTGTGAAGTAAAACTTTCCTGTTGAGTGACTAACAAACATTGAAGAAGGTGCAGTGCTCGTCAGAACAGGGTTGTATGCAATAGTGGCGAATGACGATGGATCTGAGGGAAGATACGTTGCAAAAGATGCCCAAGGCGCGGCAGAGCTCGCTGCAAAAACTTTCCCGTCAACCGGATCGACCCCTACTCCATCGCAGTCTTGGAGGAAATTAGCCTTGAGAGTTACGGGGGCACTTACAGTGGACCCTGTAATTGTGAATTGGAACAGGTCCCCTGGTGTATCTGCGCCATTGACGTAGTTGGAGAAAGTGCAATAGGTCAATGTGTTGTTGTAAGAATCAACCCACATCCCCCAACGAATTTTCATAACTGAGCTGTGGCTTAATTCAATGCGAAGATCTGTGCCGTCGCTCTTGAACGAATAAATTTTATTGTCGCTCGCGGCCGCATAGAATCTCTCCCCAAAATAGTCCGCAGCTAGAGCATGAATTACAGGAACAGTTGAGCCAGTTAAAGGAAGAGAAACTGTAGTTATCGTGCCAGCAGTTGTGGCAATTGGCGATATTAATACCTTGCCTCTGATGTTCGATCCACCGCCATTTGACGCCCAAGCAACGTAACCGGAAGTAACGGCAACCTGGTTTACGGAGCTTGCTGTGTCTTGCCAGAAGATTGACTTGGGAGTCGGTGTTGATTTGAAATCACCGATGTAAATGGCACCGTCCGTCATCTCCGTGACAAAAAGCACTCCCTCAGTACCACCCTGCATTGTCGGGTCAGGGGTTGTGGCGTGTGCAGGCAGGGCGAAGAACACCATGCAAAACGAAAGAGAAGTTGCTAACAAGAGTCGAAAAATTTTAGGCATGAAATACTTCCATTTGCGTATTCACGAAGCTTTCGTGAATAAATCATGAGCTCGCTCAACAATTCAGATGAGACGGTGTCAAAATACAAAGGTCTTCAAAACCTGAACCTCGTTTTCAGTGGCTAACTATTGAATAGTTAAGTTTTTGCTTGTAGATGCAGGTTGTTGCTTTCAGTGGCATACCCCTGATTTGCTCATCTGTATGAACCTGAATGATGAGAAACTGACATTTAACCGAAGGGCCAAAAGATGTTTCAGCGTCGAATTCTCATTGTCGAAGATGACGAGTTCACTGGCTCGCTCATCACAACTGCGTTAACCAGTGCAGGCTTTCAAGCACAGCTTTCTACTTCAGCTCTCTTAGCAAAGCGTGCGCTTCGTGAATTTGATCCAGACGCAGTTCTCGTAGACATTGATTTGGGCATTGGTCCGAACGGTATTGAATTTGTTCAACTTGTTCGCAAGATCAGACCCGACATCACTCCTATTCTTCTGAGCCGTCACGGAGACACTGTCAGTGCTGGGATGAAAGACGCAAGAATTCCAGAAGGTGTTGCGTACCTCAGAAAGAGCATCATTAAGTCAACTGATGCTTTAGTAACAGCTGTCCAAGAGGCGATGCGTGGCAAAACAGAATCACTACGACATGACCGGCAGCGAGTGGGCGGTCTGGGTATGTTGACAAAAACTCAAAGAGAGATTTTGCAGATGATGGCCCAAGGACTCTCCAATAAAGAAATAGCTCGGCAACGTGGGGTGACTATTTCTTCGGTAGAACAGATCATCCGTGGAATCTTTAAAGTCTTTGGACTGTCACAAGACGACCTTATTTCGCCACGAGTTGAAGCAGTGAGAATTTTTGTAGCAGAGAGTGGCCTCCCCAAGCGCCCACAATCATGATTGATTTTTGGAGAAGCCTCGGTCGCAAAGAAGCGATCAATTGGATCTCAGTTGCGCTACTTTTGTTCATCCAACTCAATGGCGCTCTATTGGTGGACTTTAAAGTCGATCTTGAAGGAAAGATGCCGCTTTTTTGGTTGGCAAATGCTCTTCCGTTTCTCCCAATGGCATTAGTTCTGGCATGTGGCCGTTACGTGCTTAATCCACGTTTACCCACGTGGCTGAGGCCCTTAAGCACTCTCATTCTTTTTGAAACGTCGATCTTGCTCAGATTAACGACATTTGACTGGTTACTTCAAAATTTTGGAATAACGGATAGCAGCCAATTCTGGGCAAGATTTGGAGCTGCGCAGGCAAACCAACTCATTGTGCTAGTTGTCATGGGGTATCTAATAGCTTCCGCGCGAGACTTTTCGCGTCAAAACTCTCAACTGGCGACGTTGCTCGCTACATCAAAAAACACACAGCTTGATTTGCACAGTAGGTTGCAAAGCAGAAAACAATCTCTCATTTCAAACATTGAGACCCAGCTTTCTAGTTCTCTTGCCTTAGCAGACGGAAATAACTCTTCTCATGATGCAGAAAGACTCAAAGACTTAATAGATACCGTCGTCAGACCATTGAGCTATCAACTAGGGCGTGGAGCACGACTAGATCTGGAATCCAAACTGGAAGTTCCAGAAACAAAGATTGCACTTCGCAATTTGATTCGTCAAACATTCACTGGGAACCCTGTGTACCCATTGATATCAGTGTTGTGGATGTACTTCCCACTACTGACTTCTCTCGCAAGCTATAACAAACCAAATACCTTGGCGAATTCTCTTGTATTTTCGATAATTTTTCTCGGCGTGCTCGTTCTATTCAGGTTTTTTTGGAACCAAGTTCCTCAGCACTGGGGCCTACCTGCTCGAATAATCCTCTTCATCACTGTTCCCTTTGTTCTATCTGTCTTGGGTGGATGGTTTTTCTTCCTCATCTCGGAAATCAATTCGTACGACAAAATCATCATGTTGTTCTTCTACTTTGTCGCAATCCTCACAACTATTGCTCTCGTGGGTACTTCTCGCAGAATGCTCAAAGATCTAAATTCAGAACTAACACTGGCTAACAACGAAGTCAGGCGAGAAATTGTGAGTGAGAATTCCGAGGCTCGGCAATTTGAAGAATCGATGTCACGAGTGCTCCACGGCCCAATACAAGATGCTATTTGGGCATCGCTTCTCAGGCTTGAACAGTTCGCTCCGAACACCAAACTGACCAAAAAAGATATTGAGTATGTTCGACAACCAATAGCTGAAGCACTCTTGCTGTTGAAGGAACCTGACACCAAAACACAAAATATCGAAGAATCAATACAGGAGCTCATCGAGCTCTGGAGCGGTGCTGTCGCCATCAACCTAGATATTTCTCTAGATCTCACACAGCACATTGAAGCGTCAGAGGGAACAAACAGAGTACTTGCTGAGATTCTCCGGGAAGCCATTTCCAATGCCATCCGTCATGGAGACGCTACTGAGGTGGATGTCCACTTAGCCCTAGATCCGAAAGGTCAAGACATTTTGTTAGTGGTATCAAACAATGGTTTCCCTGTATCCGAAGCATCTACTCCAGGATTGGGTACACAACTGTTGAATGATCTCACCATCATGTGGACAAGAAAAAACGACGCCAACCGAGTCGTTCTTGAAGCGACAGTTCCGCTTCTGCAAAGAAATTGATTAATCAGCACGCGGGAGTTGACCGCACATAGGAAAACACCTGAATAAAAACATTCAGGTGTTTTCTTTGTCTAACGACTTCCTATGGCGGTCCCGGTGGGATTTGAACCCACGGTACGCTTTCACGTACACAACTTTTCGAGAGTTGCACCTTCGGCCGCTCGGACACGGAACCAGTATTAAAGAGTTTACGCACAGCTTGCGCACGCCACCAATCCACTGTCCGCCGCCACAGCTAGGCTGTCCGCATGGCCAAAGCAACTCCTGGATACACCTGCACTGAATGTGGTTGGACCACGGTTAAGTGGGTTGGCCGTTGTGGTGAATGCCAGGCATGGGGCACCGTCGTGGAAGAGTCCACAAAGACCGGTATCCAAGTCAAGATGACCCCTGTATTTGTCAGCGAAGAGAATGCTGCTCGGCCCATCACGGAAATTCCGGTCGATGGTGAACTCTCCCACTGGGCCAGCGGAATCAACGAGTTTGACCGTGTGCTGGGTGGGGGAATAGTCCCCGGTGCTGCCATCCTGCTTTCTGGAGAACCTGGCGTAGGAAAGTCCACTCTGCTTCTCGAGGTGGCATCTCGCGCTGCCAAGACAGACATCAAAGTTCTCTATGTCAGCGCGGAAGAGTCCGTCAGTCAAGTACGTTTGCGTGCGTCGCGCACGGGCGCGCTCACCGAAAATCTCTACCTTGCAGCTGAGACAGATTTGTCGACCATCATCGGCCAAATTGATGCAGTACAACCTGCCTTGCTCATTGTTGACTCCGTACAGACTGTTGCCAGCTCTGCGGTGGATGGTCTGGCTGGGGGACCCAGCCAGGTTCGCGAGGTCACTAGCGTTCTCATTCGCGTAGCGAAAGAACGAAACCTCCCCATTCTTCTCGTTGGTCACGTCACCAAAGACGGCACCATTGCCGGGCCCCGCCTTCTCGAACACTTGGTTGATGTTGTCTGCCACTTCGAAGGAGACCGTCAAACCGCCTTGCGCTTTGTCCGCGCACTCAAGAACCGCTTTGGCCCCACTGACGAGGTGGGCTGCTTCGAAATGACAGGTGACGGCATCGCCGAAGTCCCTGACCCCAGCGGCTTATTCCTGAGTCGGTCTTCCGTTGCTGTTTCCGGAACGTGTGCGACGGTTGCCCTGGAAGGCAAGAGACCTCTTCCCGTGGAAATCCAAGCGCTTGTGGTTCCCAGCAGTGCTCCCAATCCTCGTCGAGTCACCAACGGGTTAGACAGCTCACGTGTTGCCATGTTGCTGGCTGTCTTAGAGCGCCGAGCAGGACTCAAACTCAGTGACAAAGATGTCTATGTCTCCACTGTGGGCGGTGTTCGATTGAATGAGCCTGGTGCTGACCTAGCGATTGCTATTGCCGTGGCGAGTGCATTCCATGACAAGCCAATTGCGCATACTGTGGCGGCTTTTGGTGAAATTTCCTTGGCTGGAGAAATTCGGCCCGTCACTGGCGGTAAGCAGCGTGATGCCGAAGCGACCCGCTTGGGCTTTAGCACTCGCATTGATCACAATGTGGGAACATTGCGCTCTGCACTCAAGGCAGCCTTTGACACTGCAAAAGATGCCCGCGAGCGCGAAATTGACGCTGCCTTCTAAACAGCCTCAGCTTTGAGAAGACCGAAGTGTTCGATCTCCTCGTCGGTGAGCATGCGTGAGCGAATCATGAAACGAACTCCCTCGGGAGCTTCAACCGAGAATCCGCTACCTCGACCCTTCACCACATCAACGGTGAGGTGGGTATATTTCCAATACTCATACTGCGATGCCGACATATAAAACTCGATGGGGTCCAGGCCGTCAATCTCGAGTTTTTGCAGCAGGACGTCGGATCCCCCGACCCGAAACATCCCGACGGGGTAACACATCGGGGAGCTGCCATCACAGCAGCCCCCCGACTGGTGAAACATCAACGGACCGTGCTTGAGTGTCATCTTGCGCAGAAGCTCAGCGGCTTCTTGCGTGTAATCAACCCTCGTGTAGTCCATGTAATGATTCTCCCGTGTTTGTTGCCTGTTTGATAGTGCCGATTTAGAAGAAGCCCATGGGTCCTTCTGCGTAGGAGACCAAGAGGTTCTTGGTCTGCTGGTAGTGATCGAGCATCATCTTGTGGTTCTCGCGACCGATACCAGACTGCTTGTAGCCACCGAAGGCAGCGTGAGCAGGGTACTGGTGGTAGGTGTTGGTCCACACGCGCCCTGCCTCAATGGCACGACCAGCACGGTAAGCGATGTCACCGGTACGGCTCCATACACCTGCGCCAAGACCATAGAGGGTGTCGTTGGCGATGCTGATGGCGTCGTCGTAGTCCTTGAAGGAGGTGACGGACACCACAGGGCCAAAGATTTCCTCTTGGAAGATACGCATGGAATTCTTACCTTCGAAGACAGTGGGCTGGACGTAGTAACCACCGGAGAGTTCACCACCGAGGTCTGCACGTTCACCACCGATGAGAACCTTGGCACCTTCAGCCTTACCAATGTCGATGTAGCTGAGGATCTTCTCCAGCTGGTCATTGGATGCCTGTGCACCAATCATGGTGTTGGTGTCCAGAGGGTTGCCCTGGATGATCTTGCCCACACGAGGCAGAGCGTCAGCCATGAACCCGTCATAGATGGAGCCCTGAATCAGTGCACGGGAAGGACAGGTGCACACTTCACCCTGGTTCAGGGCGAACATGGTGAAACCTTCCTGTGCCTTCTCGTAGTAGGCGTCCTTCTGAGCTGCAACGTCTTCGAAGAAGATGTTGGGGCTCTTTCCACCGAGCTCGAGTGTGACAGGAATGAGGTTCTCACTTGCGTACTGCATGATGAGGCGACCAGTGGTGGTTTCACCAGTGAACGCAATCTTGCGGATGTTGTTGTGAGAGGCAAGAGGTGCACCAGCTTCGATACCGAAACCGTTAACAATGTTGAGCACACCATCTGGAATGAGGTCCTTGATCAGATCCAGGAGTACGTGGATCGATGCTGGGGTTTGTTCGGCTGGCTTGAGCACGATGCAGTTACCTGCAGCCAGTGCTGGTGCAAGCTTCCAGACAGCCATCAGGATGGGGAAGTTCCAGGGAATGATCTGGCCAACTACACCCAGTGGCTCGTGGAAGTGGTAGGCCACGGTGTTGTGGTCAAGTTCGGAAATGCCGCCTTCTTGAGCACGAATGGCACCAGCGAAGTAGCGGAAGTGGTCAATGGCCAGAGGAATGTCTGCGGCCATGGTTTCACGAACAGGCTTACCGTTATCCCAGGTCTCTGCAACAGCAAGGAGCTCCAGGTTTGCTTCCATACGGTCAGCAATCTTGTTCAAGATGATGGCACGTTCGGTGGCACTGGTCTTACCCCAGGTTTCGAAGGCTTTCCATCCTGCTGCAACAGCCATGTCAACATCTTTGGCATTACCGCGGGCGATCTCGCAGAACACCTGGCCAGTTACTGGCGTGATGTTCTCGAAGTATTCACCAGACGACGGTGCAACATACTTGCCACCAATGAAGTTGTCGTATTTGTGGTTGAACGTGATGACGGCATTAGGTGTGCCGGGGTTTGCATAGACAGTCATTTATGTACCTTTCGACGTCTTTGTCGTAGTGCCGGATATGGCAGTACAACATTAGGGAGCGAAAGGTTGCAGAAAGTTGCGAAGGGGAATTACTGCCCTTGCAGGAAGACGAGATTCTCCACATGAGCAACCACATGGGCACGCTTGGGGGACTTTGCCGGCAACATCTTCAGCACCTGATGCCACACATCAAGATCTTCTAAGCCTTGCTCGGAGTTGGCGTAGTCCATCAGAACTTCCACCGAAGCATCACTGAGGAGTGACTCACGCAGGTGCGAACACACTTCGTTTCGAATCTCTTCAATACCCGGTGAGACCGAGTCCGGAAGCAGCGTCCCGCGGAACGCGGACAACGCTGCCCGGTGGGCGCCACGATCCAGCAAAGCCACGACGTGCTGGGCATCTATCTCAACCTGCTCCGGGAGGCGATACGGCTTAGACTCTGGTGCAATCCCCGGCTGGAACTTCTCCAGGAGCTTGCGCAAGCGCACCATTTCTGGGCGCAAGCGAGACGTGGCATAAGGGTCTCCCCACAACAGCTCTGACAACCGTTCGGCAGATAACCCCGAACGGTTCCAGGCCAGCAGCGTCATAATTTCTGCATGACGTTGAGTCAACTCGAGGGAGCGATCTCCAATGGTGAGAAGTGCTGTATCTCGGCCAAGGATGTGCAGTGTCGCCCGAGCTGATTTGTTCTTCACTGAAGAAGGCAAGTTATTGAACAAGACAAACTTGGAGTTCGCAGCTGACCGCGAGGATGCGGCATCACGACTGCGAAGCCTGCTCACCATGAGCTCTGTCTCAACAGCGTGAGCCGTTGCCTCAACCAGTGGCATGGTGTGACGATCCACCGCTTGGTCTCCCCCGGTGATATCAATAACACCAATAATGGCTTTGGTCTCTGGGTCGTGAACAGGAACAGCCGTGCAACTCCAGGCGTGAACAAGACGGTTGTAATGCTCATCCCGGCGAATCTGAATCGCGTGATCCAAGGCAAGGGCTGTTCCCGGTGCTGAGGTTCCCGCCACGGATTCACTCCAGTCAGAGCCTTCAACAAACATCATTGACTCGGCACGAGACTTGAGCCCTTGGTCACCTTCAACCCAAAGCAAGCGTCCCATCGCGTCCCCCACAGCAACGAGCATTCCTGAATCGTTATCTGCATCGCGCACAAGAAGCTTGCGAATAACCGGCATCATTTGAGCCAGGGGGTGTGCTTCCCGATAGTCGTGAAGTTCACTGCTTTCAAAGAGAAGTGGAGAGAGCATCCGATCAGGATCAAGTTGGCTTTGTTCCGCGCGCGACCATGAGTCGCGCACGACTGCGCGAACAGTGCCGGGAACCACAACATCGGGGTCGGCAAGCCAGGGACTTGTCACGAGGTCGAGCATACGCCCTTCAGGCGTTCAAAGAAAAGTGCTAGTACAGCAGGAACTGACTTGAGGTCTTGGAGGTTGCTTCGCCCACCTTGGCAGTGAGGTAATAGGAAGCACCACCGGCAGGAACCTGATCGCGCACGCCACCACAGGTGTCGGGAGCGCTGCGCTCACGAGGCCAGGCAACTGGAGCTGAAGGGTAAACAACACCGGGCTCCAAAATGGCGACCGTGTCAGACTTCTCTGTTTGGCAGTCGGTGGAAACCCAGTACGTTTCTGCACCGGAAGTAATGGTGAGCTGCTGTGCCGCTGTTCCCACGTTGTAATAGCAGGCAGTACTTCCTGTGTTTTGGATAGTGAGAGACAGATTAGGCAAAACACCTGCTTGGTAATCCACACCATCGGTGACAGGAGTCACCACGAGGTTCTTCACAGCGCACTCTTTATAGGAGGACACATCAACTGTTGGAGTGGGGGTAGGGGTGGGAGTCTCTGATGCAACAGCGGTGGGTGTGGGTTTCGCTGTTGCGGTGGGGGTGGGCTCTGGCGTTGCCTGACCGGGACGAACAATGATGAGTACAACCGCAGTAACGACAGCAATAAGTGCGAGAAGAGCGACCAATCTGCGGCGGCGATAAACCGCGGGTGAGAGGCGTCCAGGTTGTCCAGGCATCTGAGAGCTCATGCCCCTAAATTACCTACAGGACGCGCAGCATCCTTGTATTTCCCAGAGTGTTGGGTTTTACACGGGCAAGATCCAGGAATTCGGCGACACCCTCATCGTGCGAAAGCACCAGTTGAGCATAGGTTTCAGGATCAATGATGGCGTCCGAGACTTCCACAAAACCGTGGCGGGTAAAGAAGTCCACCTCAAAGGTGAGGCAAAAGAGTCGCCCAAGTCCCAACTCTGTGGCATCGTCGACGAGCCTGGCCAAAATGGCAGCGCCAACGCCTTTGCCCAGCCATTCGGGAGTGACAGCGAGGGTACGAATTTCACCCAAGTCTTGCCACATGACGTGAAGAGCACCGCAACCGATGCGGTTGCCGTCGCTGTCTTCGGCGATTCGGAACTCTTGAACAGCCTCATAAATAGAGACAGCGTCTTTGCCCAACAAAACTCGGGAGTCAACCAATGGTTTCGTGACTTCGAGAATCCATGGCACGTCTGCCGTGCGAGCACGACGAACGTGAATGGGTGAAGAAGTCATGCTCCCCAGAATACTCTGGCGAGAGGATTACTCCCCGTCGGCCACAATCTCTGGCGTAGCCGAAATACCGTTGGCCTGAGAGGCAACGGATACGCCAACCGCTTCACGCGCAGTGGTGGTGAAGACGAATTCGCCACCAATGAAGTCCACGTGGACGTGATCTCCAGCTGCGAGCTGGCCTTCGAGAATCTTCTCGGAAAGGCGATCTTCGACCTCGGCTTGCATGGCGCGACGCAACGGACGAGCACCCAGAGCTGGGTCGAAGCCGACCTCGATGAGGCGGTCCTTCGCAGCTTGAGTGAGCTCGATGGTCATGTCGCGATCCATCATGCGGTCGCTCAGGCGCTTGGTGAACAGGTCCACAATCTGAACCAGCTCTTCCTTGCTCAGCTGAGGGAACACAATGATGTCATCAACACGGTTGAGGAACTCAGGCTTGAAGTGCTTCTTGAGCTCTTCGTTGACCTTGCCGCGCATGCGGTCGTAGTCATTGACTGCGTCCCCTTCAAGCTGGAAACCAACAGGGCCGCCGGAGATTTCCTTGGTTCCCAGGTTGGTGGTCATGATGATGACGGTGTTCTTGAAGTCAACAACACGTCCTTGACCATCGGTGAGTCGACCCTCTTCCAGAATCTGGAGCAGAGAGTTGAAGATGTCAGGGTGTGCCTTCTCAATCTCATCGAAGAGAACAACACTAAAGGGCTTGCGGCGCACCTTCTCAGTGAGCTGACCGCCCTCTTCGAATCCGACGAATCCGGGAGGAGCACCAAACAGACGTGAAACGGTGTGCTTTTCACCGTATTCACTCATGTCGAGTGAGATCATGGCGTTTTCGTCGTCAAAGAGGAACTCAGCCAGTGCCTTTGCCAGCTCGGTCTTACCAACACCAGTTGGACCGGCGAAGATGAACGACCCAGAAGGACGCTTGGGGTCTTTGAGTCCCGCGCGGGTGCGGCGAATGGTCTTGGACAGAGCGGCAATAGCTTTCTCTTGTCCGATCACACGCTGGTGCAGGGCCTTCTCCATGAAGACCAGGCGAGCTGATTCTTCTTCGGTGAGCTTGAAGACAGGAATACCAGTCGCTTGGGCAAGAACCTCGGCAATAACGCCCTCGTCCACGATGCCCTGACCACCTGCATCGCCCTTGCGCCACTCAGCCTCACGGCGAACACGCTCAGCTTGCAGCTGCTTTTCTTCATCGCGCAATGCGGCAGCACGTTCGAAGTCTTGGTCTTCGATTGCTGCTTCCTTCTTGCTGCGGGTCAGAGCAATCTGGTCATCCAATTCACGCAGCTCTGGTGGGTTGGAGAGGATGGATAGACGCAGACGAGCCCCTGCCTCGTCAATAAGGTCAATGGCCTTATCCGGAAGGAAGCGGTCTTGGATGTAACGGTCGGCAAGGTTTGCTGCCGCCACGATGGCGCCGTCGGTGATCTGAACCTTGTGGTGTGCTTCGTAACGGTCGCGCAGACCCTTCAAGATGTTAATCGCGTGAGGCAAGGAAGGCTCCGCAACCTGAATGGGCTGGAAGCGGCGCTCCAGCGCTGCATCCTTCTCAAAGTGCTTGCGATATTCATCCAGAGTGGTTGCACCAATGGTCTGGAGTTCACCACGAGCAAGCAGAGGCTTGAGGATGGAGGCAGCATCGATTGCGCCTTCCGCAGCACCAGCACCAACCAGTGAGTGAATCTCGTCGATGAAAGTAATGATGTCGCCACGGGTGCGAATCTCCTTGGTGACCTTCTTGAGGCGCTCTTCAAAGTCACCACGGTATCGAGAACCAGCAATGAGAGAACCCAAGTCGAGGGTGTAGAGCTGCTTGTCCTTGAGTGTCTCAGGAACATTACCGGAAACAATCGCCTGAGCGAGGCCTTCGACAACAGCAGTCTTACCAACACCGGGCTCACCTATCAGAACAGGGTTGTTCTTGGAACGACGAGAAAGAATCTGCATGACGCGTTCAATCTCTTTTTCGCGCCCAATAACTGGGTCAAGCTTTCCTTCACGGGCAGCGGCAGTGAGGTTACGACCGAACTGGTCAAGAACCTGAGAACCACCCTGAGCAGAAGCTGCCTCGTCCTTGTTTCCGGCCGCAACAGGCTCCTTACCCTGGAAGCCAGAGAGAAGCTGAATAACTTGCTGACGAACACGGTTGAGATCAGCACCGAGCTTGACCAACACCTGAGCAGCAACACCTTCACCCTCACGGATGAGACCTAAGAGGATGTGCTCAGTGCCAATGTAGTTGTGTCCTAGCTGCAGGGCTTCACGCAGCGAAAGCTCAAGAACTTTCTTTGCTCGTGGAGTAAACGGAATGTGGCCGGTGGGCTGCTGTTGGCCTTGACCAATGATGTCTTGGACCTGCTCGCGCACGGCGTCGAGGGAGATGTTGAGGGACTCGAGAGCCTTTGCTGCAACACCTTCGCCTTCGTGGATTAGACCTAAGAGGATGTGCTCAGTGCCGATGTAGTTGTGATTGAGCATCTTGGCTTCTTCTTGCGCCAAGACAACGACGCGGCGAGCGCGGTCGGTAAATCTCTCAAACATTTTTCTCCCATCAGCACTGTGGTGTTCGTATCCAGTGCAGGTCTTGCTTTTGAGAGTAACGCCGTATTGCCCTCAATGGTGCCCCTGTTCGCCCACGGCGTGAGCTGGAATGGTGATGTTCGCTGGAGGGGGAACGCTTAGAGCATGGAATAAATGCTCACCCCAAAACGTAGTCTGTAAGTATGAGCATTCTGACTCCTCGCGATGTGCCCCTGGGTGGCCTGCGAGCGATGACGGTGCGCAGAACTTTACCTAACCGGCACCGCACCACGATTGGTGCGTGGTGTTTTGTTGATCACTTTGGTCCAGACCTTGTTGAACTCAGCGGTGGCATGCATGTTGCCCCCCACCCACACACCGGTTTGCAAACAGTCACCTGGCTTTTTGAGGGCGAAGTGGAGCACCACGACAGTGTCGGCAGCAGTCAATTGGTCAGCCCTGGTCAAGTGAATCTGATGACTGCAGGTGCGGGAATTTCTCACTCGGAGGTTTCCACCGGCACCACCTCCCGACTCCACGGTGTGCAGTTATGGGTTGCCCTACCTGATGAACACAGGTTCATTGCTCCCTTCTTTGAGCACCACATCTCTCCCCGCATGAGTATTGGCTCGGCCCAGTTCACGGTGTTTGTGGGAAGCCTCACCGGTGATGACGTGACCGCGACATCCACAGCAACAACCTTTACCCCACTAGTGGCAGCAGAGATCCTGATCCCCGAAAACACCACCATCTCCATCCCGGTAGAGCGTAGCTTCGAACACGGTTTCCTCATTGATTCGGGTGAGCTTACTGTCAACGGTGAACAGGCGCTCAAAGATGAACTCGCCTATGTTGAGCCTGGCCACACCAACATCACCATCGCCTCTGGCGATTCGCCCTCTCGAGTTCTGTTGATAGGTGGTGAGCCCTTTGAAGAAGAACTCGTGATGTGGTGGAACTTCATCGGCCGCAGCCATGAAGAAATCGTCCAGATGCGCCAGCAGTGGCAAAGCGATGTTGTTGAGGGCAACAAACCTGACGGAGTCTTTGGTACCGTCGCATACGAGGGCGCCGTAATACCTGCCCCAGAAATGCCTCACGTTCACCTTCGACCACGAAAGTTGCCCAGGCCATGAGTGATCTTTATGACGGAACCGAGAACCGCAAGTTCGGCCGCGTGTATAAAAAAGAAACCCCCGACATCATGGAGGCGTTCCTCGCTTTCGACAACGCTGTCTTTGCCGAAGAAGGCCGAGCTATTCCACTCAAGTTCCGCGAGCTCATGGCACTGAGTGTCGCATTCACCACTCAATGCTCTTTCTGTATCGATGCACACACCAAGGGGGCTATCAAAGCTGGAGCAAACGATGCCGAGATTGCTGAAGCAGCCTGGGTCGCTGCAGCACTACGTGCAGGTGGTGCGTTTACGCACGGTCGCATGGCACTACAGGTCAGCGACTCCGTGAATCACGAGCACTAACCATGACTGAAATTCAACACCCCGAATCTGTCGAGCGTTTCCGGGCGGCTCTGAAAGAGCACGGCGCAGATGGTGATGTTGTTCGCCTCGATGACAACGCACACACCGCCCAAGCCGCTGCAGAAGGTCTTGGCATTACCCGTGGTCAAATTGCAAACTCGCTCGTCTTCCTCGCCGATGGCGAACCCGTACTCGTGATGAGTTCTGGTGGACACCGCGTGGACACCGACAAAGTTTCTGCTGCCTTTGGTGGAAAGAAGATCACCAAGGCCAACGCTGATGATGTGCGTGCAGCAACGGGTTATGTCATTGGTGGAGTCTCCCCCGTGGGCCTTGCCACCGAACTTCCTACTCTGGTTGATAACGACCTTGCTCAATATGAGACCATCTGGTCAGCTGGAGGTCACCCGGCCTATGTCTACCAAACCACCTTTAGTGAGCTTGTTCGGATGACAGGTGGAACTCCTGCTGATGTGGGGGAGTAATTAGCTTTTTCTGTGGGATCCGCTGTCTGTTCCGTGGATGGCAAACTCATCGATTGCGTCGAGTTCTTCCGGCTCAAACTCTGGACCGTGAATAGCGGCAATGTTGTCTTCGAGCTGCTTCACCGACGAGGCGCCAATGAGTGCTGAGGTGACACTAGGGTTACGCAGTGTCCACAGCAAAGCCATTTGAGCGAGCGTCTGGCCGCGGGCCTCGGCGATAGCCGCCAGACCGCGGACGCGCTCGAGATAAACCTCATTGATGCGCTCTTCGCCGAGATGAACGCCGAGGGCAGCACGCGAATCCTTAGGGATGCCCTTCAAGTAGCGATCGGTGAGCATGCCTTGAGACAAAGGCGAGAACACAATGCAACCCGCACCAATCTCATCAAGGGTGTAAAGCAAACCAGAGCGCTCGATGGTGCGATCAAACATGGAGTAGCGAGGCTGGTGAATCAGCAGGGGAACACCGAGTCGATCAAGTTCCTTTTTTGCTGCCAGAGTTTGCTCGGGGGTGTAGGAGGAGATACCGACATACAGCGCCTTGCCCTGCTGCACGATGGAAGCCAGTGCGCCCATTGTTTCCTCAATGGGGGTGTTGGGGTCTGGACGGTGGGAGTAGAAAATATCGACGTAGTCCAGACCCATGCGCTTCAGGCTCTGATCCAAGGAAGAGATCAAGTACTTGCGAGACCCCCATTCCCCATAAGGGCCGTCCCACATGAAATACCCTGCCTTGGACGAGATGACCATCTCGTCTCGGTAAGGCTTGAAATCTGAAGCGAGGACCTCGCCGAAGTGTGACTCGGCAGAGCCGGCAGGAACGCCATAGTTGTTGGCAAGGTCGAAGTGAGTCACACCCAAATCAAATGCTCGACGAAGAATTTGCTTCTGGTTCTTGAGTGAACCTTCGTCACCGAAGTTATGACAGAGACCTAAGGAAATCTCAGGAAGTTTCAAACCCCACTTACCGCTTCTGCGGTAATTCATAATGTCGTAGCGAGTGGGAGCTGCTTCGTAGGCCATTGTGACAACCTTCGTTTACTGAAGAGAAGAAGTTAGACGTGCCAAACCGTCAAGAACGGTTGAGCGCAGTGGCTGTTGCATCCACTCTTCCAAGGTGAGCGCACGAGAATCCTCTCGATAAGCGTCCTCTACTTCGCGCATCTGCTTGACGAAAGAAGCTCCCTTGACCATGAGCGAAACTTCAAGGTTGAGCGAGAAGGATCTCATATCCATGTTGGAAGAACCAATGACCGCAACGTCGTCATCGATAGACATGTGCTTGGAGTGCAAGATTGTGGGTGCTTTGTAGAGCCAAATCACAACACCGGCACGAAGCAATGCTTCGTAGTAGGAACGCTGTGCGTGGTAAACCAAGGCCTGGTCTCCGATTTCGGAGACAAACAGTTCCACGCGAACACCACGCTGACATGCCGAGGTGATGGCATACATCAAAGACTCATCGGGCACGAAGTAGGGCGAGGTAATGATGATTTTTTCTTGTGCTGAATACATCAGTGCTAAAAACATGCGCAGGTTGTTCTCGGATGCGAAGCCAGGTCCGGATGGAACAATCTGGCAATCCAACGCATTCTTATTCGACGACACAGCCAGTGGTGCTGCTTCGCGGGTTAGCAAGACATCTGTCTCGGAATACCAGTCGGTAATGAAGATTGCGTTGAGACCAGCGACGATGGGGCCCTCCAGGCGAACCATGGCATCTTTCCAGTGCAGCCCTCGCTTGATGTTGGACTTCTTGAGATAGCTGGAATCGATGAGGTTTTGTGAACCCATCCAACCAATCTTGGAGTCAATGATGAGAAGTTTGCGGTGGTTACGCAGGTCAGGACGCTCATACTTTCCTTCAAGAGGAAGGAAAGGAAGCATGAGGTGCCATTCGGCGCCAATCGCCGTCAGGCGCTTCTTTGTTTCTTTGTACCCAACGGTGCGCTTACCGGCGATGTGGTCAAAAAGAACCCGGACAGTGACGCCTCGCTGAACAGCACGCTCCATTGCTTGAAAAAGCGGTTCTGTCGTGGAATCGGCAGCCAGAATATAGAACTCGACGTGGACGTAGTTCTTTGCCTTGTCGATGTCAGCTGCCATGTCGAGAAAGTTTTTCTCATAATCGATCTGCATCTGAGCGCTGTTACCGCCGATCATGGGCATAGCACCCAAGTTGCGGTTCATGGCAACGATGGAATCCAACCACGCAGGCCATGATTTATCGTGCTTGAGAGTGTCCATTCCCTCAGTGGCGTCCATAATGAACTGGTTAATTTCTGCCTGACGACGGCGACGCTTGCGGCCCAAACGTGGGCTACCAATCAACAGGAACAAAATCACGCCGATGAACGGGATGAAGAAGATAGCGAGCAACCAGCCCAAGGCAGAAGAAGGACGGCGGTTACGAGGAACAATAATGATGGCGGCTACGCGGATAGCGAAGTCAATCAGGAACAGGATGATGGTGATCCAGAAGTTAACGTCACCCTGTGTCATTGCTGAGCCCCCGATTGTGTGTCCGTAGACAGACCGCGCTTAGCGCGTTCTTCGGCTTCCAGCTTGGCGTAGGTTTCGCGTTCGGTTCGGTCCGAACGCAAAATGGACCGAATAATTAACCAGAACAAGAGCCCCAGAATGACAGTGGGTGTAACCGACCACAGGGCGTTGAGCCAGAAGTTGTCCATGCTTGTCAGACTACCGGTGTGAACTGATTACTTCACCAGGGGAAACATAATGGTTTCCCTGATACCTAGACCAGTAATGGCCATGAGAAGGCGGTCCATACCCATACCCATGCCGCCAGCAGGTGGCATGGCGTGCTCGAGAGCTTTGAGGAAATCTTCGTCCAGGCGCATAGCTTCCACATCGCCCTTTGCGCTCAATGCAGCTTGCTGCACAAAACGCTCACGCTGAATCACAGGGTCATTGAGTTCGGAATATCCGGTGGCAAGTTCGAAGCCACGAACGTAGAGGTCCCATTTCTCCACTACGCCTGGAATCGAGCGGTGCTCTTTCACCAGCGGGCTAGTTTCGACGGGGAAGTCCATCACAAATGTGGGGCGGCTGAGGCCATCTTTGACAAAGTGTTCCCACAGTTCTTCCACGAGCTTGCCGTGGTTAGCCAGGTGAACTTCGACGCCTTCTTTATCTGCCAGTTGTTGCAGTTCAGCCACAGAGGTTTCAGGAGTGATCTCTACTCCGGCTGCTTCGCTGAGCGAGTGGTACATGCTGATGCGATCCCACTGGCCGCCAAGATCAAACTCTGTGCCATCAGCCCAGGTGACCACGTGGCTACCGGCAACGGACACAGCAGCATCCTGGATGAGCTTTTGGGTGAGATCAGCAATGGAGTTGTAGTCGCCGTAGGCTTCATAGGCTTCGAGCATCGCAAACTCAGGTGAGTGTGTGCTGTCAGCGCCCTCATTACGGAAGTTGCGGTTGATTTCATAGACACGTTCGATGCCACCAACGAGAGCACGCTTCAAATACAGCTCGGGGGCGATGCGCAGGAACAGTTCCATATCGAAAGCATTGGAGTGAGTCACGAAGGGGCGAGCTGATGCTCCACCGTGCATGACCTGCAGCATGGGGGTTTCAACCTCAACAAAATCCAATGAAGTGAAGGTCTGACGCAAAGACGCCATGGTCTTCGCACGAGCGAAGACAGTCTTGCGAGCTTGTTCACGCACGATGAGGTCAAGGTAGCGGGCACGAACACGAGTTTCCTCGTTGAGCTCGTTGTGCATGTTGGGCAAGGGAAGAACAGCTTTAGAGGCCATCTTCCATTCAGAGACCATGATGGAAAGCTCGCCTCGGCGTGAGGAAATAACTTCACCGCTGACAAAGATGAGGTCGCCTAAATCAACGAGGTCTTTCCAGAGTTCAAGCTGTTCATCGCCGACTTCAGCCAAAGACACCATGGCCTGAATACGGCTACCGTCACCTGACTGCAAACTGGCAAAGCAGAGCTTGCCGGTGTTGCGCAGGTGAACAATACGGCCAGCTACGCCGACGGTCACACCAGTTGTGGCGTCTGCTTCAAGACCGTCAAAGCGTTCACGAACAGAGCTGATGCTGTCGGTGACAGGAACAGTCACGGGATACGCCCCGATACCCAGTTCGTTTAAGCGCTCACGCTTGGTAAGACGAACGGCCTTCTGCTCGCTGACTTCGGCTTCTGTCAGTTCGGGCTCAGGTGCGATGTTCTCACTCATGCGTGGAGTCTTTCAATGTTTTCGGTATCAATCAGGCGTGTATTTCCCACCTTGGCGGCCACCACCACAGTGACTGGCCCCTGATGGTCATCTGCAGCAGGCAAGAACGTGGTGGGATCGACAAGGTCGAGATACTCAAGTCTAACCAGCGGGTACTGCTCGAATGCTCTGATGCCTGCTTCCCGAGTACCCTGTACACCTTCATGCAGTGCTGCATGAGATGCAGCAAGAAGAGCGTGCGGCAGCGCTGCTGCCGCTGCGCGCTCTTCTTCGCTGAGGTAACGGTTACGGCTAGAGAGGGCAACGCCATCTTCTTCACGGACGGTGGGAACCACCTCAAAGGTGATAGGCACCCTGTTCTTTGTAATGAGCTGGCGAACTAAGAACACCTGCTGGGCATCCTTTTGCCCAAACACTGCAACGTCTGGCTCAACAAGATCAAAGAGTCTGGCAACCACCGTCAGCACGCCATCGAAATGGCCTGGTCTGCGTGCCCCTTCAAAAAGATCACCGACTGGTCCTGCGTGCTGGAGGGGAACAGCCTCTCCCCCCACACGGTCTGGATAAACCTCATCAGCGTCAGGAGCAAAGACAAACTCTGCTGCCCCAGAGAGCGCAGCAACATCTGAATCCAGGGTGCGAGGATACCGATCAAAATCTTCCCCAGCGCCAAACTGCAGCGGGTTCACAAAAATGGAGACCATCACCACATCCGCTAATTCACGGGCACGTGATACCAGTGCCAGATGCCCCCGGTGAAGAGCACCCATGGTGGGCACGAGTGCCAGAGTCTTTCCTTCTGCGGTCAGCTGTGCTCTGAGTTTTGCTAACTCTGCCGCTGAGTGGAGAACGATGGGTGTGCTCATACGAAATCGTCGATTCCGGTAAAGCCCAAACGTGATGCATCTCCAGCTTGACCGAGGGCGTTGTCCACTGTCGATCGAATCAGGGGGGCAACAACGCGCCCAGGGTTGTCGATGCCCATGTCTGCCAATATTCCAGTTGCCTGCTCCACGATGGCCAGTGAAAACTGCGTGGCCGTTGCAATGGCCTCGGCATAGGCAGTCCGCTGGTTCTCGGCAATAACAATGGGTTCGCCACCCATTTCCACGGCGAGTGCTTGGCCAATAGGTAAAACTGGTGTTGGCGCTGTCACAGCAATGTAGCTTTCGCTCAGTCGTGAAATATCCATGCTGGTTCCGGTGAACGCCATAGCTGGGTGCAAAGCCAGGGGAATGACTCCAGCTTGTTGCGCAGGCAGAAGAACATCAACTCCATACTTCGCCGAGGTGTGCAGAACGATCTGTCCGGGCTGCCATGCTCCCGCAGTGGCAAGGCCAGTAATCAAGCCAGGAAGTTCTTCATCGGGAACAGCAATGAGGACGAGTTCGCTACGCTCCACGATCTGGGTAACATCCAAGACGGGAACCTGAGGAAGAAGTGCGGCAGCGCGCTCTTTGCTCTGCTTGGAGATTGCGGAGATACCAACAAGAGCATGACCGGCTCCTGCAAGCGCAGCTCCCAAAATGGGCCCGACGTTGCCAGCGCCGATGATGCCAACGCCGAGGCGTCCATCACGCTGCTGGTTCACCGACAGCCCCTTCATCGTTATCCTCGGGGGGAAGAGCACACAAAGATTCGGCAATCAAGCCAGCTGCAACAAGGATGACTGCTGAAACAATGTGCGAAATCACATTGGTCAAAATTGCGCCGTTGGGGGCAATAGGCCGACTAAGGAGATAGAACAGTATTCCTGCTCCCACACCGCCAAGTAGCGCCCCAGCAAGACTGCTTGCTTTGGCGAGCGCCAACACGCGGGCAGCGTAAAGCGGATCAATGGGTTCTCTGCGTTTTCCTGTCACACGGCGACGAATAGGAATAGCCAACAGAATGACTGCAACAGCAACGGCTGCCAAAGTTACGGCAACAGTGAGCGGTGGAACAAAAATGAGTCCACCCCGGGATTGCATGACAAGCTCAAAGAGGTAAGCAACGACGCCACCTATGAGGAAGAGTCCAATCAGTGGAGCCGGTCCTGTGCGTTTCAAGCTGTGGCCTCCCATCGGTGAAGTTCGTGACGTAGTTGATCTGCCAAGGGAGCAAGTGCTCCAACTGGTTCTACTGTGGCATCTGGTTGAACATCACACCAAGGAACAACCACAAAGGAGCGTTCTAAAGCACGGGGGTGAGGAATAGTGAGATGCTCGGTGGCCATCTCCACCCCATCCATCCACACGATATCGAGATCGAGGGTTCGATCACCCCAACGCTCATGACGATCTCGACCGTGGTCTTGTTCAATGCCAGCTAGCTCGGTCAACAAATCCTGCGGAGGGAGGTCGGTGTTGATCAGTGCCACGGCGTTGAGATATTCCGGGGCATCCAGATCGACACCCTCAGGTTTGATAGCAGCTGATTGATACAGCGGAGACATCGACAGCAACACTGTTCCGCCCAAATCGCCTACTTCTCGAGCTGCTTCACGAATGGTCTGTGCACGATCACCGAGGTTGGAACCAAAGGCGATGATGGCATTTCTGCGCGGAGCATCCATCAGCGTGAACGCTCAATCGTGACGGCGACATCGGCAAAGGGGATGCTGATAGGAGCTTCGGGTTTATGCACGGTGACCTCAACACGGTCAACGGGCTTATGCGTGAGCACAACCTGCGCCACGCGTTCTGCGACTGTTTCAATGAGGTCTACAGGTTCACTGGCAACAGCTGCCACCACTTCTTCTGCCAGTTCGCCATAGTGCACTGTTTGCGCAAGGTCATCGGAAAGTGCAGCGGGAGAAAGATCAAGCCAGGCGGTGACATCAATGATGAAGAGTTGACCTTGTTCGCGTTCAAAGTCGAAGACGCCGTGGTTGGCGTGGACACGCAACCCAGTAAGTGCGATGCGATCCTTAACCACGTGCGCCCTTATTCCAGGATTCCAAAACACGAAGTGCCCCATAGGTGCGAGCCACATCATGAACTCGCACACCCCACACCCCTGCTTGTGCTGCCAGAACGCTCACGGCAACACTGGCAGAGTCACGATCTTCCATCGTGGCGTTTTCAGGAAGGAGAGAAGCAAGAAAACGCTTCCGGGATGCACCAATCAACAGGGGATAGCCCAGTGCTTTGAGCTCATCAAGGCGACCGAGCATTTGCCAGTTGTGTTCTGAGTTTTTGGCAAAACCTAAACCTGGATCCAGGATGAGCTTCTCTGGTTTGATGCCTTCTTCGAGAAGTGCATCAACCCTGTCGCTCAATTCACGAGTGATGTCTGTGGGTGCATCTTTATAGAGAGCTTTGTTGTCCATGTCCACGGAGTGACCACGCCAGTGACTGGCGATATACATCGCGTCTGATTGTGCAACCATCTTGGGCATAAAAAAGTCTGCAAGACCACCGGAGACATCATTGACATAGGTTGCACCATGCTCAACGGCGAGCAGTGCTGTTGCAGCATTCATGGTGTCGATGCTGACGGTGGCGCCAGAGCGCACCAGTGCTCCCACCACCGGCAGCACGCGGAGTTGTTCTTCTTCGACGCTAACGCGCTGCGCGCCTGGACGAGTGGACTCTCCACCAATGTCGATGATGTCAGCGCCCTGCTCCATCATGGCGATGCCGTGCTTGATAGCGGCTTCGGTGTTGAGGAATTTTCCACCGTCACTGAACGAATCTTCGGTGACGTTGAGAATCCCCATGATGAGGGTGCGATGCTCAGCCATGATCATGTCCTGCGGTTGACGTACCTATCAGCGTCATAATTTCAGCACGTGCAACAGGGTCGGTCAATTCCCCGCGAGAAGCAATAGTGATGGTTCGGCTGTCGGTTTGCTCCACACCACGTGCACCCACGCACTGGTGTTTGGCTTCGACAACAACCACGACTCCGCGTGGGTCCAAGCCCTCGACCAAGGCGTCCGCAATCT
Organism: Aurantimicrobium sp. MWH-Uga1; assembly: GCF_003325955.1. Classification (NCBI taxonomy): domain Bacteria; kingdom Bacillati; phylum Actinomycetota; class Actinomycetes; order Micrococcales; family Microbacteriaceae; genus Aurantimicrobium; species Aurantimicrobium sp. MWH-Uga1. The sequence continues at coordinate 111,345 of NZ_CP030929.1, read as the reverse complement.
GTTCGGTCAGGCTTTCTTGCATCTGGGGACGTGCAGCCAGGGTGTTCACAACGCGAGGAAGTTTTCCCAACCCGACAACCCGGTCGCCAGGCAGATAGGCCAAGTGAGCAACACCTAAGAACGGCAATAGATGGTGTTCACACATCGACCTAACGGTGATGTTGGTGACCACCACGGCATCAGAGAGTTGGTCGACAGGAACACTCTCGGCAAGATGCACCAGAGGGTCCTCGCCCACGCCAGCAAAGAACTCCGAATAGGCCTGTGCAACCCTTTCCGGGGTCGTAGAAAAACCCTCCTTCGTCGGGTCCTCGCCAATAGCGTGCAGGAGCTCGACGACGGCAGCCTCAATACGTGCCCGGTCGATTGCCATAATTATGCCTTGGTGCTGGGCTTCTTGGGTGAGCGTGAAGCTGGCTCAGCTACTGCTTTGGCAGGAGCCTTCTTGGCAGCTGGCTTGGCAGCAGGCTTAGTTGCCTTCGCGGCTGGTTCTGCCTTCTTAGCTGGAACCTTCACAGGTGGAAGCTTGGAAACTGGTCGCTCATTGCTCGAGAGCCACTGCTTACGCAGGGGAAGCTTCTTCACGTCTTTGAAGATTTCCTCGAGCTGGTTGTGATCGAGGGTTTCCTTCTCCAGAAGTTCAGTAGCGAGGCGGTCCAAAACCTTTCGGTTTGAGTTGAGCACCTTCCACGCTTCGGTGTGAGCGTTCTCGATCAGAGCGCGAATTTCTTTATCCACGTGCTCGGCCATGACCTCGGAGTAGTCACGCTGGTGACCCATGTCACGACCAAGGAACATCTCACCGGATGCGCCACCGAGCTTGACTGAACCAACGGTTGCACTCATGCCATATTCGGTGACCATCTTGCGGGCAATGTTCGTTGCTTTCTCAATGTCGTTCGATGCACCGGTGGTGGGATCGTGGAAAACGATCTCTTCTGCAACACGACCACCCATCGCATAGGTGAGTTGGTCAAGTAGTTCGTTACGTGTGACCGAGTACTTATCTTCCAGTGGAAGCACCATGGTGTAACCGAGGGCGCGACCACGCGGAAGAATCGTCACCTTGGTTACAGGGTCAGAGAAGTTCATTGCGGCAGCTGCCAGAGCGTGACCACCCTCGTGATATGCCGTAATGAGCTTTTCTTGGTCCTTCATCACACGGCTGCGACGCTGAGGTCCGGCAATCACGCGGTCGATGGACTCGTCGAGTGCACGGTTATCGATTAGCTGCGCGTTGGAGCGGGCAGTCAGAAGCGCTGCTTCATTCAATACGTTGGCGAGGTCAGCACCGGTAAACCCAGGAGTCTTGCGGGCGACAACTTCAAGATCAACGTTCTTCGCCATGGGCTTGCCCTTAGCGTGAACTTCCAAGATCTTCTTGCGGCCTTCCAGATCTGGCGCGTCAACACCAATCTGGCGGTCAAAACGACCTGGACGCAGCAGTGCAGGGTCAAGAATGTCAGGGCGGTTGGTGGCCGCAATCAAAATCACGTTGGCCTTGACGTCGAAGCCGTCCATCTCCACCAGCATCTGGTTGAGGGTCTGCTCACGCTCGTCGTGACCACCACCCATACCGGCACCACGGTGACGACCGACGGCATCGATTTCATCGATGAAGATAATTGCGGGGGCGTTCTGCTTAGCCTGTTCGAACAGGTCGCGTACACGGCTGGCACCCACACCAACAAACATTTCAACGAAGTCGGAACCAGAAATGGAGAAGAAAGGAACGCCAGCTTCACCAGCTACTGCACGAGCTAGAAGGGTTTTACCTGTACCGGGAGGGCCATAGAGCAGCACACCCTTGGGGATGCGAGCACCCACAGCCAGGAATCGTTCGGGCTCTTTGAGGAAGTCAACGATTTCTGCCAGTTCTTCCACGGCCTCGTTAGCACCAGCCACGTCAGCAAAGGTGACGGTGGGGGTTTCTTTGGTGACCATCTTGGCGCGTGACTTACCAAACTGCATCACACCGCGGCCGCCACCTTGCATGGAGGAGAGCATGAACCAGAAGAAGGCACCGATCAAGATAACCGGCAGCAGGATGCCCAGCATGCTGAGGAACCAGTTCTCTTTAGGAACCTCATCGTTGAAGCCATCGGTCAGTTCGGACGCGTTCACCGCATCAACGACCTGAACACCACGAGGGGCCACATAGAAGAACTGCACGTCTGTGCCGTATTTCTCATCAGCTTCTTTGAGCTTGAGATCTACGCGCTGCTCTATGTCAACAATGGTGGCACTGGCAACCTTGTTGTCTTTAAGGAAGGTCAAACCATCGTCGGTGCTCACCGATTGGAATCCGGTCATCGAGATCAGCGATGAGCCAACCCAGACCGCAACAACGGCAACAACGATGTACAGCAGGGGACCGCGCAGAAGGTTCTTCAGTTTCATGGTCTTCTCAGGGTATCGGGCGGAACGCTATGCCCGCTGGGTGTTTGCCGAGGGCGGAATCGCATCCGCCGAAGGATTCTTAGGCGTGGGGGTCTTCTCCGCCGTAAACGTGGGGAGCCAAAACAGCCAAACCACGAACGTTGCGGTAGTCCTCGTTGTAGTCGAGGCCATAGCCAATAACGAACGCTGGAGGAATATCAAAGCCCACGTATTTCACGTCTACCGGTTCTTTGATGGCTTCTGGCTTGCGGAACATTGCCACAACCTCGATTGAAGCAGGGCCGCGGGACTCAAGGTTTCCGATTAACCAGTTCAGGGTCAGACCAGAGTCAATAATGTCTTCCACGATGAGCACGTGACGGCCAGCAATTTCAGCATCGAGGTCTTTCACGATACGAACAACACCTGAAGACTTCGTGCTGGAACCATAGGAGGACACAGCCATGAAGTCGATGTGTGCGTGGAACTTCAACTCGCGCACCAAATCACTGAGCACCATCACAGCACCCTTGAGCACGGCGATGATGAGGACGTCTTTGCCTTCGTAATCGCGCTCAATTTCGCGAGCAAGCTCTGCGAGGCGGTGTTGAATTTGCTCCTCGGTGAAGAGGATTTCGGTGATGTCTGATTCGACGTCGCGCAACTCCATGGGTGCGATCCTTTAGTGCTGGTGAGCTGAAGACTCGGTGGGCGGGGACGAGGTGGAACTCATAACGAGTTGAGTACCTTGTCGCTCAACTCTAATACCGGGAACGTGTGCTTCACCCTGTCCATGCCAGTGCGTAATAAGTCTGGTGATGGAAGTGGTGTGTGCTGCACTCAAACTGACCGAAAAAAACTCGAGTGCGGTGCGCCGAATAACCCTATTCAGAATGGCTACAGGCAACCCTTCCAGCTGAGTAATCTCTAACCCTGCTCGGGTGTTGTCGGCAGGCTCTCCCGGTGCTGGCACCAGAACTGTCGGCATAATTTCTTCAGCTAGTGCGTCCAATACAACTGCATCCTGGCGCAGTTGTTCAGCTGTGCGAGCAAGAGCTTCAGCAACACCTGGTCCAAGCTTGTCTTCGAGCAGCGGCATGATCTCTGTTCGTATACGAACCCTCGTATATGCGCTGTCCTCGTTATGTGGGTCGTTCCATGGCTCTAGCTGCTGGTCATTGCAGGCCGCAACGGTGTCTGTGCGACGAATCCCCAGCAGCGGTCGGCGATAAATTCCATTAATCTCGCTCATTCCAGCCAGACTCGTCGCACCCGAACCACGAGTGAGACCGAGCAATACTGTTTCTGCTTGGTCATCGAGTGTGTGTCCTAGCAGAACAGCCACAGCACCCGTTTCTTTGGCTACCGTATCTAGTGCGGCATAGCGCGCAGTGCGCGCATCAGCCTCAGGTCCAGACAGTGGCACAACTTTCACTGAACGGATAATGACCGGGTCCAAGCCAAGGGCTTGTGCCTGTGCTGCAGCTCGCGCAGCAACATCGGCAGAACCCTGCTGCAAACCGTGATCCACAATGACGGCACCAGCACGCAGGCCTAATTTTGGGGCTTCGAAAGCAAGCCCTGCAGCCAAAGCGAGGGAATCTGGTCCACCGCTGAGCGCGACGAGAACAACACTGCCGTGTTCTACATCTGTGAGGTTCGTTCGAACGGCACGGCGAACGTCAGCCACAGCTGGCGTGAGTCGAGGTCGTTGAGTCATTATCAAGTAACGTTATTAGGTATTCATCCCAACCGTGAAGGAGCCCTCGTGGCCGCGTACGATGTCATCATTGAAATCCCTAAAGGAAGCCGCAACAAATATGAGGTAGACCACGAAACAGGTCGTGTGTACCTCGACCGTGTTTTGTTCACCACTTTCGTTTACCCCACCGATTACGGATTCTTCGAGAACACTCTCGGACTCGACGGTGACCCAGTAGACGCACTCGTTCTTCTCGAATACCCTGTCTTCCCAGGTGTTGGCGTCAGTGTTCGTCCCGTTGGTGTACTCAACATGAGCGACGAAGCTGGATCAGATGCCAAGGTCATCTGTGTTCCAGCTAAGGACCCTCGCTGGGCACACATCCAGGACATCTCTGATGTTCCTGAGCAGACCAAGAACGAAATCGACCACTTCTTCAAGCGTTACAAGGACCTCGAGCCTGGCAAGTTTGTCAACGTCGAAGGTTGGGGCAACGCCGCCGAAGCAGAGCAAATTGTTGTTGACGGTTTTGCTCGCCTCAAGGCTGAAGGCCACTAAGCACGTCGTCTTTAATCACTGATGCCCCGCTCACCAGAGCGGGGCATCAGTCGTTAACTCTGTTGTGGTTTAGAAACCGATTCCACGATCAGCCATGAATGCGCGAGGGTTCGTGGTTGATCCGTTGAGACGAACTTCGTAGTGAAGGTGGCAACCAGTGGAGTTACCGGTTGTTCCAGTTGTTGCGATCTGCTGACCGACTGAAACCTGCTGGCCCACAGAAACCATGATTCCGCCTGGGCTGATGTGAGCGTAACCAGTGGAAACACCGCCACCGTGGTTGATGCGAATCAAGTTTCCGTAGGAACCCTGCCATCCTGCATAAGTTACGGTTCCGCTGGACGCAGCATAGAGAGGAGATCCACAGCGTGAACCAATATCGGTTCCGAGGTGGAAGTCACCCATCGAACGCCAGCCGTAGTCACTGGTCACACCATAACCAGGAGCGGGGTGTGCCCAACCTGCATTAGAAATCGTGATGCCCTGTGCAGCCAGTGCCGCAGCGGCAGCAGCGGCAGCAGCGCGACGTGCTTCTTCTTCTTGACGCTTACGTTCTTCAACACCGGCCTGGTAGCCAGCAACCGTCTGAGCTGTTGTGTCCTTGAGTGCGGCAAGCTGTGCTTCAAGAATTGCCGACTGCTGTTCACTCTCTGCAAGCTTTGCGTTGGCAGCCTCGTTGGCGGCAATAGCTTCGTTCATGGCAGTCTCTGCTTGAACGCGAAGCTCTTCACGTGCAGTCTTTGCAACCTCTGCTTGCTTAGACAGTGACTCTGCTTCGTTCTTTGCTGTTTGAGCTTGAGCATAAATCGCGTTGGAGCGTTCGACCATCTTGCTCATGCTGCCGAGCTTTTGCAGAAGCTTGTCGCTTCCATCAGCGGTTTTCTGCATCAGAAGGTTCATGCTCAGATCACTACCGCCAGAACGGTATAGCTGTGCAGCAAGGCGTCCTGCTTGGGTAGAAGCAGTTTTTGCTTTTTCAGCACTAGCTTGTGCTTGAGCGGTGAGGTTCTGAGCCAGAATGTCTGCTTCGTCAAACTTCTGCTGAGCAATCTGATACTCAGCGCCCTTCTTTTCAGCTTCAGCTTGAGTTGCCTCAACTTCTGCTTGCAGACCAGCTATTAAGCCTTGAATCTTTTGAACCTGTGCGTTCTTGGCCGCCTCGTTAGCTTTCGCGTTTTGAACGTCCTGCCAGGACGGATAGTCCACGGCATAAGCAGGTTGGGCAAGAGAATTACCCACCACGAGCGCAACAACAGCAAGCACTGCAGTTATCAGCAGGATAGGAAGAACACGCAACGAGGGACGTGACGCTGTGCGCGATTCACTCTTGCGAGGCATGCTATCTCCACTCGTTAATAGGCACGGTCTTTTCGACAGTAACAAGCGAACTTGGAGAAAGCTGGGAAGGCTCTCCGAAGCTGTGGATAGTTCGATTGGCGCAGCGAACAAATATTCCCTATGCTTGTCTCTCGGTAGCTGCTTTCAGTCTGCTTCCCGGCCCCATCGTTTAGCGGCCTAGGACTCCGCCCTTTCACGGCGGCAACACGGGTTCGAATCCCGTTGGGGTCACCAGGATATAGACTGAAATTAGTTACCATGTAAGGCCCTGTAGCGCAGTTGGTTAGCGCGCCGCCCTGTCACGGCGGAGGTCGCGGGTTCAAGTCCCGTCAGGGTCGCGGATGCCCTTCTTCGGAAGGGTTTTTCATCTAAGCGACACTTTTGCTTAGGGCTCTGTAGCTCAGTTGGTAGAGCGCACGACTGAAAATCGTGAGGTCACGGGATCGACGCCCGTCGGAGCCACCACCAAACCCCCGCTTGCGCGGGGGTTTTTTGATTTTCTGTCGGATGTATCATTAGCAGATTTCAGAGCTTCCTGCTTATTCTGCGCTGGCCTCGGCTATGACTTTGAGTTCACGTCTCAAATTAGGGCAACACCCCACCGCACATTGGCTTGGCCAAGGTCCCAGAGGTGAGAGTGCTTGAGGCGTAGCTTCGTTGATCCGTTCCAAAATGAGATCCGCGATGCCATCCGTAAAAGCGAGGCTACTCCCAGGAGTAGTGACACGAGCAAATTCCAACCCAAGCTCTGACGCAGTTTCCTGTGCTTCATTGTCAAGATCCCAAATCACCTCAACATGGTCGCTGACGAATCCAATGGGAACAACAATGACGCCTTTCTTACCCGACTTATGCGCATCACGTATTGCGTCATTAACGTCAGGCTCGAGCCAGGGTACCTGTGGGGAGCCACTGCGAGATTGATAGACGAGCTGCCATGAGACCGGAGAAACTCCTAGGTCAGAGTGGACTTTATCCATCACTATTTCTGCAGCAGCAAGATGTTGCGCTGCATAGGCACCGCCTGGCTTTTCAAAGGTTTCTCGCAAAGCTGGTGGTCCACTCGTTTCACCCATGGCATCTGGGATGGAATGGGTGGCAAACATGACGTCGATTTCTGAAAAATCTAGGCCGTTCTTGACCATTGCTTGGAGTTTGTCCTCAAGGTCTTCGATAACAGGCTGGAGGAAACCTGGGTGATCAAAGTAGTGACGAACTTTGTCTATGACCATTTTGCCGACGAGGTCATTGTCCGCCAGGGCTTGATAGAGGTTCTCTCGATATTGTCTGCACCCTGAGTAGGAAGAGTATGCGCTCGTAACCCACGCAAGAACACGACGGTGGCCGTTGTCATACATTTCCTTGACGACATCAGCAAAGAATGGTGCACTGTTGCGATTACCCCAATAGATCGGGATATCAATTCCGCGTTCAGGGAACCTCTCCTTCATTGCTGCAAGAAGAGCACGGTTTTGTTCGTTAATGGGGCTGACACCACCTAGAGCTAGGTAGTGGTGCGAGACCTCTTCCAACCTTTCTCGTGGAACACCACGACCTGCTGTGACGCGCTCGAGATAGGGCATCACTTCATCGGGTCCTTCAGGTCCGCCAAAAGAGGTGAGGAGAATTGCGTCGTATGTCATGAGAAGTTCTCGGCAATCTGTGTCAGTTCAACGTTGCGGCCGGTGAAGAAAGGAACTTCTTCGCGGACGTGCATTCGTGCTTTGGTGTATCGGAGGTCGCGCATCATGTCAACAATTTCGTGGAGGTCTTGAGATTCAAGAGCCAACAGCCACTCGTAATCGCCAAGAGCAAAAGACGCCACCGTGCTAGAAGTGATGCCTTCGTATTTGTGACCCGCAACACCGTGTTCGACGAGCATCTCGCGACGCTCCTCTTCAGGAATGAGGTACCAGTCGTAAGAGCGCACGAAGGGATACATGCACAGCCACCTCTTTGCTTCCTTGCCCAACATGAAGCCGGGCACGTGAGTCCGATTGAACTCTGCAGGGCGATGAAGTCCCATTCCAGACCAGGTGGATTCAAAGTGATTGCCGAATTCAAGGCGGGAGAACTCTTTGAGAGCATCCTGAACTTCTTCTGCAGAGCTGGCATGAATCCATAACAGCAATGCAGTATCGCCACGGAACCCTCGAATGTCGTATGTTCCACGCAGGGTGATGTCGCGGGCAGCCAAGCTCGCAACCCATTCGGTGAACTCTTCTTGCGCAGCGTCAGGCAGACCGACGGGACTCGTCATGCGATATGCGGTCCAGTTGGTGTAGCGAATGGTGTCGTTGATGGTGTCGAATTTTGTTTCTGTCACGGGGTCATCCTTTGGTAGTGATCACGAGTAATGCCAAGTAGTCCGTTCCCGGAAATGTAGGAGCCACACAGTTCGACTTCGAGTTTTTGTGCAGTGTGAAGGAGTTGCTCTTGTAATTCTTTGGCCGAAGAACTTGCTTGATAGAGCGAACCGGGCCAATGCTGAACAACCGCGCCGTGAATAGTCGAGTCATCAATTTGGTAGAGGCGGGGAAGGTCATCGTGAGCAAGTGCAATGAGATCGCCCTCGGGAAGAATTCCATCTCTGCCGTAACTCAGGCGAATGAGATGGTGATGCTTTGGCAGAGCATTGTCTACCCATTCCCACTTGGCATTCACATGAGTTGATGCCTTGGCTGTCACGCCACTGCTCTCCGTAATGAGCGCTCCACTACCGAGGGGGAAGGAGTCCAGCTGGGTCGATTCGACAAACAGAATTACGAGAGCAACATCCACGGAATGAGTCTCCAGAGGTGCAAGTTCAGCCTCTGCTTCTGGACTGTCACGGGGGGTGAGAACGTGTGCAGCAGTACTGATTCCGGTTGCAATAGTCAGGTGGGTGCTGACGAAGGCTCCGTTACTCGTTTCACAGCGCCACTGGTCATTCTCCTGCTGGACACTGGCAACTTTGCCGTTGAAAGAGAACCAAACTTTCTTGCTCACCAAAAGGCGATAGAGCTCAGCGACGAAAGTAAACATGCCGCCATCAAGACTTGCCACGGCGGCTCCAGGCCGCGGCTGGGCGGCACGAATTTGTCGTGCTGCTAAACACAGAGATCCTGTTTCTCTAAGAGCTCGCAGAAGTGCGGGAATTGTGGATTCGGCCGACAGCGTGTGCGCTGACGAGCCGTGAACCCCGCTAAACAGAGGATCGACTAACTTGTCAACAAACTCAGAACCGAGACGGGTTTCAACCAGTTCAGCCACCGTCACATCCTGCAGCTCCCCGACTGGTCGAGAATCTAAGTGGCGAGCTTCTTCCAGTCCCTGCGGAGAAATGATGGAAGCGAGCTCGGGGTCCTCAAGTGAACTCGGGATCCCTAAAACACCATGCGGAATCGGATATCGAAGCGTCGGGGAGGCAACGATGCGCGCATCGGTTCGGTGGGGGGAAACGATGTGGCCGTTCAACCCCAATTCTTTCAGCAGCTGCAGGAAGCTCTCCCCGGCGGTTGAAAACGCTTCAGCGCCAGCATCGATATCAATCTCGCCAATAGTGACGGGGGCAATCAGTCCACCAGCGTGCGCTTCTTTCTCGAGAACTACAACCGTTTCGCCACGGGAAGTCGCCCGAAGCGCTGCCAGCATGCCGGAAATCCCGGCACCAATGACCACCCGATCTGCTTGAATCATGCTGTTGTGCGGTGGATGTATTCAGTAATTCGGGTGAGCACGTCTGGATCTGTTTCAGGAGGAACACCATGGCCCAGATTGACCACATGCCCTGGAGCCTTCACGCCAGAAGCGATTACTGAATCAATGTGTTCTGCCAAGGTCTCCCAGTTTGCTGTCAACAGTTCTGTAGAGATGTTGCCTTGGAGAGGGACCTTGTCGTGGAAGAGGGCAGATGCTCGAGCTAGATCAGTCTGCGAATCAATACCCATCACGGTTGCACCAACTCCATGCATGGATTCCAAGAGAGGCTCTGTCCCTACGCCAAAGTGAACGCGCGGAACCGGAACTCCATCCTTGTCAACGAGAATTGCAAGCTGTGAAAACAATCGTTCTGAATAGGGCTTGGCAAAAGTTTCATATTCTTCCGGGCTCAGACGTCCTGCCCAGCTATCAAATACTTGGAGTGCGCTCGCACCTGCAACAATCTGGGCAGAAATGAACTGTGCCGTGATGTCAGCACACCAGTTCAAAATCTGTGCCCACAGCTCAGGCTGGTTTCGCATCATCTCTCTGGAATGAGGAAGGTCTTTCGATGGGCCACCTTCGATGAGATAGGAGGCAAGGGTGAAGGGAGCGCCACCAAACCCGATTAGGGGGGTTGAACCCAGTTCCTTCACGAGCATGTCAACAGCGGTGGTGATGGGAGCAAAGGCGTCGGCATCGATGTGGTGCAACGCGTCGGCGGCTTCTTGGGTGCGCACCGGATGTTCCAACACAGGCCCAACTCCTGGCTTGATGTCAACATCGAGTCCTGCAAGTTTGAGGGGGATCACAATGTCAGAGAAGAAGATAGCAGCATCCACACCGTGGCGGCGAACCGGCTGCATGGTGATCTCAACGACAAGCTCAGGAGTGAGGCAACTGTCTAGCATCGCAATGCCTTCGCGCAACTTCCGATATTCAGGAAGTGAACGCCCTGCTTGCCGCATGAACCACACTGGCAACGGACAAGTGCGGTGACCGCGCATGTTCAGCACCAAGAGAGACGCACTGGTCTTGCCGGTGTTCAGAGGATGTTCCGCAGGAAGTATCACAGGCTTATTCTCTAGAGCGGTGCGATCAGAAAAGCTGACACGGTGTCAGAAGGCCTGTTGTTATCTTGAGCTTTGTGGCACTCGTCTATTTAGGAACTGACTTCCACGACACCCCGTTAACTGATCTCGAGAAGTTTGAATCAGCATCGGCAGAGGTACTAAATGCCCTGAGTCCGAGCGATTCTGTTCTTGAAGGGGTTGTCGTGTTGGCGACCTGTAACCGTTTTGAGATCTATTTCGAAGCTGAGTCTTTTCACGACTCTTTGGATTACGTCACATCTGTCGTCGCAAAAGCTTTAGGAGTTCCTACTGACGTGGTGACCTCGATGTTGAAGGTCCTCTATGGCGATAGTGTTTCCCAGCACTTGTTTTCTGTGGCATCAGGACTTGAGTCCATGATTGTGGGCGAAGAAGAAATATCAGGCCAAGTAAAACGCTCACTCACACAAGCGCATCAGCGTGGCTTTGTCTCCAAAAACTTGAACCATTTGTTCCAAAACGCAGCATCTGTCTCCAAGGCCGTGATGACAGAAACTGGTCTCGGCGCTTCGGGACGTTCGGTCATCATGACGGCGCTAGAAATCGCTTCAGAAGAGCTGGGTGGAATTGCCGGGAAGTCCGTTCTCCTCATTGGAACCGGTGCATATTCCAGAGTAGTTACTGCGGCAATTCAACGACTCGGCGTTGACAACATCTTTGTGTATTCACGTGCGGGACGGGCAGAGAAGTTTTCAGAAAACCATGAAACAACTCCCGTGAGCAAAGACCAACTTGTCCAGGTCATGGCAGAGGTAGATCTCATCGTTAGCGCAAGTGGCGCAACTGGGTATGCCGTCGATGTAACTCTTGCACAGGAAGTACTCGCCCACCGATCTGGCAAGCCAGATTTAGTCCTCATCGATGTATCACTGTCGAAAGATGTCGCGCCCGAAGTTTCTCAACTTGAGCATACGAGTGTGATTGATCTTGAGCAGATCAAACATCGGGCTCCTCAAGAACACATTGATTCTGTCCTCACTGCAAGAGAAATAATTCATACTGCTGTGACGAATTTTGAAAACAGTATGGCGTCTCGGAGCATTGATCCTGTCGTTGCCGCTCTCCGCTCACACATCGGTCTCTGGGTTGATGAAGAGATTGAAAGCGTAAGACGAAAGTCCGGGAATTCAGCTGCCGAGGAAGTGCAGAAGTCCCTGCGCAAGGTCACAAATGCAATCTTGCATGCGCCCTCAGTGAAGGCCAAAGAGCTCGCTGTTGATGGTAATCACGACGACTACATCAATGCTGTTCGACTCCTGTTCAACATCGAGGTGAATGAGCGTGACTAAATTACGTGTGGGCACCCGAGGAAGTCTTTTGGCTCTCACCCAGACCCGACTCTTTACCTCCCAGCTATGCCTGAAGTATCCCGATCTTCAGATTGAGGAAGTACTGATCCAGACGCAGGGCGATATCAGCACCGAACCGCTCAATCAAGCAAAGACTCCGGGTCTGTTCGTCTCGGCTTTACGCGATGCACTCCTCTCGCATGAAGTCGACTTCATTGTGCATTCGATGAAAGATCTCCCCGCTCAGCCCTTTCCAGGAATTGACACAGCTTGTATTCCTCTCCGTGAAGATTCGAGAGATGGTTTCATCAGCCGAGGAAATATCACGCTCATGCAAATGCCTGCAGGGGCTGTCATCGGAACTTCTTCACCCCGACGCACAGCACGTATTCGGCAGTTACGACCCGATCTGACCGTGATGTCCATCCGTGGAAATATCGATACCAGAATTGCCAAGGTGGAACAGGGAGGGTTCGATGCCACCCTGCTCGCCATGGCAGGGCTGAACCGTATCGGACGGGCAGATGTGGTGTGTGAAATCTTTGACAACACGGACTTCATCCCGGCAGCGGGTCAAGGCGCGTTATCTATTGAATGCCGCTCTGAAGATTTTGAGATCCGAGAGCTCCTCGCTGTTCTCGATGACAGAGAGACTCGACTCATTGTCACTGCAGAACGTCACGTCTTAGTTGGTCTCGATGCTGGTTGCGCCACAGCAATTGGAGCTTGGGCCTCGTGGGATCAGGGAACCCTCACCCTCCGTGCAGAGTTGTCTGTGGAAAGTACCGGAGAGTCCAAGCGAGTAGAACTTAGCGCTGAGCTTGGGATAGATGAATACTCTCAGGCAAGCGAATTAGGTCTGGAGATTGCTTCCCGGTTGAAGGTAAGCCCTATCGCAGAAAGGGTGGCGTGGAAATGAGCATCCTCCTCATCCGTGCTAATAGAAATGATGTTGATCAATCAGCGCTTGCCACGTATGGAATCGAGAGCATTGTCGACCCCTATCTGAGCATTACCAAGGCGCATAACCCAGTGGGTGTCGCACGAATGCGCGACGCATTAATTGCGCCGGGAAAGAAATGGCTCGTCGCTACGTCGACTAATGCGTTGTCCTTTTTTCAGGCCGAACTTAATCCGGATGAACTTCCACAGATTATTCAGTCACAACCTGAACTTAGATTAGCTGCCATCGGTGCTCAAACAGAACAGCAATTGCGTGACGTGGGAGCGGTGAATGTACTTCGTGCCCTGGAAGCAGACTCACAGTCTTTAGCGGCGGTTATTGCGCAAACAGAACCGTGTCCGGTCATCATTCCCTCCAGCTCAATAGCGATGAAGTCTCTCTCACGGACCCTCATTACACGGGGATTTGAGCTCATTGAAGAAGTGATTTACGCGACGGAAGCCGTCACACATCTTCCTGCATCTGTTGAGCAAATCGCTGGAGGTCAGATTTCCGCTGTGCTGCTCCGCTCCCCTAGCGCTGCGCGAGCGTTCGTTGATTTCAACGGAAATGTTGATCTTCCAGTGTTTTGTGCTGGGCGCACAACAGCTACCCAAGCCGAGGTACTGGGCCTGAACGTATCTGCGGTATCAGCTGACCCAAGCCCTGAAACTGTTGCTTTGACCATCTCCGAATATCTGAAAGCACACAGTTCATGATTAACCGCCCACGTCGGCTCCGGACTACCCCAGCGATGCGCGAGCTCGTTGCAGATGTCACATTAAGCCCAAAGAATCTCATGCTCCCCGTCTTTGTGAAAGAGGGGATTACTAAACCACGGGAGATCAAAGGAATGCCTGGGGTGCTCCAACATACTGAAGAAACTTTCCTTCACGTCCTCGATGACGCGATTGCCGCCGGAATTGTTTCTGTCATGTTCTTTGCTGTTCCAGAGCATAGAGACGAGACAGGAAGTCAGGCATGCCTCTCCGAGGGAATCTTGTCTCGAGTTATCAAAGCAGCACGTGAGCACGTGGGAGATGCGCTTGTTCTTGTGGCGGATTTGTGCCTGGATGAGTTCACCGATCACGGCCATTGTGGAGTGTTGAACTCCTCGGGTGCTGTCGATAATGATGCGACGCTTGAGCACTACATAGCGATGGCATCAGTCCTTGCAGAAACAGGAGCTGATCTTCTGGGAACCAGCGGAATGATGGACGGACAGGTAGCAGCTATTCGTGCTGGCCTGGATGCTCGTGGGTTTGTAAACACAGGAATCCTTGCCTACGCCGCTAAGTATGCCTCGAACTTCTATGGGCCATTCCGAAACGCTGTTGAATCACAACTCTCAGGCGACCGCAAAACCTATCAACAAGACTTCCGTCGGACCAAAGAAGGTGCAGAAGAGATTCTCTTGGACCTTGAAGAGGGCGCAGACATGGTGATGGTGAAACCTGCACTCGCATATATGGATGTTCTCACCCAGGCAGCGCAACTTTCTTCCAAGCCAGTGGCCGCCTATGTGGTTTCGGGGGAGTATTCCATGGTTGAAACAGCAGCTGCCCAAGGTGTAATCCCACGCGAGGCAACCATTTTCGAACTGCTTTATGCCCTCAAGCGAGCTGGAGCAAACATTATCTGCACCTACTGGGCACTTGAATTTGCCCAAAAACTGAAAGAGCAATCATGACCACTTTTGAGACTTCTCTCCAATGGCACAACCGTGCCCAGCGCATTATTCCTGGGGGCGTGAGTTCACCTGTTCGCGCATTTCAATCGGTAGGTGGCACTCCTCGCTACTTCGTTAAGGGCGAAGGCTCAAAGATCTGGGATGTTGACGGCAACGAATACGTGGACCTTGTGGGTTCGTGGGGTCCCATGATTGTGGGACATGCACATCCTCATGTTGTGAGCCGTGTGAAGTCAGCAATGGAGAAGTCATTCTCTTTTGGTGCACCAGGCCCCGGCGAAGTACTCCTCGCGGAAGAAATTGCTGCCCGCGTTCCTGCCTGTGAGCGTGTGCGTTTTGTTTCCTCCGGAACAGAAGCTGTGATGACAGCTGTTCGTCTTGCTCGTGCAGCAACCGGTCGCAATCTCATTGTGAAGTTTGCGGGCTGCTACCACGGTCACAGTGATTCCTTGTTGGTTCAGTCAGGTTCCGGAATTGCAACCCTTGGATTACCCAACTCTCCAGGAGTCACCCAAGGACAAACCCAAGACACCATTGTTGTTCCCTTCAATGATGTTGAGGCCATGAATCGACTCTTCGCTGAGCGAGGTTCTGACATTGCCGCTGTCATCACCGAAGCAACTCCTGCCAACATGGGCGTTGTTCCACCTTCGCCAGGCTTCAACAAATTCCTTTCGGATATCACGAAGAAAAACGGTGCGCTGTTCATCTTGGATGAGGTCATGACGGGCTTCCGTATTTCTCACGGTGGATGGTGGGGAAAGTTTGGGCTTGAAGAAGCCTGGACTCCTGACCTCTTTACCTTCGGCAAGGTCATTGGCGGAGGTATGCCGTTGGCTGCCGTGGGTGGCTCTGCTTCCGTCATGGAACTTCTCGCCCCAAGCGGTTCTGTATACCAAGCAGGCACACTGAGCGGTAACCCTGTGGCCACCACTGCCGGTCTGGCAACGCTAGAACTGTGTGACTCTGAGCTTTATTTGTCACTTGATTCCAGAGCTCGTGAAGTGGGTTCCGCTATCTCCAATGCCTTAACCGCAGCAGATGTCGAACACAGTTTTCAGCAGGCGGGAAACCTCTTTTCCTTCTTCTTCACTTCTCAAAACGTCAGTAACTTTGATGATGCAAAAAAGCAGGACACTTCGGCATTTGCGGTGTTCTTCCATTCGCTTCTTGAACAGGGAATTTCGGTACCTCCATCGGCATTTGAGGCGTGGTTTGTCTCCGGTGCTTTGACAGATGACGACGTGGACAAAATTGCCAAGGCAGCGTCAGTCGCTGCGCAACAAGTGAAACTGCGCTCAAGCTGAGAAATTACTGAAAGCGTTATAACCGCACGCTTATAGGATTAACCATCATGATTTCCCCGATTGCAGATATCCGCAGAGACGCGATTTTGACGGCTGCTCTCGAGTTGCTAGATTCATCCGGCATTGAGGGAATTTCCATGGCGCGAATCGCTCAAGTAACTGGATTGTCACGTCCTGCGATTTATCAGTATTTCTCCTCCCGAGAAAACATTCTTGGTGAACTACTCATCAACGACATGGCAGATCTCAGCAATGAGATCGACCGTATTGTCTCGGCCGAACAAGAGCCAATGGAACAAGTGCGTCTGTGGATTCACTACTCCCTCGCCCACATGGCAAGTAAAGAACACCGCGTCGTCAGAGAAATCTCCGTCAAAAATCTGCGTGAAGAACAACGTGGCGAACTAATGGCAATGCACGGCTACTTTCTTACGAGCCTTATCTCGCCACTAAAAGAGTTGGGTATCGAGGATCCTTCTTCTCAGGTCAGCCTAATTTTTGCTGCGATAACCTCTGCTGCAGAACGAATAGATTCAGGAAAGCCTTTCATTACTGAAGCAGCGTCTTTAGAGAAATTTGTCATTGCCGGTATTGAAGCCGAGCTATAGCAATCCTTGTTTGAAACTGAATTGTCGATGCCCATAAAACCCTCAGAACAAACCCGACTGAAGTCAACGAGTAGCACCATAGAAATAGGTAATATATGGGTTTGTAACTGAAACTCATTCATCAGAATCGTCCTCCACACGACTGAAAATCGTGAGGTCACGGGATCGACGCCCGTCGGAGCCACCACTGGAAGCCTCTGATTTATTCGGAGGCTTTTGTGTTTTTTGGAGTATGACGTCAACTTTCCCGCCACAATGAAGGAATGAAGACTTCTCCGGGGAAACAGCTCCTCTCACTTTTAGTCATGCCCGCCATCTTTGGTGTTCTTGCGGCGTTAGCTGCAACGGCTTTTCTCACGCTTGTCGAGCTTGGCCAAGAGTTTCTGTACGGGGTCATTCCTCACGCACTGGGATTCACCGAAGCACCCTGGTGGCTTGCAGGAATCTTCTTAATCGTTGCTGCGGTGTTGATTATCTTCATTCGCAAGATGCCTGGTCATGCAGGCCCTGGCCCGTTGACGGGGTTCCACTTTGATACTCCTGGTGGCTTCGCTCCAGCCATCTTGCTCACTGCGTTTGTGAGTTTGATTGCAGGAGCATCACTAGGTCCTGAGGCGCCACTGATCATCTTGGGCACGAGCCTTGCGTTTGTATTCACCCGCAATAAAGACGAGCAGACCAGGAAAGCGGCGATGTTTATTGCCGGTGCTGCAGCCATAGGTGCAGTTTTCGGTAACCCCTTTATTACTGCGTTCATGATTTTGGAATTTGCTGCCCTGGGAGTTGTCCCCTACGTGTTAGTCATCCCCGTAATGACAGCCTTGGCGGCAAGTTATGTCGTGCAAATAGGTATCTGGAATTTTCCTGGCTTCGCGGGGCACCCACTAGCTGTGCACGGAATTCCTGACTACACCACCATCAACCCCGGCGATTTTCTTGGAGCAGTGTTGGTCGCTGTGCTGGCCGGACTGATTGCACTGTCTACCCGTGCCTTGGGTGGTCGTGTTCAAGCCTTCTCTGACAAGATGTTTGCTCCTACACTGTTTATTTCTGTTGCCATCATCATTGCGCTGGTATTTGTTGGACAGTCTTACTTTGGTGTTCCACTCAACCAGCTGCTCTTTAGCGGAAACAGCGGAATGTCTGGCCTCATTGCCGAGAGCTCTGTGGTTGTGGTGATTGTTGTGCTGCTGGCCAAGACAGCAATCTATTCCCTGACCTTGGGCTCAGGTTTCCGTGGCGGACCTATCTTCCCCATCACCTTCTTGGGTGTTGCGGTGGGAGTGCTGGTAAGCCTTCATTTCCCTGGCTCACCTGTGAGCGCATTTGCGGCTGCAGGTATTGCTGGAGCTTCTGCAGCTTTTCTGAAACTACCTGCAACTAGTGCTCTTCTTGCCGCAGTGCTGATAGGTGGCGCCGGGGAAGCTATAGCTCCCATAGCCATTACCGGCGCTGTGGTCGGTTTCATTATCCGGGCGATGGCAGATGCTCGGGCTCCCCGGGAGACACCAGCTCACTCCTAAGAATCTTTCGGCAATCTTTCAGCAATTCGCCATACATTGTTGCCATGGGATTTCTCGACAAACTCTTTGGAACTAACCAAGACGAAGAATATCGTCGCACCACACAGCAGGTTCGTCAGGCGAGTGCTGCTCGCAACGAAGACGAGATAGCTGTTGAGCGATACCGCTACCTGCTGCGCACGGCTTCCCCTGAAGCAATAGAACAGGTGCATGAGGAAGCTTTTAGCAAGCTCACCCCCGAACAGCGTCACATGCTTTACACCCAGCTCAGTGCAGACGCACCTGCTGGGGAGGCTCCCCTGAGCGAGGAGCCACGTGCTCTGGCAGTGTCAGCTACACGTTCTGAAATGCGTCAGCCTGGAACGATGGAACGCACACTGGGACAAGCAGGTGCAGCTCCTGGTTTTGGATCCATGTTTGCTAGCTCGCTTCTGGGAAGCGTTGCCGGTTATGTCATCGCATCAAGTTTGATGACTGCCTTCATGCCCATGGATATGGGAGCTGACACGGCAGGTGCTGACACTGGTGGCGATCCTGGTTCAGATTTTGGCGCAAATGAAACCATCTCAGCTGATGGAGGATTTGGCGACCCTGGTATGGGAGATGCCGGATTCGGTGACGCCGGTTTTGGTGATTTTGGAGACTTCGGGTTCTAGCCCACAAGCAAAACTGCTGTTAGCAGTAAGAAAATCAACACAAAGATTGTTGGCGTCACAAAACGAACAACGTTGAGCCATTGTGAAAAAGCAATAACCTGTCGAGTTGCTGCTGATGGGTTCTTCACCGCTGCCAAATCTTCTGCGATAGCTTGTGCTTGTGTTGCGCTGGAGTACTGAGCAAGCGCACCCAAAATTCCAGAAGCAAGCAAAATTCCGACTGTTGCCAGGGTGAGGAACAGCGGTGCTGATGCTAAGCCGAGGGTAATGAGGCCCACGGTGACAATGAGCAAGAAGGTTGGCGCAAATTGAGAAACAACTATGTGGAAACGAGCCTTGTTCCACAGCTCAAGTAGTTCGTGTTCAGTCATATCTTTACTCTACGCAATAGTGCCTCAGCGGTCTGGATAAACTAATACCACCGCGCACATCAAAGGAAGCCTCCAGCTGCGTACTGTATTTATCTCTGGAGAACCCATGTCTATCCCCCGCGCTCTTCTGGTAACCAGTGGTCTGCTGCTTGCCTTCACTTTCACCGCCTGCTCTTCGGCCCCGGCCGTAACAACCCCTGAAGAAACTTCAGGATGCAACGGCGTTGAAGTCGTTGTGAACTTTGGTGTTCTCGATGGAACCGGAAGTACGACCTGTGTTGATATCTCTGGTGACTCCGCCAAAGCAATCGATGTTGTTCACGAGGCCGGGTTCGAAACCGAAGGAACAGCTACCTACGGCGACGCGATTGTCTGCCGAGTCAATGGACTGCCCTCTCCGACTGAACCAGTTGTTGTTGAAGGTCAAGCAGAATTTATTGAATCCTGTGCAGATATGCCTCCCGCATTTGCCTACTGGGCGCTGTGGCAGAAATCATCTGCCGGCGGCCAGTGGGAATATGCCCAGTCTGGTTTGGGCGATCTCACTATCAAGAAGGGTGAGTCTCTCGGGTTGGTTTTCACCACCGGTGACAGCACCCCCACTCCCGTGAGCGAATAATGTTGCCCGGTCGCTCACGATGGACACCCTTGTGGGTGAGTCTGTCGTTTGCCGGCTTCTTTATTGCACTGCGTATTATTTATCGCCTGCTCTTTGGATCATTCAGTTGGACCGCTGTGGGGCAAGCGGCACTGCTTGCCCTCCCTTTTGCGGCCGTCATCATTGCCTGCGGTTTATTGAGCTCTCTCATTGACTTCAGGAAGCTGCTGATCTCCCTTTCAGGATTGAAGTATTCGCGTTCTGTTGGAACAGCGCTGATGATTGCGTTGGCAAGCTTCCCCACGTTGCTTGCTCAAGTAAAGAAGATCAACACGTATCGAACCCTGCGCGGAATCTCCTCTCGTTTTGCCGTGGTCGTTCCCGTGCTCGAGCACACCGTTGAAAAGTCAGTCGCCGCAGCTGCCGCAATGGAACTTAAAGGTTTTGCTTCGCAAGAACAGCTTCGCGAGGCCACTCCAAGTCCCATCACATTCGATGAATATTCTCTGAGCTTCGGTAATCACACCGTGTTGAACAATGTTTCCGTTTCTTTTGCCCCAGGCACTGTGACCGTGCTGACGGGTGCAACAGGGTCTGGAAAAACATCTCTTTTAGAGAGCATCGCTGGCCTCAGCCAGCATTTCCATGCGGGCATAGCTACAGGTACTCTCAGCCTGGGTAGCGTTGACCGCCTTCATGTACCGCCGCGCGACACCGCAAAGCTCATTGGTTTTGTTCCCCAAAATGTTCGCCTCAGTTTCACCGCATCCACGGCACGGGAAGAACTGGAATACACTCTTCGCCTCCACGGTGAAACCAAGGAAATCATTCCTTCCCGAATTGAAGAGCTCCTGGGTATATATGGTCTTTGTGACTATGCAGACGTACCTGTGGATATGCTCTCAGCTGGTCAGGCAACTCGGGTGGCTCTCGCGAGTGCACTGGCGACATCACCCCACATTCTGTTACTTGATGAGCCGCTAGCAGATCTTGATTCTGCGTCAGTGTCTGAGCTCATCGACATTCTGGATCACCTCCGCGCCGCAGGTATGACCATCGTGCTCTCTGAACACCACACTTCTGCTTTAGAGAGTCTCGATCCTCGCTGGCTCGTGCTTGAAGCTGGAAAAGTTACCGAAGGAAAATTTGTTCCTGCTTCAAGCTTTCCTGCTCGTACTTTTCCGTTGACAAGCTCCGATCAGGTTCTTGCCGTCAACGGCTTAGAAGTTACTCACGGTGAAAAGAAGGTCTTGAGTGATGTCACCTTCACTGCACGCACGGGAGAGATCATCGCGCTCACTGGCGCAAACGGAGTGGGAAAAACATCGCTCCTAACTGCACTCAGCAACACACAGTCCGCTGGAGTGGTGGAAGTGTTGGGAACAGACCTATCGACCCTTCCTGCAACACAAAAGGTCAGCCGAATCGCAGCTGTTCCCGAAGAGGCCTCTTGGCTGTTCATGACCGAAAGCTTGGCGGAAGAACTTGAGTATGCCGACAAGATTGCTGGTGTTCCTGCCAACACGGGACTGACCAAGCTCACCTTCCGCTCTCTGTTATCTCGTGATGTTTTATCGCCGGAGTTGTTGAGAACACATCCTCGTGACTTATCTGCGGGAACACAACGTGCTCTAGCTATTGCTCTTCAACTCAGTTGGAAACCAGGTGTCATCACCATTGACGAACCCACTCGAGGTTTAGATCCTCACTCACGCTCTGCCATGGCAGAGGTTCTGCGCTGTGTTGCCGAAACGGGAACTGTTGTGGTTTTTGCTACGCACGATGGTGAATTTGCGCGCAGTCTTCACGCGCAAATCTTCACCGTGGCCGAGGGAACACTAATTCACCCCGAGCAGGTGAACGCATGATGACGCGACTGAGTTCAACGAGAACGAGCCTTATGGTGGCAGCCTCGCTCCTGGCACTTGCTGCTTTTGCCTGGCCACTGTTCACTTCTGCTCTTCCCACCCAAACCCAAGCCGCCGTTCCTTTTGTTGTCTTTGCTGTTGTTCCACTGCTGGTTGTCGTGATGTCGCTGATTCTTGATGGCAGCATTACTAGTTCCAAAACTCTTGCCCTCTTGGGTTTGCTGACCGCCGTGGGCACAGCCGTGCGCATTGCCAGCACGGGAGTGGGAGGTTTTGAAGCTGTCTTTATTGTGCTGATTCTGGGCGGTCGTGCTTTTGGTGCACGCTTTGGTTTTCTTCTCGGCATGCTCACCATCGCACTGTCTTCTGTGCTGTGGGGCGGATTTGGTCCGTGGACCGCTTTCCAAATGTTTGCTGCCGGCTGGGTGGGTGCAGGTGCTGGGTTGCTGCCTGGGCGAAGTACCCCGCCCACAGATAAATCATCCCGTCGCAAAGAAATTGTGGTTCTGGTGCTTTACGGCGTATGCGCCTCGTATCTATTCGGCGCGATCATGAACCTCTGGTTCTGGCCATTTGGCGTAGGGCCAGCAACAGATATCAGTTACGTTCCAGGTGGCAGCCTGTTTGAGAACCTCAGCCATTTTGTGGTTTATACGCTCCTGACGTCAACCCTCACCTGGGACACTGTTCGCGCCATCACAACTGCAATCGGACTTGCCCTCATTGGTGCCCCGGCTTTGAAAGCCCTGCGTCGAGCAAAACTCTAGATATACACAGCTTCTTCGAGGATGTGTGCATCCGAGATGGGGTGTAATCCGTCGCGGTTGACAACGTTGACAAACCTGCGCAGAACCAACTCCATCTCGGTGGCAAACTGCACCAGGTCAAAATATGTGGCCTGAGCACTAGGTCCCACCAACATGTCGAGAGGATCATTTTCTGTCAGTGAGTCTGTTAGTGCGGGCCCAAAGATGGCCAACTCATCGATGTTGTTCATGGCAGCCAGTTTGTGGAGAACCTCGCTCATTTCGCCAAGGGCTTCCATACTGACGTTGCCAGATCCGCCTTGAAGAACCCTCCGGCCAGCTATGTAGTCCTTGTAGGGAACGATGACCGCTTCAGGTTTGCGGTGCGCACCCAAAACCACAGGAAGAGCATTCGGGTCTGCCCGAAAAGTCTTCAAAATCTTCGAAATATTCTCTCTAGCATCGGCAACACTGACGATGACATCGGGGTTTGAGTACCACATGTCTAGAGTGTAGTAAATATGTACATAATTTTGTGTATTTATTATGTACATATTTTGACATATGCGAATTATTGGGTGTTGGGCATCAATTGCCCTCTCCGAAGGTTTCTCAGTTAGACGGAGAAGTATTTAGCCTCGGGGTGGTGGAATACAAAAGCGTCGGTGGACTGTTCTGGATGTAACTGCAGTTCTTCGGACAGTTCAACGCCTACACGTTCTGGCCGTAGTAACTCAACAACCTTGCGGCGGTCTTCCATATCAGGGCATGCGGGGTATCCCAGGGAGAAGCGAGCACCTCGGTAGTTGAGCTTGAACATTCCTGCGAGATCATCAGGATCTTCAGCCTTGAATCCCAGTTCTTCGCGCATTCGGGAGTGCCAGAACTCCGCTAACGACTCAGTGAGCTGCATTGCTAAACCGTTGAGCTCCATATAGTCGCGGTATGCGTTTTCTGCGAACATTTTGGCGGTGAACTGGTCGACAGTGGCACCAACGGTGACCAGCTGGAATCCCACAACATCTACGTGGCCGCTTTCTCGAGACTTGACGAAGTCAGAGAGGCACAAGTGACGATCACGACGTTGGCGTGGGAAGGTAAATCGCAGGCGGTCAGTGCCAAGGGCTCCCCCGCCTGGAAGCTGCTCTGAGCCCCCATCTGGTGCTAAAAGTCCTGGTTGGCCCAGAATTCCTTGAGGATCATCGCCGTGGTTGAGGATGACGAGATCATCTCCTTCAGACACGGCAGGGAAGTAACCATAGACAACCGAGGCATCCATCATGCCCTCGGCAAGGATACGATCAAGCCAGTAACGCAGGCGAGGGCGACCTT
Source organism: Aurantimicrobium sp. MWH-Uga1 (assembly GCF_003325955.1). Classification (NCBI taxonomy): domain Bacteria; kingdom Bacillati; phylum Actinomycetota; class Actinomycetes; order Micrococcales; family Microbacteriaceae; genus Aurantimicrobium; species Aurantimicrobium sp. MWH-Uga1. The sequence goes on along the minus strand of NZ_CP030929.1, from coordinate 87,644 downwards.
CGGTCTCGACTAACTCGTCGTAACTGGCTCCGTCATCGGCGCGACTGGGTTTGAGACCCCACTGCCCCATGAACGTGGCACGTTCATCGAGGAAAGCCGCATAATCAGCCAGCGCAATACCCTTGACGATGCGTGTTCCCCAAAATGGTGGTGTGGGGACGGGATTATCCAATGCCACATCCGAACGGGTTGGCATGTTCTCAGGTTCGGTTACTTCCAGCAGGCTCTGCTTGTGAATACGCTTCTTGAGTTGAGGTAGCCCAACACTGTCAGGATCAGCACCACGACTGATGGCAACCAGTGGTTCCATCAGGGCTAAACCTTCGAAGGCATCGCGTGCGTATCGCACGGTGCCATCGAACATAGAAGCTAAATCATCCTCTACGAAAGTTCGGGTCAGGGCAGCACCACCGAGAATGACGGGCCACTTGGTTCCCAAACCACGGCTGGTGAGTTCTTCAAGGTTTTCTTTCATCACCACGGTGCTCTTCACCAGCAAACCACTCATCCCGATCACATCAGCATTGTTTTCTTCCGCAGCCTGAATGATTTCGTTGATGGTTTTTTTGATGCCGATATTGATGACGTCGTAGCCGTTGTTAGTGAGGATGATGTCCACCAAGTTTTTACCAATGTCGTGAACGTCACCACGGACGGTGGCCAGGACGATGGTTCCCTTGCCCGCTTCGTCGCTCTTTTCCATATGAGGTTCGAGCAACGCCACAGCGGTCTTCATCACTTCTGCGGACTGCAGCACGAATGGAAGCTGCATTTCACCGCTACCAAAGCGCTCACCGACCACCTTCATGCCAGCCAGCAAGTGGTTATTGATGATGTCGAGTGCTGAAGTACCTTCGGCGCGGGCGAGGTCGAGGTCCTCGTCGAGGCCTTTCGATTCGCCGTCAATAATGCGGCGCTCGAGGCGCTCTCCCACAGGAAGCGCGGCAAGTTCTGCAGCACGCGCATCTTTCAAACTGGCTGAATCAACACCATCAAAGAGATCCAACATGGTGGCAAGTGGGTCATAGGTGAGGTTTCCCTCAGCATCGTATTCTCGCCGGTCCCAGACCAAATCCAGGGCGACTTTGCGCTGCTGCTCAGGGATGGAAGCCAGGGGAACAATCTTGGCTGCATCCACGATGGCAGAGTCGAGGCCAGCCTCGACTGCCTCGTGGATGAAAACCGAGTTGAGCACAGCACGCGAGGCGGGGTTCAAACCAAAGGAAACGTTGGAGACACCCAATGTGGTGTGAATCCCCGGGTATTTGGCATTGATCTGGCGAATGGCTTCGATAGTTTCAATGGCATCGCGCCTGGTTTCTTCCTGACCGGTTGCGATGGGGAAGGTGAGAGCATCAACGATAATGTCATCTACGCGCATATCCCAGTCGTTAACGAGGGTGTCAATCAAACGACTCGCAATGCGCACTTTGTCTTTAGTGGTGCGTGCCTGACCTTCTTCATCGATGGTCAGAGCAATCACGGCTGCGCCGTGTTCTTTCACCAGCGGCATAATTCTGCCAAAACGAGAATCAGGTCCATCGCCATCTTCGAAGTTGACCGAGTTCACAACTGGGCGACCACCAATTAGTTCCATTCCCGCTTGCAGCACGGCAGGTTCTGTGGAGTCGATGACTAATGGCAGCGTCGACGCACTCGCGAATCGTGACACGATTTCGCGGGCGTCATCGGTGCCATCGCGACCGACGTAGTCCACGCACACATCAAGAAGGTGGGCACCGTCACGAACTTGCTTTCGGGCAATCTCGACACAGTCATCCCAACGACCCTCAAGCATCGCTTCACGGAACGCTTTGGAGCCGTTGGCATTGGTTCGCTCGCCAATAGCGAGGAAGGTGTTGTCCTGGTCAAACGGGACGTGCTGGTAGAGGCTTGCCACACCTGCTTCATGCTGAGGGTTGCGTGGCGAGAGTTTCATCCCACCAACACGGTCAACCACAGCTTTGAGGTGTGCGGGAGTTGTCCCACAACATCCACCAACCAGAGCAAGACCAAACTCTTTCACAAACTGTTCGTGAGCGGTTGCCAACTCTTCTGGCCCAAGTGGATAGCGAGCACCATCGGCGGTGAGTTCTGGCAAACCTGCGTTGGGCATCACCATGACCGGAACGGTGGAATTCTTCGACAGTTGACGGAGGTGCTCGCTCATTTCGGCAGGACCGGTGGCGCAGTTCAACCCGATCATGTCAATGCCTAGCGGCTCGAGGGCCGTCAGTGCTGCACCAATCTCGGAACCCATCAACATGGTTCCGGTGGTCTCCACGGTGACCTCAACAAAAATGGGGAGCTTGATGCCCTCTTCGTCGATGGCTTGCTTACAACCGTTAACCGCAGCTTTGGTTTGTAACAGATCTTGAGAGGTTTCAACTAGGAAAGCATCAGCCCCACCGCGGATGAGTCCGACTGCTTCTTCAGCAAATGTTGCTTTGAGGTGGGCATAAGTGGTGTGACCCAGGCTGGGAAGTTTTGTTCCCGGCCCCATTGATCCCAGCACCCATCGCATGCGACCATCTTGGGCTTCAAACTTTTCAGCGCTTGCTCGAGCTATTTCTGCCCCGGCCTGTGCTAACTCAGTGATTCGATCTTCAATGCCATAGTCACCCAAGTTGGACCAGTTGGCACCAAAGGTGTTGGTTTCAACACAATCAATTCCTGTTTCGAAGTAGGCATCATGAACCGCGGTGACAATATCCGGGCGGCTCACATTGAGTATCTCGTTACACCCCTCGAGCTGCTGAAAGTCTTCCAGGCTTGGGTTGTGATCTTGCAGCATGGTTCCCATGGCGCCATCAGCGATGACGACGCGCTTAGAGAGCGCGTCCATCAGCGCCTTGGAGCGATCGGGAAGCTGGGGTGTAGTCACCCCTCCAGCTTAATGGCGCGCATCAGGCGAGATGTTCGCCAAAGAAGCGCTCGATGCGCTGCCAGGCGTCGGCTGCTTCCTCAGGTCGTGGCTTGAACCCAACTACGGTATTCATCAGTGGCCGCAAAGCTTTTGGTCCTGCTTGCGTGGGGTTCATAAATGCGTGGGATGCTTCCGGGTAAACCTTCACATCGTGCGCGATACCTGCTTTGGTCAACGCAGCCTCCAGCTGTGGCCCAGCACCCTTGAGGGAGAGGTCTTTACCGCCGAAACTAGCCACAATCGGGCAGGATCCCTGTAGTTGGGCATCGAGGTCTTTCGCGGCTTGACCATAGTTCACCGCTGCAGCGTCATAGCCTTTATTCACCAGTTGCAACGCAAAGCCGCCGCCCATGCAAAAGCCCATGACGCCAATCTTGCCGGTGCAATCAGGCCTGGATAGGAGATAGTTTTTTGCAGCCTCAATATCCAGGTATGCCTGACCGGTTCCATCCACCAGTGCGCGGAATGTCGCTTTCAAACATTTCCGCATTCCACCCCTGCTATAGAGATCCGGCATGAGAACAAGGTAGCCCGCACTGGCCATGCGAGTGATGTGGGCTGTCATTGATTCATCGATACCGAAAACCTCGTGCACAATCACCACCGCGGGAAAAGGGCCCCTCCCGGATGGGACGGCAAGCCTTCCAGGAATGTGTTCACCAGATTCCAGCGGAATTGTGATGTCAGAAACTACCGATGCTGGTGAGGTCATTGTGCTGCCAATTCAGTGACGAGTTGTTGATAATCATGCTCTGAAATATCGGCATAGCCCAGGGCATACTCAGCGATGGCTCTATCAAAGGTCTTTGAGGTGCCTAAGTATCCCGTGATGAACGAGGCATCACCAGCACGGGCATGTGCCCTAGCGAGAACTGCACCGCAAATGCGGGAATAGGAATTAATGCCGTCAACATCCAACTTGGCGACATCAATCGAACCCTTCATATCCCACAGCTGGCGGAAGTAGAAATCATGTGGCACTGCAGTACCACCGTGGCACCAGCCAAGGAATGGATCTCCCGTTGCCTGCATCAAACGGGTACCCACCACGACCCGCTCACCTGCATTAGCAAAAACACTCTCCCCCACATATGGCTCCAACACGGATGCGCCCGCCTGCTTAGCCTGAAGAATCAGCGGCTCCCCATCACCGGATTCCAGCAAAATGACATACGCTCGTGTTCCAACAGATCCCACACCGACGACTTTGAAAGCTAAGTGTTTGAAGGAGTAACGAGAAAGTAATACAGCTCTGTCGGGTTGCAAAGTAGTGATGTAATCAGTGAACACAGGCGCAAGCGCTTCAACCACGGTTCCTAATTCCACATCATCAATGGGGGTCAACAGCGGTGGGTCGGAACGGAACCGTCGCTGACCATCAACAACCTCAGTGAGCTTGTCCACGGCAGAATCAACTGTTTTCTTCTTGGCCTTATTGCTTGCTTTTTCAAACATGTCGCGAATGTCAGAATTTTTCATCTGAGACATCATCCACTTCACATCCACTTTGGCGAACCATAGATCAAGTGTCTTACGCTCACTAAAGGCGGCCATCCATTCGCGATAAGACTGGGCCGCAATCTGGCACGCAGTGAACTGTTCGTCCCTGCTCAATCCGTTGTTGCGAGCAGCTAAAGCAAAGCTCGCTGCTAAGCGCTTAACATCCCATTCAAATGGTCCGGGTGACGTTTCATCAAAATCATTGAGGTCAAAAACAAGACTGCGTTCTTGTGAGGCAAACATGCCAAAGTTCGCTAAGTGAGCATCTCCGCACAGTTGCACTTCAATACCACTCGTGGGTTGCAGGGAAAGATCGTGTGCCATCACAGCAGCAGCCCCACGGAGATGGGCAAAGGGATTCTGTGACATTCGCTCATAACGAAGCGGAACGAGCGTGGGTTCGCGGACTGTTTCTTGACTGCGAAGAATAGTCAGTGCATCAGCTCTGCGTTCTGGCGCAGGCAGCTGAGCATGACTTTCGAGGGGAACTTGTTCTCGCAAGTGCTCCCCCAACACTTTCCGTTCAGCCCTGCTTGCACGAGGTCGGGAGAAAAATTCGATGGAAGCCTGAGCTTCGTGATTGAGAGGCATCGGGTCTATCTCAGCTTCGTGACAACAGGGATAGCCGTTGTAGGTGATTCACCCTGGTCATAAACATCTGCAGGGCTACCGATAATCAGTGAGTCATTTTCACCGATCACGCTGGAATCTTTGCCCTCGTAATCGAAAGCATTAAGAACCCACTTCATTGCCTCAAGACGTGCACGTTTCTTATCGTTGGACTTCACCACCGTCCACGGTGCAACATCCGTGCTTGTGGCTCTAAACATTGCCTCTTTGGCTTCGGTGTAGGCATCCCATTTATCTAGGGACGCTAAATCCGTGGGGGAAAGCTTCCATCTTTTAACGGGGTCAGTGCGACGTTCAAGAAAACGCCGGCGCTGTTCTGCTTCACCAACCGAGAACCAAAACTTGAAAATCTTGATCCCAGAGTTGGCTAGCATGCGTTCGAACTCTGGAGCAGAGCGAATGAATTCCTCATACTCGGCGTCTGTGCAATACCCCATCACACGTTCCACACCTGCCCGGTTGTACCAGGAGCGGTCAAACATGACCAGTTCTCCGGCCGCAGGAAAGTGCTCAACATAGCGTTGGAAATACCACTGGGTGCGTTCACGTTCTGTTGGTTTTTCCAGAGCAACCACTCGTGCGCCACGAGGGTTGAGGTGCTCCATGAAGCGTTTGATGGTTCCACCCTTGCCGGCAGCATCGCGACCTTCAAACAAGAGGATGACACGCTGACCTGTCTCCTTAATCCACACCTGCAGTTTGAGTAGTTCCACCTGTAAGACATGCTTTCGGTGCTCATACTCTTTTCTGGTCATCTTGGTGTCATAGGGATAACCTTGGCGCCAGGCGTCATCTTCGGTCAGGGTTGTCGGAGCATCATCGTCGAGAAGATCCTCTGCTGTAAAGCTGGCCTTGAGAATTTCTGCGGTGTCGAACCTATCGCTCATATCTTCAGCCTAGAACTCTTATGGGTGCAAAGGTTGCGAGCGCAGGCGAGCCCACACGCGTGCAATAAGCAATGCGATAAATGCATTGAAAGCCATGAATGCGGCAATACCACAGATGTATGCCACTACACCGCCAACACCATTGGGGCCATCAGGCTCCAGGAAGGGGTATGGCCACCATCCTGTGATCATTCCCCGAACCACGGTGAAGGCAACCCAACCAAGCGGATACAGCAATGCCCACCACATTGCTCTCAGGCGCAGTGAGATGCGGCCAGAAGCAAACAGCCATTCGAGCACAATCACAATCGGGACCCACACGTGCGTACTTTCGTTACACCACGCAGGGGGTTCGTAACCCTCAGAAGGAATGTTGCGCAGCAACAGGTTGTACACCACACCGGTGACAATCGCATACGAGAAAACAGAGACACGAACGATGGTGAACAGTCTCGTATCCTGCACGCGAGTCCACGCTAACCAGCCACCGACCGCAAAGGCGACGATGTTGATCAGGCTGGATTGGATGGTGAAGTAGCTGAAGTACTTCTCTGGATAAAAAGCGTCGTTGACGACCTCGGACCAAATCTGGGTGGCGATGGCTGCGAAGACCCATGCAGAAATTCCCCAGCGGATTACAGCGGTTATTTTGCGCGACGTTGTGCTCACCTGCTCGACGCTAGCAGGAGATTCAGCTCACAAACAGGGTGAGTTTCATAGAATGGTGTTATGAACACTGATCAAGGTCTCTTCATGGAAGAACCTGGCCTCTTTGCCCTCATCATGGTGCTCGTTCTCTGGAGCTCAATCTGGAAGGCCTTCGCGCTCTATCGCGCAGGGTCGTTGAGGTCTGTTCCCTGGTTCACGGTGCTGTTTGTTCTCAACACTGCAGGCATCCTCGAAATTCTTTACCTCTTTGTCTTCAGCAAGAAGAAGCAGAAAGAAGTAGCTGCCTAGGGCGCTAACAACCACAGCAAGGGCAGCAATGCCATTGTGAAAGTTGCGATGCCCAGAAGCACTCTGGACCACAGGGGGCTCTTCCATTTGCCCAAGAGCTTTTCATCGCTGGCAAGCCACCAAATCACCGCCATCAGTATTGGCGCGGCCAAGCCATTGGTAATTGCAGCAATGACGAGAAACTGCATGGGGTTGAGCCCGATGAGGTTGAGAACGAGGCCCACCAAAATGGATAAGAAAATCACGCCATAGAAAGCCCGAGCTTGGCTGGGGCGCTTCTCTAAACTCTCACGCCAGCCAAAGGTTTCAGCCATGGCATAGGAACTCGCTCCTGCCAGGACGGGAACACTGAGCAAACCTGTTCCCACGATGCCCAGCAAAAAAAGCACTCCAGCAAAATCTCCCGCAATAGGGGTCAGTGCCTGTGCGGCTTGTTCGGCTGTTTGAATATTTGTAATTCCATTTTTGTGCAACGTCGCCGCGGCCGTAATCATGATGGCAGCCATCACAAAAACTCCGGTAAACATCCCAGCGAAGACGTCTCCACGCATGGCACGAACGTGTGTTGCTGTCACCCGATAGTGTGGGCTCTTTCGTCGTTCCTCAACCTCCTCAGCAGATTGCCAGAAGAACAGGTAGGGAGAAATTGTTGTTCCCGCAATTGCAATAAGCAACGCGATGTCACCTTTACTCCAGGTGAACTGAGGAATAAAGAGATCACGGAGAACCTGGGACCATTCAACCTGAGCCACGAACATCACAGCCACGTAGGCCAGCAAAGATAAACACAACCAGCGCAGAATCTTGGCGTATTGATGGTACGGAACGAACACCTCAGCGATGACAATAATCGCAGCGAAGAGCACCACACCAAGAAGTTGTGGAACAGGAACAAGAAGCTGCAACGCCGCAGCCATAGAACCGAGGTCTGCAGAAATATTGACTGTGTTGGCAACAACAACCAACGCCAGACACAGGTACAAAATTGGCGCAGGCATGCGCCTCTTTATGACGCCGGCCAAACCGTGTCCAGTCACAAGAGCAATACGTGCGCAGGCTTCTTGAACGGCAAAAGCGAGGGGAAGCAGCAGGGGTGCACTCCACAGCAATCGGTTCCCGGTGGCGGCACCTACCTGAGAATACGTACCAATTCCCGAAGGATCATCATCGGCGGCACCGGTGACGATACCCGGACCGAGGCGGCGAAAATATCCTTTTCCTCTCACCCGCTCACGCGTGGGGTGGTGCTGACGTGGTTTGCGGCCGGGCTCGAGAGGTTCTGCTATTTCTACGTAATATTCTGCCAAGTTCTTCACCTCCCTTGCCTCCAGCCTACGCAGTCGAGTGCAGAGTAGATTGAATTCATGACTTCTCCCCGCACACGCTGGTTTGGCCTGCTATTTATCAGCCTCGCCGTTTCACTCATCATTGTGGATTCGACCATTATCAATGTGTCGATTCCCTCTATCATCGAAGACTTAGGAATTACCAGCACCCAAGTGCAGTGGGTTCAAGAGTCCTACACACTCGTCTTTGCTGCGTTACTTCTCGTCTTTGGTGCCCTAGCCGACCGCTTCGGCCGCCGTAAGGTGATGGTTCTTGGTATGGCAATCTTTGTGGTGTCCTCTGTGATTGCTGGATTCTCCCAAAGTGGCGACATCTTGATTGCCGCTCGTGTGCTGCAAGGTTTCGGTGGGGCGATGGTCCTTCCCACCACACTTTCGTTGGTTAATGCAACCTTCCAGGGCAAAGAGCGTGGCATCGCCTTCGCTATTTGGGGTTCCACCATCGGTGGAATGGTGGCCGTTGGGCCCCTACTCGGTGGATGGCTAACCACGGACTACTCCTGGCGTTGGGCTTTTGGTATCAACATTCCCCTGGGCATCATCATCATTATTGGTGCACTGCTGACCGTCAAGGAATCAAAGGAAGAATCTGCCACCGGCAGCATTGACTGGCTGGGAGCTTTCTACTCCGTCATCGCGATGTCGACTCTGGTCTTTGCCCTGATTGAAGGTCGCACCTATGGCTGGTGGGAAGTCAACAAGCCATTCACAGTTGGTGACTGGACGTGGCCCGGAAAGATTTCAATCATCCCTGTGCTCTTCCTTGTCTTTATTCTGGCGTCGACCTTATTCATCGCCCACGGTGCTAACCGCATCCGGAAGGGCAAGTCGGCACTCATCTCGTTCAACCTGTTCACCATTGCCTCCTTCCGCAACGGAAACATTGCCGCCATGGTGATCTCTTTGGGAGAGTTCGGCATCATCTTGTCGCTGCCGTTGTGGTTGCAGTTCGTCATTGGGTATGACGCACTACAGACCGGTTTTGTTCTCTTGGGTCTCGCCGGTGGTGCATTCGTTGCCTCCGGTCTAGCCGGCGGCCTCTCCGGTCGTGTATCGCCCGTCACAATGGTGCGGTTGGGTATCCTGCTTGAGATTGTGGGGGTGGCTGGTGTCGGCTTTGCTATCAGCCCCACTGCTTCGTGGATCAATGTGGTTCCGTGGCTGTTCGTCTACGGTCTGGGCGTTGGTCTTGCTACCGCTCAGCTGACCAACGTCATCTTGAAAGATGTTCCCGTTCAAGAATCCGGTCAGGCATCCGGAACCCAGAGCACTTCACGCCAGCTTGGTTCGGCACTGGGCATCGCAATCTTGGGAACTATCTTGTTCACCTCGGTGCAAATTCAACTCACCAATGACCTGACCTCTGAAGGCTTGCCTGAAGAGCAGGTCACCCAGGTTGTCACTGCTGTTGTTGATAGTGCCGGTGGTGCAATTGTTCAGCTCGAAGCTGATCCCACCACACAGCCCATTGCAGACAACGCCAAGCAAGCGCTCTCTGACGGAACACGTTACGGTGCCTTCGCTGCTGCAGGATTCTTGGTACTTGGTTTCTTAGCAACCTTGTCCCTTGGATCCACACGCAAAGTGGAAGTAGAGCAGATCAAAGAATCTGACGAAAACCACGTGATCTAAGTACCAAACACAGAAGCCGCCTGGCGAATACGTCAGGCGGCTTCTGTGTGCTTGGAGGCTACTATCTGGAAGATTTTTCTGGAATAGGTGCTTGACCCGAACGAACCAGCTCAGCCATATAAGCCCTGGCTTCGTCCTGTCGAGCCTGCTCAACACCGGAGGAGATTTCAGCTCGAAGGTGCTCTTGCCCATACCCGAAAGCATCAACAAGGTCTTGAGCATGGGGACGCAAGCGAGTGATCAAACGATCAACATATGCGGTCACCGCAGAAGCTCGCTGAGCAGACAGACGACCGTTGATCAAATACCAGGACAGGTTTTGTTCAATGACGTGGAGGCCGAAGAGGTCACGAACCCAGGTCACAACCTGACGAGTTCCCTCATCAGTGATCTTGTCGAGAGCATTAGTGAATGCTTCCCATTGCAGTAAGTTGCCGTGAGCAATAGCTGCTTCGATCAGGGCGCTTTGGTTCCGGTTGAAAGCTTCTGCTTCCTGGCCATTCTTCTTTGCGTCACGCAACTCAAGAGCGATGTTGGCAATCATGGTCTCGACGCGGTCGGTGAGCAGATCGCGTTGGGTGTCAGGATCACGAAGTTCCTTTACGGCACGAGCAGTCGAACCCAAGTCGTGGACGTTCTGACCCAAACGTCTCAAACCAGATCCCGTCACAGCACGTTCGGTGACCTGCTCCATCACGAGGCGAGCAAGGGAACCGGTATCTGCATCTTTGAACTTTTTGCTGTAGTCGGTCAGGAGACGCTTAGCAACCAGCTGAAGCAGAACGTTGTTGTCCCCTTCGAAAGTGGCATAGACATCCATGTCTGCACGCAGGAGTGTGAGACGGTTTTCTGCCAGGAAGCCTTGACCGCCACATGCTTCGCGACAATCTTGCAAAGTCTTGAGTGCATGCCAGGTAGATAGTGGCTTGAAGGCTGCTGCCATGGTTTCTAAGTCTTCGCGGTTCGCGTCAGAATCCTCACGACCACTAAACACGTCATCAAACTTCTCAAGGAGAACTTCCTGAGAGAAGCTCTGCGCATAGGTGGTCGCAATGAGAGGAATGAGGCGACGCTGGTGGCGCTGGTAATCCAGAAGCACTGTTTCTTCCTGGCCGGGGTTGGAGAACTGGCGGCGTTGGTTACCGTAGGTCACTGCAATCTGCAGACCAATCTTGGAAGCATTTACACAAGCACCATCTAGGGAGACACGTCCTTGCACCAGGGTTCCCAGCATGGTGAAGAAACGACGTCCTGGGCTGGCAATCGGTGAGGTGTAGTTTCCGTTCTCATCGACATCGCCGTAACGGTTGAGCAGGTTGTTACGAGGAATACGAACGTGGTTGAAATGCAGACGACCGTTATCAATACCGTTGAGACCACCCTTGTAACCGTCATCTTCACCACCGATGCCGGGGAGGAAGTTTCCGTTCTCATCGCGGATGGGCACATAGAAACCGTGAACACCGTGGCTCACGCCTTTAGTGATCAGCTGGGCAAAGACAACAGCAGCTTTGCCGTGCTTGGCAGCATTACCGAGGTAGTCCTTCCACGCCCCACGGAAAGGAGTGTTGATAACCCACTCCCCAGTTGCCTCGTCGAAAGTAGCCGTCGTTGCGAGCGAAGAAACGTCGGAACCGTGGCCAGTTTCGGTCATGGCATAGATACCAGGGGTCTCCAATGACATTGCAGAAGGCAAGAAACGATCGTGGTGGTCTTTGGTTCCCAAGTGAGCTATTGCGGCAGTGAACAAACCCCACTGCACACCCGACTTGATCTGAAGGGAGGGGTCAGCAGCTACCAGCTCCTGGAAAGCTGCCAGGTTTCCACCGTGGTCATCGAGCCCACCATACGCGGCAGGGAAAGCCCGGTGGACCTGCCCGTTTTCAACCAAAAGCTTAAGTTGGCCAAGCACGCGAGCGCGGTGCTCCTCCATGCCAAGACCAGGGATGTTGTGCATCTCAGGCTTACCGGCCAGGGCACGTGAGGCAAGCCGAACGTCTGCCCATTTGCCGAGCAAATAGCGAGATAAGTAGGCGCGATCAATCATCGCGGCTTCATTTTCAGTTGCAACGTCGTTTACTGTCTCAACTTTGTCGAGGATAGACATCGTGTGTGGCCTTTCATGGCGGATACCTACAACGTAGGCCCTATTTGAGCGCATGACGAACCCAGTTTCAAACGGTGTGTGGGGCTCCTACAATTTTCAGTTGAGAGAGCCCGTTATCTTTGTTGTTTCCTCACCGAGACTCTCAGGAAACATCTAGGCTGGAGTAATGCTCACCGTAATTTTTGGCCTGTCAGGGGCCCTTGTTTTTGGTAGCGGTGACTTCCTTGGAGGCCTTGCTTCTAAGCGGATGGGCGCCTTTTTGGCAACAGGTATTGCCGGACTGATAGGCCTGTTCCTGCTGATTGGTTACACGTTTCTCATTCCCGGTGAAATCAGTGACGGCGCCATCGTGTGGGGTTTGCTCTCAGGACTATGTGGTGCTGTAGCCATTCTCTTGCTCTATGCCGCACTCGCCATTGGCCCGATGAGTATTCTCTCCCCTCTAGGTGCACTGATCTCTGCAATCTTCCCTGTGATGTGGGCCTTGCTTATCAACGGTGAAAGCCTCGTGTGGTTCGGTTATGTCGCACTCGTTATCGGTGCTGTCGCGATTGTTTTGGTTGCCTTCACTCCAGAAAAAGAAGCGGTGAAACCCAAAGCACGTGGAATTATCTTCGCGGTCATTTCGGGCATTCTGATCGGTCTTTTCTTGATTGTGCTTGATCAAGCGCCCTCAGATGCTGGCCTCTACCCACTGGTTTTCAACCGTTTTGTGAACATCACCATCATGTTCTCCGTGGTCTTCGGAATGGCGTTGATTCGCTGGGCTCACAAAAAGGGCTACCTCGGAAAAGATGGCTCGCCACGTGCAGATCTTATTGTTGGTGACGCCGGAGCTACCGACTACCGCAACGGAATCTTGCTTGCCCTCGGCTGTGGATTATTGGACGCCACAGGAAACGCACTGCTGTTATTGGGCATTCAAACGGGCAACTTGAGTGTGATGTCCGTGCTCACCGCGATGTATCCCGCAGGAACCATCATCCTGGCAGCACTGGTACTGCGGGAGAAGATCACCAAACTTCAACTGGTAGGTATGGTTCTTGCACTCACCGCAGCAGCACTTCTTGCTCTGAGTTAGTTCACTGGGTTAATGAACAAGTGCCGCACCCGAAGGATGCGGCACTTGTCTCTTAAGAACTACGCGTTTGCTGAAGCGAGCTGCTGAAGCAGTTCGTCTCCTGGCTGTGCTGGAACCATTTCGGCTTCGATCTCTGCGCGGCCTAACAGGTCGTTCATGCGACGCTGACGGGTGCGAGGAATAATCGTCACCACAGTTCCTTGCTTACCTGCACGGCCAGTACGACCGGCGCGGTGCATGTAGGTTTTGTACTCATCAGGAGCGTCTGCCTGAATAACCAGATCGATGTCATCGACGTGGATACCACGAGCAGCAACATCTGTAGCCACCAGGACATTGACACGTCCGCTGGTCAGCAACTGAAGGTTACGTGTTCGGCGGTTTTGGTTCAGGTCACCGTGCAAGCTGGTTGCTGGAATACCTGCATCTTCTAGCTGGTCAGCTAGCTGCTCAGCATAGGCACGGGTGCGCGAGAAGATCAAAGTCTTTCCTTCACGAGCTGCAAGCTGTTCAATCACGAAAGGCTTGTCGCGGTGATCAACTACGAGAACACGGTGATCAATGGTGGAAGAGGCTTGGTCTTCACCAGCAACCTCGTGAACCGAGGGATCCTTCAGGAACTCGTTCACGATTGCGGCAACACCCTTGTCCAGGGTTGCCGAGAACAAGAGTCGTTGACCATCTGCCTTGGTGGCGCGAAGGATACGCTGCACAGGCTCGAGGAAGCCCAGATCACACATGTGATCTGCTTCATCGAGCACCGTGATGGAGATGTGGCCCAGGTCAATGTGACCTTGCTCCACGAGATCTTCCAAACGACCAGGTGTCGCAATGATGATGTCCACACCTCGGCGCAGGCTCATGACCTGCTTGTGCTGAGGTACTCCACCAAAGATAGTAGTGGTGAACAAACCGACAGAGCGAGCAATAGGCTGCACGGTACGGTCAATCTGCATTGCGAGCTCACGGGTTGGAGCCAGGATGAGAGCGCGTGGTGGACGACCCTGCTTGCGGTCCTTGCCACCGTTGTTTTCCATCAGGCGTTCAACAACGGGTGAACCGAAGGCAATGGTCTTTCCCGATCCGGTCTTTCCACGGCCAAGAACATCCTTGCCGGAGAGCACATCAGGAATAGTTGCTGCCTGGATGGGGAATGGTGCTACAGCACCCATGGTTGCCAACTGGCGGCAGATGTTATCTCCCAAACCCAGGTCAGAGAAGCTCACACCGTCAACATCGGCTGCAGTGGTTGCTTGTGCTTCCAGACGCTCAAGAACGACGTCTTCTTCAGGAGTAAAGCGGGCCTTCTCGTCCTTTGCAGGATAGAAGTCTGAAGCGGAACGACGAGGAGCCTCGTCTTTGTTCCAGCGTGGACGATCCCCACCAAAATTACGTGCGGGACGGTCGTTACGCTCACCATAGGAACGCTCACCGCGCGGAGCACGGTCACCGTAGGAGGGGCGCTCGGAACGTTCGTAACGTGGACGTTCAGAACGCTCACCGCGGCTGTAGGCGGGGCGATCGTTGCGGTCCCCGTAGGAAGGACGGTCGTTCCTCGGTGCACGGTCACCATATGGAGCGCGCTCTGCGCGTGCTCCATCACGGTCGTAGCGTGGACGCTCTCCCCGGTTGTACGCAGGACGTTCATTACGGTCACCACGGTTGAACGAAGGACGTTCGGAACGCTCACCGTATGCGGGGCGCTCGGAACGTGGTGCACGATCTCCGTAGGGAGCACGCTCTGAACGCTCGTAACGTGGACGCTCGGTGCGGTGACCGTAAGCAGGACGATCAGAACGCTCGCCGCGGTTGTATCCGGGGCGTTCATTACGGTCACCACGTGGTGCGCGGTCACCGTAAACGGGACGCTCGCCCGCAGGCGCACCACGACGTGCGTCACGGTCTTCGTTGCTCCAGCGGTTTTTACGTGGTGCTTCAGTGGACTCGGGACGGTATCCGCGGTGTCCAGGGCTGCGAGAACCAGCGGAAGGACCGCCGGACTTCTTCGCGCCGTAGCGTGGTTCAAAATTCTTAGCCGGACGACCGCCGGCTGGTTTCTTATTCTTAGGCATGACTTTTTCTCTGGGTTGGATTCGTTGCAAAACAACACACAAACGTGCTGATAAGAACCCGGGCAGTCTTTGGCCGGGACCGATTCACTTCGAGTGACTATCACCAACAGAATTGTTGGGGAACCGGCCCACCTGACTTACAAACCCATCTGCATCACAATGCAGTGTCAAGAGCCGACCTTTTGACTATACGGGAGAAACCCCAAAGGTTCAAGAAAAAGTTGAGAGTTGAAAATTCAGGTTCACTTCTTCAGACGCGCAAGAAGGAAATAACCTGCAGCGAACACAGCAACGATAAGAATGTTGCCAATCAGTCGCAGCTCGGGATAGTGCTGGAGAAAAGCACTGTCGATACTGACCACCACGGTGATCATCAGGACAAGATACAAAGCCGACAGTGCTGGGCTGAGTCTTTTCACGGTGCGCCTTTCCGATAAAGAAAGCCCCTTACGGGGCTTCTTTTCTGGCGGAGACGGCGGGATTTGAACCCGCGGTCCCCTTACGAGGACTCCACCTTAGCAGGGTGGTGCACTAGGCCGAACTATGCGACGTCTCCTTGGACTCCTGGCATGCAGAAGCACCAGAGCAATCATACCCGGACAGCTGTGACGGGAATAATCGGGGCTTACTGTTGGTCGAGAGTGCGGCCAGCAGAGCAGGTGTAGTCGTTTGCTGTCTGACCGTTCACGTTCTCTGGGAGAACAGCAACTTCAACAGGAGCTGAGGTTTGTGTGGGCGCAGTTGTTGCACCCGGTGTTGCCGTGGGGGTCGGTGTAGCAGTTGCCTTCTTGGCGGCTTTTGCTTCTGCTTCTGCCTGGGCAGCAGCCTTGGCTGCTGCATCAGGGTCAACCACTGAACCGTTACCGGTGGTTCCACTCAATGCGATGGGCTGATCTGCCAACAGCGCAGCAAAGAGAGCTTCAGCTTCGGCTTGATTGGGCTGAACCTTGCCCGCATAAATTCCTGTTCCACCGGTGGAGCTGGGGTACTGAACGAAGACAACATTCTCGAGCGGAATATCTTTGAGCGCCATCGCGATAGACATCATTGTGTCGATGTTGTTGAGGCTGTTAGAGAGCGTCATGTTCGAGATAGCAGCCTTGGCCAGACCGAAGAGCGCTACAGGGTTGGTCAGTGTTTGTGCACTCTTGAGCTTGCGCACCAAAGAAGACAGGAACACTTGCTGGTTGGAAATACGGCCGAGGTCACTACCGTCACCCACACCGTGACGAGTGCGCAGGAACTGCAGTGCCTGGAGACCTGAGAGGGTGTGCATTCCAGCATCGAGGAATGTTTGGGTGTATTCGTCCTCGATGGGTTCGGCCACGCAGACCTCAACACCACCGATGGCGTTTGCCATCTCAATCACGCCATTGAATTGAATCATGGCAGCGAAGGGGATACTCAAGCCGGTGAGCTCTTCAACGGTGAGAACAACACAGGGCAGACCACCCTCGTTCAACGTTCCGTTAATGGGGCCAGACCAGCCGCCACCACCGTCGGGACAGTCCGCATAGTGCACAACCATGTCACGGGGAATGGAAACCACGGTTGCATTGGTGTGGTCCGCTGAGATGTGAAGCAGGATGTTGACGTCGTTGAGAACGCTACCGGGGTCAGCATCGAAAACACCAGGGTCGGTGCCTTCGCGAGAGTCACTACCGACGAGAAGGAAGTTCACGCCACCCTCGATAGCGCCGATGTCAGGAATGCGCTGATCGTTCGCCAGTGCTACACCTTCTTTGGCGCCGCGAGCGATGTCCCAAAAAGCGATACCGGCAATGGAGGCGGTAGCAACCATGACGACGGCCAGGCCTGCGCCAATCCAACTCAGAAGCGTGCGGCCACCCTTGCGGGGTGCCACATTGCCGTGGCGTATAGCGGCACGCGCGCTGCGTATGCGGCGCGCACGTGTTGCTTTCTGCTCACTCATGCTTTCCCCGATCAGTGACGGAATATGGCGGAGGGCGTGGGATTCGAACCCACGATGCATTGCTGCACACTGGTTTTCAAGACCAGCTCCATCGGCCGCTCGGACAGCCCTCCTTGTCGAGTTCACGAAGAATTCGACTGCATGAGTCTACCCGAATGACAAGCTTTAGGCTTTCAGAGCATCCTGCGAAAGACCTGAAAGCGGGTTTTAGGGCAATTTACCCAGTGCTTCGAGCAATCCCAGCTCGTGAACCTGGCCACACACTTCGTTGGCAACAGCCTTGATTTCTGGTTCAGCATTACCCATGGCAACGCCGCGCCCCATCTCAGCAGCCCACTCCAGCATCTGGATATCGTTATTGCCATCTCCTGCAGCAAACAATCTGGACCGAGGAAAACCTAATGCTTCACGGACCTTTTCTAATGCAGAGGCTTTGCTGACACCCTCCGGGGCTATATCGAGCCAGGCGGCCCAGCCGATGGAATAGCTCACCTGCTTGAGGCCGATACGTTCAACTACCTGGAGGAAGTCTTCTGTTTCATGATCGGGTGAGACCACGACCACGCGCGTTGCTCGCAGGTTAAGAAGTTCTTCGAATTTGACCTGGTGGGCAAGCAAGTTGTGATCAACGCCAGGAATAGGTTCGGTGAAGTAGTAGTCACCGAATTCATCTTCCACGGCATACATGCCGTCAGGAAGATGACCCTTGACAAGGTTAAGCACTCCCTCGGGGCGAAATGTTTCCACATGATGTTTGACATAACCGTCATCGGCAAGAGGTTCACGTTTGAGCAACATTGCTCCGTTAGAACACACAACATATTCAGGCCATATATCGAGCTGGCGCAGGACCGGAATAGTTTCAACCAAGGCCCTGCCTGTTGCCAGCATGACCTCGTGACCACGAGCTGCTGCGGCACGGACTGCCTCGACAACCTCTGGGGCTACATCACCGCGGTGGGTGAGCAGAGTCCCATCAACATCAAGGGCAACAAGCCACCGATCTTCTGGGGCAACCTGGGTCACTGGGCATCCAATGGAGTCAGAACGGAAATACCGCCCAGGTAGGGGCGCAAAGCTTCAGGAACTATGACGGAACCATCTGCCTGCTGATGGGTTTCCAGAATGGCAACCAACCAACGGGTTGTGGCGAGGGTTCCATTGAGTGTGGCAACCGGTGCTGTTTTTCCAGTTTCAGTGCGGTAACGGGTGTCAAGACGTCGTGACTGGTAAGTAGTGCAGTTCGAGGTGCTGGTTAGTTCACGGAATGCACCCTGAGTGGGAACCCATGCTTCGATATCGAACTTGCGTGCAGCACTAGACCCCAAATCTCCAGCGGCAACATCAATGACACGGTAGGCCAATCCCAGAGACTGAAGCATGTCCTCTTGCCAGGCAACCAGGCGGTCGTGTTCTGCTTCAGCTTCCTCGGGTGTGGTGTAGACAAACATTTCGAGTTTGTTGAACTGGTGAACTCGAATAATTCCGCGGGTATCTTTTCCGCCAGATCCTGCTTCACGGCGATAACACGTTGACCATCCGGCATACCGCAGTGGGCCGTTGCTGAGGTCGATGATTTCGTCGGCGTGATATCCGGCGAGCGCAACCTCACTTGTTCCCGTGAGATACAGGTCGTCTGCAGGAAGGTAATAGATTTCGTCGGAGTGCTCACCTAGGAAACCCGTGCCCTGCATGATGTCAGGTCGCACGAGTGTGGGGGTGATGAGCGGAATGAATCCTGCTTCGAGTGCCCGATCAAGAGCCAGGTTCATCAGAGCAAGCTCGAGACGAGCACCAATTCCTTTGAGGAAGTAAAAGCGTGAACCAGAAACTTTGGTGCCGCGGGGCATGTCGATAGCGCCAAGAAGTTCACCGAGTTCGAGGTGGTCTTTGGCCTCAAAGTCGAAGGAGGGAATGGTGCCCACTTCACGGAGAGTGACAAAGTTTTCTTCGCCACCGGATGGGATGCCCTCGATGATGGGGTTGTGAATCTTTCGTGCAGCTTCGGTGTATGCCTCATCTGCTGCTGTGGCAGCTGCGTTAGCTTCCTTCACCTTGGCAGCTAGCTCGGCAACTTCAGCGAGGAGTGCTTTCTTCTCGTCACCTTGAGCTTGACCGACTTTCTTGCTGAACACATTTTGTTCAGCGCGGAGCTCTTCAAAGTAGGCAAGTGCGGAACGGCGGGCAGCATCAGCTTCGATGGCAGCGTCGACTAATCCAGGGTCTGACCCTCTGGCCACCTGTGAGGCACGGATAACGTCAGGGTTTTCGCGAAGCAATACTGGGTCAATCACATGCCCAGTTTAGTTCAGGCTAGTCGCCGAGTATTTCCGCAAGCCACGCACGTGCATCTTGGAAGATGCCGTCGGCGTAACGCTGGGAATGCTGGGTGGTGACTTTGTCTGCACGAGGGTAGGAACCCAGGAAGATGACCTTGGGGCTGAAGCGGCGCAAACCAAGAAGCGCATCAGCAACGCGTTCGTCACGGGCGTGACCTTCCGCGTCGATGACGAATCGGTATCGACCAAATTCATCTCCGATGGGGCGTGACTGAATCAGTGAGAGGTTCACACCACGAGTTGCGAACTGTTCCAACATCTCCAACAGTCCACCGGCGCGGTCATCGGGCAGTTCCACAATCAAACTGGTTTTATCTGAACCTGTGGGTGCAGGAAGTTCAGTGGTCTTACTTACGAGGACGAATCTGGTTACCGCGTTGGGGTTGTCTGCAATCCCTGAAGCCAGAACATCCACGTCATAGTGTTTGGCGATGCCCGCAGGAGCAATGGCGGCATCAGCGGTGTCAGTCTCGAGGAGACTGGCCGCTGCCGCGACATTGCTTGAGGAGGGAATGTGGCCATGGTGAGGCAGGGTCTTTTCTAACCAGCCACGGCATTGAGCATAAGCAACCGGGTGGGCGTTAATGACGTTAATTTCTGCGAGGGAAGTTCCCTTTCGCGCGACGAGATCGAACTCAACGGGGACAAGGTATTCGCCAATGATGCGCAAGTTAGGGATGTTGGCCAGAGCATCTTGGGTTGCGGTTACGCCACCTTCGACCGAGTTTTCAATGGCGATCATGGCTGCAACAGAACGACCGGAGACCACGTCTGCAAGAGCCTCGCCAACATTATTGACTGAGTGCCAGGTCTTTCCGGCAGCTTCAGGAACCTGCGAGAGGGCAGCTTCAGTAAAGGTTCCGGCAGGCCCGAGATAGCTGTATGCCGGCGCCGTGGAAACTTTTTCTGAAGAACTCATGTTCCAAATGTACCGGCACTGGCAAACTTGGCTTGTGACTACTCGCGCCGGAACCCCTGCCCTTCCCTCCGATCTCATTGATATTCATGAGTTGGTGAGGGCCTATTACGACCTGACACCAGATATGACAGTGCCTGAACAGCGCGTCGTTTTTGGCACCAGTGGCCACCGCGGTTCTTCACTCAACGCTGCGTTTAATGAGCAGCACATCCTGGCAACAACCCAAGCAATTGTGGAATACCGTGCTCTGCAAGGCATCACCGGTCCCCTCTTTATCGGCATGGATACGCATGGTTTGTCCCGCCCGGCCCACGAGACGGCTCTGGAAGTACTTGCCGCAAATGGTGTTCGCACGTTCACAGATTCACGCGACGGTTTCACACCCACGCCTGCTGTCTCTCACGCCATTTTGGAATACAACAAAGCCGGGCATGGGGATGAAGCTGACGGCATTGTGGTGACCCCCAGCCATAACCCACCTCAGGATGGTGGCTTCAAATACAACCCTCCGCACGGCGGTCCTGCGGACTCTTCTGCCACAAACTGGATTGCATCTCGGGCGAACGAACTGATCGAAGGTGGCTTGGTTGATGTCAAGCGCACCAACCCTGAGGGGTTAATTCAGGAGTATGACTTCCTCGAGCACTACGTTGCTGATCTGGAGAACGTCATTGACATGAAAGCTATTGCTGAATCGGGCGTTCACATCGGTGCTGATCCTCTCGGTGGAGCTTCTGTGGCGTATTGGAGCGCCATTAAGGAACGCTATGGCCTCAACCTCACTGTGGTGAACCCCGAGGTTGACCCCGCCTGGTCATTTATGACCTTGGACTGGGACGAGAAGATTCGCATGGATCCTTCTAGCCCGAATGCGATGGCGTCCCTCATTTCCAAGCGTCACGACTTTGATTTGCTCACCGGTAACGACGCAGATGCTGACCGTCACGGCATTGTCACCCCCGATGCGGGACTGATGAACCCTAATCACTACCTCGCCGTGGCCGTTGAATACCTGTTTGCACACCGTCCCGGATGGCGTCCTGATGCCCGCATCGGTAAGACCTTGGTCTCGAGCTCCATGATCAACTTTGTTGCCGACGGTTTAGGCCGAGTGCTGTGGGAAGTTCCGGTTGGTTTCAAATGGTTTGTGCCCGGTCTGGTCGATGGCTCGGTGGGCTTTGGCGGTGAAGAAAGCGCCGGCGCCTCGTTCCTCCGTAAGGATGGAACTGTGTGGACCACTGATAAGGACGGCATCATTTTGGCTTTGCTGGCCGCAGAAATTATTGCCGTCACCGGCAAGACCCCCTCACAGTTGTATTCCAATCTCACACAGAAGTTCGGTAATCCTGCCTATGCCCGCGTGGATGCACCGGCAGACCGCGAAGCGAAGGCTCGCCTGGGCAAGCTCAGCGGTGATGACATCACCGCAACAGAGCTTGCGGGCGATCCCATCATTGCCAAGCTCTCTCACGCTCCCGGCAACGGCGAAGCCATTGGCGGTGTGAAGGTGGAAACCGAATTGGCGTGGTTTGCTGCTCGCCCTTCAGGTACTGAAGACGTCTACAAAATCTATGCGGAATCATTCAAGGGTCCTGAGCACCTCAAGCTTGTTCAAGCAGAGGCAAAGAAGATTGTGGACGCTGCGCTGAACTCTTAGTAATAACTCGGAGCAGGTTCGAGGTTAAAGAACTGCTCCAGGGTGGGGATGTTTAGATTGTGCATCGCAGTTGAGACGCGTGTTCCGACATAACGGAAGTGCCACGGCTCATACTGGTACCCCGTGATGGAGTCGTAGCCATTGGGGTAGCGAACGATGAAGCCGTACTGCCAGGAGTTCGCGGCTAGCCACTGCCCTGCGGCAGTGTCTGCGAAGCAGACATCGACCTGGCAAGGGCCGCCATCGTTGAGGTCAACAGCCAACCCGGTTTGGTGTTCGGAGTGACCAGGTCTTGCAGAGTATGTGTCTGCTCTAGCTTGGCCATCCCGGGCGACAAAGCCGTTATAGGTTGCAACCTGGGTGTCGTAGCTGCGATAGGCACTGGCAACGCTGAGCAGGATTCCAGCTGCTGCGGCATCGGTGGCCATGCGATCGAGTGCTTGAGCTGCTTCGGTTCGCAAGGGGCGACTGTAGGGATTCGAGAGTGCTGTGGGCACCGACATGTCCGGTGATTCAAAGTTGCTGGGATTGAGTGGGCGGTGTTTATTCACCACCACGGTGATGGAGTTGGGGTCATCGATGTCGAAGAAGGGCGTGCGCGCAGGCTTCGGTGTTGGCGTCGCTGTGGGTGTTGGCGTCGCACTCTGGGTGACAGTGGGGGTTGACGTGGCAGTGTGAGCACTTCCTGTGGCGCAACCTCCCAGAAAGACAGAAGCGATCAACACAAAGCTCATGGCAGTCGTGCGAATCATGTGGAGGGGTTTTCCCGGTCGTAGGCGGCACGCTTTTCAATAATGAGATCAATGTTGTCCAACGTCCAGTCAGCGAGAGCGCGAACAGGAACAATGAGCGTTTGACCCAATTCGGTTAGTGCATATTCAAACCACGGTGGGGTTTCTGCGTGAACGACGCGTTCAATCAATCCGTCGCGTTCCAGCTGCCGCAGCGTAACCGTGAGCATGCGGCGAGAAATCTTTGGGATGCGTTCAACCAGTTGGGTGTAGCGCATGGGTTCTCTACTGAGCACACCGAGGAGAACCAGACTCCACTTATCACCAATGTGGGAGAGCACCGAGAAGAAGACATCCCTATCTGTTGCCTGGATACGTTCCTTAATGCTGTTCAGATCAGTACTCATGTGTTCACCCCCAGCGAAGATTGTGGTTGCTTTTGCGGTTCTAGGATACTATGTGTTACCTCAGTTACTTTTAGTAACTACTAAAAAGTTTTCCTTCTAACCAAAGGCTGTATATGTCTGCAAAAGCTGTCGCCGACGCGGTGATGTCCAAGCGAGAGATCATGCTCGTCATGATCGGACTGATGTCCGGTATGTTCCTCTCCGCGCTCGACCAAACCGTGGTCAGCACCTCGATGCGCACTATCGCCGATGACCTCGACGGAATGGCTCTCCAAGCCTGGGTCACCACGGCCTACATGATCATGTCGACCATCTCGACTCCTCTTTATGGCAAGCTCAGCGACATCTTTGGTCGCCGACCGCTGTTCATCATTGCCATCAGCATCTTCGTCATCGGTTCATTCCTGGCAGGAACAGCAGACACGATGTATTCGCTGGCGGGTTATCGCGCCATCCAGGGCCTTGGTGCTGGTGGTTTGATGGCATTGCCGCTGGCCATCATGGGCGACATGCTTGCTCCTCGCGAGCGCGCAAAATACCAAGGCTTCTTCCTTGCCGTGTTTGGTGTCTCCAGCGTGATTGGCCCACTCATTGGTGGTGTGCTTTCAGGAACTCCAGAAATTCTGGGCATCGCAGGATGGCGTTGGGTCTTCCTCATTAACGTGCCCATTGGAATCGTGGCCCTCGGCATCGTTCTCAAGGCACTACATCTGCCCAAGACCCACCGCCGAGTTCGAATTGACTGGTGGGGTGCTGCCACGGTTATTACCGCAACAGTTCCCCTGCTTCTCGTCGCTGAGCAAGGTCGCGAGTGGGGCTGGCTCTCCACTGCATCCCTGTCCTGCTACCTCATCGGTGTGGCATCGGCTGTCGCCTTCGTCATGATTGAGCGCTCCATGGGTGATGACGCACTGATCCCCATGAAGATGTTCAAGTCTCAAACCTTCACTATGGCCACTATCTTGGGTGTGTTTGTTGGGTTTGGCATGTTCGGCGCCATGATGACCATCCCTCTCTACCTCCAGTTGGTCAAGGGTGCTACCCCCACCGAGAGCGGTCTGCTCATGCTGCCGATGATCCTGGGCATGATGATTGCGTCCATTGTGAGTGGCCAGGTTATGGCTCGCACAGGAAGCTACAAGTGGTTCCCTCGAGTTGGTACTGCGTTCATGATTCTGGGCTTCTTGCTCTTTACACGCCTGAGCTGGGACAGCCCATTCTGGTTTGTCATGCTGGGCATGTTCTTTATGGGTGCTGGTCTGGGTCAGCTCATGCAAACCCTCACCGTGGCCAGCCAGAACTCTGTTGGTCCCCGTGACATTGGTGTCGCCACCAGCTCGTCGACCTTCTTCCGCACCATGGGTGGTACTGCAGGAACTGCCATTTTGTTCTCAGTACTCTTCAACGCCATTCCTGAAGCACTCAAGAGTGCCTTCACCACACCCTCTATCACCGCGGGTGTTGCCAAAGCACTGGCAGACCCTGCTGTAACTCAGGACCCTGCCAACGCGGCCATTATCGAAATCTACAAAGACCCCACTGCGATTGGATCCTCCCTTAACGGTGACACGTCATTCCTAGTTGGTGCCAACGAAGCATTAGCAAAGCCCTTCCTCGTTGGGTTTGCTGACGCAACCGTTCAGGTTTATTGGATTGGTCTGGTCGTTGTAACCATCGCCTTCATCCTCAGCTGGTTCCTCAAAGCAACTCCTCTTCGCCAGAAGTCTGCGATGCAAGAAGCTGCTGAAGAAGATGCCATGCTCATTGCTGAGAGTTCAGCTGAGATGATGGGCGCGATGGTCGAGCCTGGAACAGCTACAGGAGCTATCCGCCTCAAAGAGGCTGAAAAGCGTGAAGCTGCACGTCAAGCACACAAAGAAAAAGCAGAAGCCAAAAAGAAAGCCAAAGCTTCTTCCTAACAAATACTGACGTGGGCCCCGGTATTCACCGGGGCCCACCTCGTTAACATCGCAAGGGTTGTGAACTAGACCAGTCGCTGAGTCTGTCTAATGACAGAGGGTGAGATGGGAGTTCCCTCTGGAGTCATCTCAGAAGCTGTCGGTTCACCCGCAACAACACGGAGAGGTAAAACTCCTGCCCAGATGGAGCGGTCATCTCCATCATTCTCGAACTCATCAACCGGACCAGCACTCACCTTCACGCTGGCAACATCCAGCGGGATGCTCAGCACCATGGTTGCTGCGAGTTCTTTCTTGGTGGTCTCGCGAACCTCATCCCAGCGACCTGGCATCATGTGGTTAGTCAGTGTGGCCAAAGCAGCAAGTTTCTGATCGCCTTCAATAACTGTTGCTGTGCCCATGATGACGGCAGAGCGGTAATGAATTGAGCTCTCAAAAGCCGAGCGGGCATACACAAGGCCATCCAACAGCGTCACTGCAACGCACACATCTCGGCCATCTGCTATTTCCCGGAAGATCCCCGACCCGGTTGAGCCGTGAATAAGCAGATGATCGCCATCCCGACCAATACCGACAGGCAACACCATCGGTTTACCATCTCGAACTACAGCAACGTGACCATAAATGGCCTCGTCCAGAAGAGCGTTCAACGCATCGCGATCGAAAACCTGCTTCTCATCAAGACGCTTAACTCGAGTTTGTTCCGTGCGTGGAAGTTCGTGATTACTCAAAAGACACCTGCTTGTCATACTCGGCAAAACGTGACTTCATCACCTTGAGTGACTCAGGGTTCTGATCCACCAAGATGAAGTTTCGACCCAAAGCAAGAGCAGCAGCACCGGTTGTTCCGCTGCCGGCAAAGAAGTCCAGCACAGTGTCGCCCTCGCGACTGGAGGCTTGAATGATGCGGCGAAGAATACCTTCAGGCTTTTGCGTGGGATAGCCCGTCTTCTCTTTGCCGGTCGGAGAGACGATGGTGTGCCACCACACATCTGTGGGAAGTTTTCCTTTGGCGGCCTTCTCAGCCGTGACCAAACCTGGAGCCATATAGGGCTCCCGGTCGACCTCTTCAGAGTTGAAGTAGTACGTCTTGGGGTTCTTCACATAAACCAAGATGGTGTCGTGCTTGGCGGGCCAGCGACCCTTGGCTTTTGCGCCATAGTCATAAGCCCAAATGAGTTCATTGATAAAACTGTCACGGCCAAAAAGGGCATCCAGCATCACCTTGGCATAGTGTGCCTCACGGTAGTCGAGGTGCAGATAGAGAGTGCCATCGTCGGCCAGTAAACGCCATGCTTCGCGCAGGCGAGGCTCGAGGAATGCCCAGTAGTCATCGAAGCGATCGTCATATTTCATGAGGTCGCTGCGGGTGCGCTCATAGCTTTTGCCTTTGAAGCCCACTAAACCCTTGGTGGAATCATCCGCAGCAAGGACAGAAGTGACCTTGCTGCGTGTTTGTTCACGTCCCGTGTTGAACGGTGGGTCGATATAGATCAGGGTGACGGACTCATCTGGCAACGTCGCCAAAACATCAAGGTTGTTTCCCTTGATGACGCGACCGGTTGCAGAACTCACCTGCCTATTCTGGCAGTTCTCGTCGTAGGCTCGTTCTATGAGCACAGAAGTCGTTCACCAGCCCAGCAAATCTCGCTATGTCATCTTGGTTGATGAGAAGGAAGTTGGCGTAGCCAACTACCTTTCTCGTGAGAACGACATCATGATTACAGGCACCTTCATTGACCCCGCTCATCGAAATGAAGGCTTGGGCGCCATCTTGGTTCGTCGCACCATAGACGACATCATTGCCTCCACGACCAAGAAGGTCACCTCGGGGTGCTGGTTTGTCACCCAGTGGCTGGATCTGCACCCCAACTACGTGGACACAGCCCGTTCTGGCGGGATTGATGCGGAACTCGGCAACACTTGCCGAATTGTTTAGGACGCAATCCGTTCAGAAATCCACGAGATCATGTCGTCAATGACTTCTTCTTTGTTGATTTCGTTGAAAATTTCGTGACGTGCTTCAGGATAAACACCCAACGTGACATCGGTTAGACCAGCGCGCTCGATATAGCTTTCTGCAAGTTTGATGTTGCTGGGCTTACCGCCCAAGGTGTCGTCTTCACCAACAATGAGCAGCAGTGGAACCTGCGGCATACCTTTAGCTGGTTTGCCGAACAGGCGTAGGCCATCGGCAACGCCATAGAGCTTGAGAGTGTCAGCTTCGAAGGTCCAGGGGTCTTCCTTGAATGCTTTCCAGACAGCTGGGTCACGGCTGAGCCACTCGTGGCCGGTGCAGCCTGGAGTGTCGAAGCGCTTATTGAGCTTGCCGGCATTCATGGAACCTGGCTGGCGATAGGCACTTCCCGAGAAAACGACCGCGGCATAGTCTGCTGCGTGATCATTGATCAGAACTTGGCCCATGAGCGACCCCATGCTGTGGCCCAGCAAAACGATGGGAACCCCAGGGTTCTCAGCACGAATGATGTTGGTCATCTCAGTGAAGTCCGCAACAGCGGCACGGAAACCGCCGGGACCCAGCTTTCCTAGCTTGGAAAGATCTCCACCAAACTGCTTGACACCTGTGCGACCGTGTCCACGCTGATCCGGGACATAAACCGAGAACCCTGCCGAGTTCAATGCGGCAGCGACGTGCGCATAGCGGCCTGCGTGATCTCCGAGGCCGTGCATGATTTGAACAACTGCTCGGGGGTTCTTCACCGAATACACGTCATAGACAATGGTCACACCTTGTGCATCAATGAATTCGGCGGTTTTCATTAGCGAACGCCTTCCATCAGTTTGAGAACCCACTTGCGCATCAGTAAGAGCACAATACCGAGACCAATAGCTGCCAAGCCAGAGTAGGCGAAGTAATCAAAGTTCATCTCTGGATGCTTCTCGTCATACAAACCAGCGAGCTGACCTGACATTGCTGTACCCAAAGCGCTGGAAAGAAACAACAGGGCAACCATCTGGGTGCGGAAGGCAGTCGGTGCCAGCTTGGTGCTCACCGAGAGACTCACAGGAGAAATCAAAAGCTCAGCAATGGTGAACACGAACAAGATGGCAACCAAAGCGAGCAGTGGTGCGGTGTGTGGTGCAGCGCTGTAAATGGTGAGGAACAGCAAGAAAGCAAAACCCATCACGATTGTTCCCAAAGCCATCTTGACCGGGGTACTGGGTTGCTTTGTTCCCCATTTGGTCCACAGTGCGGCGAACACACCAGAGAGGGCAAGGATGAAAATGGGGTTGATGGACTGCACCCACGAGACGGGCATGTCCCAACCAAAGATGCTCAGGTTCAGCTGATCATTAGCAAAGACCGTCACAACAGTGAACTGCTGCTGATACAGCGACCAGAACGCAGCACAGGCAATAAACAGCGGAATGAATGCCAGCACCCGGTTGCGTTCCACCGTCGTGATGAGCTTGCTACCCAAAATGACAACGAAATACGCAATAGCTGCGGCAAGCGTCACCACAATGATCACGGTGGAGAGGTTGCCACTGGTAATCACTCCGGAGAGAACCAAGATTGCTATGAGGGCAATGCCGGCCAGAGCCAACGCTCCCACAACCCACTTCTTGTTTGCGGGAAGAGGATTAGGAACAAGACGCGTTTGTTCAGGTAGCTTGCGGCGACCAATCGAGTACTGGGTCAAACCGGCAGCCATACCAACTGCCGCAAGACCGAAGCCCCAGTGGAATCCGTAGGTGGTCTGCAAGAAACCGGTGGCGAGTGGGCCAACAAATGCACCCAGGTTGATGCCTAGGTAATACAGAGAGAAACCGGCATCTCTGCGAACATCACCAGGTGCATAAAGTTGCCCCACAATGCTGGTGGCGTTTGCTTTCACACCACCGGCACCGATTGCAATCAGAATCAAACCAACAATCAGGCCGGTGTAAGCAGGCAAAACCGCGAGCGCAACGTGGCCAAACATGACCATGACCGCAGCAAAGAACAGGACACGTTCGCTGCCAAAAAGCCGGTCAGCTAACCACGCGCCCAGAATGGTGGCGAGATACACGCCACCGCCATAAGCACCCACAATGCCGGTAGCGACCTTGACGTCGATACCGAGACCACCCTTGTCTGCAGGGTAGAACATGTACAACAACAGGATTCCCTGCATGCCGTAGAAAGAGAACCGCTCCCACATTTCCACGCCAAAGATCGTGGTGAGTTGGCGGGGCTGGCCAAAGAATAATTTCTCAGGCTTGGTTGTTGGAGCAGCACTGGTCATTGGGCAATCCTACGTCTTGGTGACAAAATCGAATCGTTCTTGGCGAAGTGCTTCGACTTCCGGCTCCACGATGTGTTCCAGTGGACGATCAACTGCCCAGCTCAAGAGTTGCTCCGCCATGAGCGGATTGCGCACTAAACAGGGTCCGTGGAAATAGGTGCCAATGACTCTGCCATTGATGGCGCCTTCAGTGCCATCGCCGTTGCCGATACCATGCGAGACAGTTGCCAGCGGGCGAACATCAGAACCCAAGTGGGTATGACCGCCATGGTTTTCGTACCCAGTAAAGGCTTGGGTAAGTCCCACTGGAGCGAACTCACTGGGGATGGCAATCATTTCTCCGACAGCACGCTTCTCTAAACGATCCGTGGTGACATCAAGCAGACCTAAGCCCTGCGAGGGTTTGCCTTCTGCATCGAGAAAAGTGTGGCCCAAGATTTGGTATCCGGCGCAAATAGCAAAAATTGAAGCCCCGTTCTTCACACCCTCGGCGAGCGCTCCGCTGCTGTGCAGCGCAGCTGCGGCAGCGGACTGCGCGGTATCTTCACCACCACCGAGTACATAGATGTCCGCGTCGTGCGGAACTGTTTGTCCGGGAGAAATTTCGAGAATCTCGACAGCAATCTCATGTAAGCCGGCAATGTGTTTGAGTGCAGCCACATTGCCACCATCACCATAGGTTCCCAACAAAGTGGGAAAGATCGAAGCAATCTTTACTGTCTTGCTCATGCATCCACCGCACCTTCGAGTGCGCCCACACGAATCTTTTGGAAGGCCGTATAGGTTGCTGCACAATCAATGACATCTAGCTCTCGAACAGAGGCAGGCAGGTCAGCATCCGTGGCAAAAGGATCTTCCACAACCAGGGCATCAACTCCGGCGTGCAAAAGTCGAACAGCAAGATCACGTCGACGATTACCCGACGCAACAACAGTTCGCCCGGCTAAACGTTCAAACGGCACATCCCACAACCAGGAAGGATCACGCCCGTCGGCGTGATTGGAATTAATCATGATGATCACAGGTGCTGGTGCCGGGGGCATGATGTCGAGAAGTTCACTCCACCCAGCGGGGTTCTTTGCCAATAACAAGCGGACTTTGAGTGCACCAGATTTCACGATTGCATAGCGGCCTGATACTGCAGCCACGCCCGACATGAGCTGGACGGCTTTGTCGAGGTCAACCCCCAACTCACTACAGGCAGCTAAGGCCATCGTTGCATTGGACGCATTAAAGCGTCCAGGCAAATTCAGTTTGGATAGGTCATATTTCTTGCCCTGCGGTGAGACCGCCGTTGCTTGGTGCGTCCCCGCAGAGGCGGTCCACTCAAAAACCCAGTCGGGTGTTGGGCGCCTGCGTCCACAGCCTGAACAGTTCCATGAGTTCTCGTCACGAGTGAGCAACGTTCCACACTCGGGACAGACAGAAGAATCTGCTGTCCAGGCCTGACCCGCTGCAACCCACACAATGTTCTTGGCCTTTTCTGCTGCAAAAACAATCATGGGATCATCCGCGTTTGCGATGATCAGAACCTCAGGGTTCTGCTCAATCATCTTGCGCCACTTGCGTGCCAACATGGCCACTTCACTCATGCGATCCAGCTGGTCACGGCTGAGGTTACCAAGGAGCACAACCTTCGGTTGTGTCTCTGCCACGATGCGTGGCAGATAGGCTTCATCAACTTCGAGCACAGCCTGAGCTCCTGGTGCACCGGTTGCCAGCGCCCATACGGCACCCTCTGTCATATTCGCGCCAGTGGTGGGCGAAGCGACCGGTCCCCTTTGGCTCAGCGCGGTGGCGAGTAATCGTGTTGTGGAGGTCTTTCCATTTGTTGCTGAAACAAGAGCAGCAACACGTCCCTGCGAAAGATGTTCAAGAGCATGCGGAGAAAGTTTGAGGGAAACTTTGCCGCCAATAATCATTCCCTCACCGCGGCCAGCAAGCCTCGATGTGGCGGCTGCAAGTTTTCCTGCAGAAATCGCCAGACGGGTTCGCAGGGGCGTATTCACCTCTCCACTTTATAAGCTCATCTCATGGACAACTTGGACCGTCGCATCATTGATCAACTGCGTCAGAACTCTCGAGCAGCCTATGGGGACATCGGAAGCGTGATTGGGCTGTCTGCTTCAGCCGTCAAACGTCGTGTCGATCGCTTGATGGCTGACGGCGTGATTCGTGGATTTACCATCCACGTGGACCCCTCAGTTGAGGGCCTGGAGACCGAGGCCTATGTGGAATTGTTCTGCCGCGGCACAGTTGCTCCAGATGAGCTTCGTCGACTCCTCGAGGGTGTTCCAGATGTTGTTGATGCTGGGACCGTCTCCGGAAGTGCCGACGCGATTGTGCACATGCGTAGTCACAATATTGCGAGCCTCGAGGATGCTTTGGAAGCAGTGCGAAACGCTCCTAACGTTGATCACACGAGAACTTCTATCGTGATGTCACGACTCATTTATCGCGAATAGTTTGTTCCCAAACGTCCCCGCTAGGCTGGAGGAATGAGCAATGAAGCCTACGACGTCGTTATCGTTGGCGGGGGTCACAACGGCCTGACCGCTGCCGCCTATTTAGCTAAGACCGGACGGTCTGTTCTTGTGCTGGAGCGAAGTGACCACCTTGGGGGTGCTGCAATTTCAGCTGAAGCTTTTGACGGCATTGATGCTCGTCTGTCCCGCTACAGCTACCTTGTCAGCCTCTTGCCCCAGAAGATCATTGATGACCTCGGGTTAGACGTGAAACTGATTCGCCGTCGATACTCGTCCTACACTCCAGTTCCTGGAAACCCCGAAGTCGGTCTCCTTGTCGACAACCAAGATGCTTCCGCAACTGCATCCTCGTTCTCGCGCATAGGGGAAACAGAAGATGCTGCCGGCTTTGAGAAGTTCTATGCCAAGACCATCGAGCTAGCAAAGGCCCTATGGCCAACAGTGACTGAGCCTCTCGTCACACGCTCAGAAGCTAAGCAGCTTCTGGGAAACGATGCTGTGTGGGATGAATTTATTGAGCGCCCTCTCGGTGAGGTCATTGAACGCGACATCCAGGGTGAGGTTGCCCGTGGCGTTGCCTACACCGACGGCATTATCGGCACCTTCTCCAACCCCCACGATGCGAGCCTGGACCAAAACCGCTGCTTCCTGTACCACGTGATTGGAGGCACCACCGGCGACTGGGATGTCCCCGTAGGTGGCATGGGTGCCGTCTCCGGTGAAATTGCTCGCGCCGCACGCGAGGCAGGTGCATCCTTGCTTACCGAAGCCGAAGTAACAGCTATTGCTCCAGCTCAATCAATGGGTGACCTCAGTTCTGTGTTTTACACCAAAGATGGTCGGGCACACGAAGTCAGCACTCCCTGGGTTCTCGCTAACGTTTCTCCGTGGGTTCTTGCTCAGTTGCTCGGCGAAGAACTGGCACCTGAGAAGCGCCCGGAGGGCGCTCAAGTTAAAGTTAATTTGTTGCTCAAGCGACTGCCCAAGTTGGCCGATCCCACCGTCACACCCGAGCAGGCATTTGGTGGAACCTTTCACATCAACGAAACTTACGGTCAGTTGCAGAAAGCTTTCGAAGAAGCCGCTGCAGGTAATATCCCGTCAACGATGCCGTGTGAAATTTATTGCCACTCGCTCAGTGATCCCAGCATCTTGGGGCCAGAGCTGCGTTCTTCCGGCGCACAGACACTGACGGTGTTTGGTATTCACGCACCACACTCTCTGGTCAACCGTCAGAACAATGATGCTGTTCGAGCACAGCTGCAAGAAGCAGTGCTGCGCTCACTCAACAGTGTGCTCGCTGAGCCCATCGAAGACGTTCTCATGCGTGATGCCAATGGTGAGTTGTGTGTTGAAACCAAGACCACCTTGGATTTGGAAGACGCATTGAACATGACAGGCGGAAACATTTTCCACGGCCTGCTCTCCTGGCCCTGGGTTGAAAACGGTGACGACCTCTCCACTCCCGCCAAGCGTTGGGGAGTCGCAACCGAGTACCCCGGTGTTCTGCTGTGTGGCTCTGGCGCCCGTCGTGGTGGCGCTGTGTCCGGCATTGGTGGTCACAACGCCGCCATGGCTGTTCTCGAAAGTAGCTAGTTTTTTCTCATGCCCCCTATTGAGAACCTGATTGCGTTCACCATTGCGGCGCTGGTGATCATTTTGATCCCCGGCCCCTCGGTGATGTTCGCGGTCGGGCGCTCTCTTGCCCTGGGCAAGGGCGCCGGTGTTCTCACGGTTGTCGGTAATGCGATTGGCACCTCAGTTTGGTTGATTGCAGTGGTTTTGGGCTTGGGCGCAATTGTGGCCAGTTCAGAGTTTCTGTTCTATGGCATCAAGTACCTAGGGGCGGCTTATCTTGCTTACCTGGGTATTCAAGCTTTCCGTCACCGCAAAGACCACGGTTTCGATATTGATGCCAGTGGCCCCCAGCAATCCAAACTCAAAACACTGCGTGAAGGATTCTTGGTGGGAATAAGTAACCCCAAGACCATGGTGTTCTTTACCGCTGTACTGCCTGGCTTCGTTGACGTGAAGCAGGGCAACGTGATGTTGCAGTTGTTGATTCTCGGATTGATCTTCGAAGTTATTGGGGTGCTCAGTGACTCGATGTATGCAATTGGTGCGGGGTTAGCTCGCGATTGGTTTGCCAAAGACCCCAAGCGTTTGGCGATTGTTCAAGGCACCGGTGGCATCCTGATTATCGGCTTGGCCATCTGGGTGGCCTTCTTCGACTCTCTCTAGTCGAGCAGCAACGCGGGCTCTTCAACCACGCTGGCCACGTCCGCCAAGAAGCGGCTTGCCACATCACCATCAACGACGCGGTGGTCAAAGCTAGCACCCAAGGTGGTGACGAAACGTGGACGAACCTCACCGTCGACAACCCAGGGCTTTTGCTTAATTGTTCCGAGGGCCAAGATGCCCACTTCACCGGGGTTCAAGATGGGTGTTCCGGTGTCCATGCCGAACACACCGATGTTGGTCACGGTGATTGTTCCACCAGCCATGTCAGCTGGCGAGGTCTTTCCGTCACGAGCATCCAGAGTGAGCTTCTCGAGAGCTTGAGCGAGCTCAAGCAGGCTCATCTCTTGAGAGTCTTTGACGTTCGGAACAATGAGACCGCGAGGTGTTGCTGCGGCAACACCTAAGTTCACATAGCGATGAACAATGATCTCTTTGTCCGTCCAGGTGGAGTTCACGGTGGGGTTGCGTCGCACTGCCCAGATGATGGCCTTGGCCAGAATCAGCAGTGGCGACACCTTCACACCAGCAAAGTCAGGAGAGTTCTTGAGTCGCTTGACGAACTCCATGGTGCGGGTCGCATCAACGTCCACGAAAACAGACACGTGTGGGGCTGTGAATGCGCTTTGCACCATCGCCGTCGCGATGGCCTTGCGCACGCCCTTAACGGGGATGCGTTCTTCTCGCTCTTCAGGCCATTCAGGAGTTTGAATGTTGCGGAAAACAGATGCTTGTGAGGCGTGGCGAATCACGTCATCACGAGTGATCTCTCCGGCGATACCGGTTGCCTGAACTTCAGCGAGGTTCACGTCTAAGTCCTTAGCCAGCTTGCGAATAGGGGGCTTGGCAATGACAGGCACTGCTTCTGTCACAGGCAGTGATGCTGGGCGTTTAGCCACGGGAGTAGGAGCAACTGCTTGTGGGGTCGAAGTCACTACGGCAGGTGCTGCAGGCGGGGTGGGAGCTGTAGCGTTACCGCCGCGACGACGACGGGTAGCGGCGTGGCCGCCAACGCCATAGCCAACGAGAACACTTCCTGAGGCTTCGTCTTTAGCGTCCTTGGCGCCATCCATCTCGCTGTCAGCGGTGACGAACACTTCGTTCGCCATGGCTGCCTGAGCGAGGGTAGGAGTGGGGGCGGTCAACATAGAGTCGCCAGCTGAAGAGATAGTGATGATGGCAGTTCCCACCTCGACAGTTTCACCCTCTTGGGCAAGAAGTTCACTGACCTGACCCTCATAGGGGCTGGGCAGCTCAACGAGAGACTTTGCCGTCTCAATCTCAACCAGGATGTCGTTGATGGCGACCGAGTCGCCAGGCTTGACCTTCCAGGAAACAATTTCTGCCTCAGTGAGACCTTCACCAACGTCGGGAAGATAGAACTTAGATACCGTCATCTGGTCACTCCTAGTAACTCAGCACTCGGTCGACTGCGTCAAGGACGCGGTCCGAGTCGGGTAGGTAGATGGCCTCGAGCTTTGCTGGAGGGAAGGGGGTGTCGAATCCTGTCACACGCAACACAGGTGCTTCAAGAGAGTAGAAGGCCTTCTCGGTAATTGTTGCGGCTACCTCCGAAGCCAGGCTCACATTGCCGGGAGCTTCCTGAGCAATCACGCAACGACCGGTCTTGCGAACAGATTCCAAAACGGGCGAGTAATCAATCGGTGAGAGTGAACGCAGGTCAATTACTTCCAAGCTCATGCCTTCTTGGGCAGCGACTTCTGCTGCTTGCAGCAGAACACTGACCATGGCTCCATGACCGACAACAGTCACGTCGGTTCCTTGGCGCACGACTCGTGATGCATGCAGCGGGAAGTTCGATGCGGAGGTGTCGACATCTGCCTTGGGCCAGTAGCGACTCATGGGCTCAAAGAAGATCACTGGATCATTGGACTGGATGGATTCTTGGATCATCCAATAGGCATCGTGAGGATTGCTGGGGCTGACCACGCGCAAACCAGCGGTGTGCAAGAAGTACGCTTCATTGCTTTCTTGGTGGTGCTCCACTGCACCAATGTGACCGCCGTAGGGAATACGAATCACGACCGGGAATTGCATGGCTCCCTCGTGACGGTTGGTGAGTTTCGCAAGCTGGCTGGTGATTTGATCGAATGCGGGGTAGACAAAACCGTTGAACTGAATCTCAACAACGGGGCGGTAGCCACGCATAGCCAAACCAATGGCTGTGCCCACGATTCCGGATTCTGCAAGCGGGGTGTCCAGCACACGGTTGGCGCCGAATTCTTGTTTGAGGCCTTCGGTCACTCGGAAGACACCACCGAGAGTTCCAATGTCCTCACCCATCATGATGACTTTGGGGTCATTGAGCATGGCCTGACGCAGACCCAGGTTGATGGCCTTTCCAAGCGGAAGGTTTTCTATAGCCACTAGTGACCACCTCCCTGCTCGTCGAAGGATGCTTCATAGGCGGCCAGCCACGCGCTCTGCTCTGCAGTGACCGGGTGTGGGTCACTGTAAACATGGTTGAACATGCTGGCAGGCTCCGGGTTAGGAAGCTCAATGGTGCGGCGGCGAATATCGCTGGCAAAGTCTGCCGCCTCGTTGTGCACTTCGTCAAAGAAGGACTGGGGTGCACCAGCGTTGCGCAAGAATGCTTCCATGCGGCTGATGGGATCGCGGGCAATCCAGGAGTCCAGTTCCGCATCAGTGCGGTACTTGGTGGGATCATCGCTGGAGGTGTGTGCGCCGATGCGGTAGGTGTGTGCCTCGATAAGGCTTGGGCCTTTTCCGTTTCGTGCATCATCGAGTTGCTTGGCGGTGACCGCATAGCTAGCAAAGACGTCATTACCGTCCACCTGAACACCGGGAATGCCGAATCCCTCACCGCGCTTGTAGAGCGGAACACGTGCTTGTGTGCTGACGGGGACCGAGATAGCCCAGTGATTATTTTGCACAAAGAACACCTGAGGGGTTTGGTAGCTCGCTGCGAAGACAAGGGCCTCGCTGACATCTCCCTGGCTTGTTGCCCCGTCACCGAAGTAGACAATAACCGCCTGGTCGGTGTCAGGGTTTCCGGTGTTAGTGGCGCCATCGAAGTTGATGCCCATTCCATACCCGGTGGCATGAAGTGCCTGAGACCCAATCACGAGGGTATAGATGTGGAAGTTTTTGTAGGCAGGGTTGGTGGGATCCCATCCGCCGTGGGTTAATCCGCGAAGAACACGGATGATGTCTAAGACATCTATGCCACGAATCATCCCAATGGCATGCTCGCGGTAGGCAGGGAAGATGTGGTCTTGGTCTTTCGTTGCGTGTGCAGAACCAACTTGTGCCCCCTCTTGGCCGTGGCTAGGAACCCAGAGTGCAAGCTGCCCTTGACGTTGTAGGTTGGTTGCTTCGGTGTCGAAGCGACGAATCACAACCATGTCGCGGTAGAACTTGCGGTGATCAGCCTCAGTTAGTCGCTGAAAGTAGGGAAGAAACTCTTCAGCGCTCTCGCTGGGAGCAAAGTTACCTTCGGGCGTGAGGAACTGCACCATGGGATCTAAAGTCTCATCGGCCATGTACCCAATCTATCCCGTCTCAGGGGCTCAAACTGGTAGGTCTTCTACAATCTCTTGCCAAAACCCTAGGAGCTACCCAACTAAATCTGGGAACTGAGAGAATGAGACCATGAAGTCTTTTTCTCTTTCTGTTGTCATCAACGCCATTGCGCTCTGGTTGACCACCGTATTGCTTCCTGAGAACCTCTGGATTATTCCTCGCGATCAGCAAGCTATTGGTCACATTCTCACTTTGGCTTTTGTTGCCATCGTTTTTGGTCTTGTCAACGGAACCGTGGGTCGTGTGCTGCGGTTCTTGGCATTCCCCCTGTTTATCTTGACTTTGGGATTCATGGCTCTTGTTGTCAACGGCCTGATGCTCATGTTTGCTGCGTGGCTAACTCAGGTCTTCGGATTTGGTTACGGTCTTGAAGTGGCGGGCTTCTGGGCAGGCTTCTGGGCAGCTCTGGTGCTCTCGATTATCAGCTGGCTGCTCGGACTGATTTTGCG
The DNA here is from genome assembly GCF_003325955.1 of Aurantimicrobium sp. MWH-Uga1. Taxonomy (NCBI): domain Bacteria; kingdom Bacillati; phylum Actinomycetota; class Actinomycetes; order Micrococcales; family Microbacteriaceae; genus Aurantimicrobium; species Aurantimicrobium sp. MWH-Uga1. Next base: position 49,614 of record NZ_CP030929.1, on the reverse strand, counting down.
TCCGGCAGCGAACGCCTAAACATCTTCACTGCACACGGTCACCACGAAATGTGGTGACCGTTGCTGTTCCCTGCATTTGCCTGGATAAGCGTTGGTGTTGTGCATCGAGTTTGGTGTCACTACTGCGATCCATAACCGCACCTGTCTCGATGTAACGAGAAAGGTTGTGAGCAGGTAAAACCTGATCCCTGGGAGCACTCGTACCGGAATACAGAGACCGTTTGACGGTGAGATGTGTGGCCACCGCCACGGGTGCCGCCACACCACTGAGGGATGGAATGACGTCTTCGCTGTGTTCTACAGACACAACATGGATGTCTTCGGGAACCACGATGTGATGAAGCGGAGCTCCCACCGTCACCACATCACTGACCCGATACTCCCCTGACGCTGCGAGCTGCGCTGCAATTAATCCACCTTGAGAGTGGCCGACAAGAATGACATTGTCGCTTGCAGTGATGCCAGCTTCCTTCATGGCCATCACAGCGGCACGATAGCTTCCCGAATCTAGCTCCGCTATCGAATGCATATTGCTCGTCATATCCCACGGTTCATTGCCTGGTTCAACACCGGCATCAATAGTTCCGCCGAGATACACCACATAGCCAGTTTCGTAGTGTTCGATGCGAATTTGTTCTGCACCATCTTCTGCACGAGGTATTCGTGAAATAACGTCGTGATATCCCTGTGGTGCTGACGCAGTGAATTGGGAGATCGCGCTGACCCGAACAGGAGTCTCTTGCAGAGTGCGTGCACCAACCAGACCTAAACCCGCAATTACTCCTGTGGCTACAGCATCTTCTCCGGAGAAGATGCCATCACGAGATGGTTTGGGCAGCCCCACTACTCCTGCCACAAAATCATCAGTTCCCGAAACAAGATGCGCCGTTGCCGTCACGACTAACGGAGAACTCAACACTTGCCCTTGGTCTGGCACTCTCTTCTCGAACTGTGTCAGAAATGCGTCATAGGCACTTCCAGGTGCAATGCGTCGCGCTGCAGAAAGCCCCAACACGACGGCAACGCCGCCAATGATGGCGGGGCCATAGGCTGCGACCAGAGTGGGCATTGCTCTGCCGAGATTCCACATCAAGGTGGAGCTGATTTGTTCCGAGACGCCCCGAAGATATAGCTCACGCTGGGCATACTGCCTCGACCCTTCCGCAGCTTGTATCGCGAGATTTCTCACTCGGCGAGCGCACTGAGTCGAAAGAACAAAACAAAGTCGAAGCGGTGCTGAAGTGTATGAGGAGGGAAAGACTCGGGAAAGGGCATGCTCAAGCTCTGCTGCGCGGGCATGCACTCTGGCGGAGAGGTCATCGAGGACGACAGTGTCTATCCCAGTGCTGGTAGAAGTTCTCAACATCCTGGATGCTCCAGTGCGAGAAGAATTTCCCTCTTGGCCTGAAGTAATTCACAGATAATCTCTTCCACTTGAGCGTCATAGGACACTCTGGCACTTCCCCACCACAGTGGGTCAGGAACTCCATGTCGAAGAGTGTGAATACTGGCATCAATCGTGGCTACGAGGTCATGCCAGATCAGTCGGGTTTGCAATGGCAAGGAGAAGGAGGACAGGTCATCGTGCACGGGCACTACTGTGCTTCAGTCCAGAAATGCCAAGATCAGGCTCCTGTGTTTCTGTGGAAAGGAATGCCCTGCCCTGCCTGTGAAGGGATGCCATAAATGTTTGGGAGAATAGAGGTATGACGCTTCCTCCTCAGGTACTCAGCCCACTCGATGGTCGATACCACGCTGTTGTTTCCCCATTAGGTGAATACCTCTCGGAGGCAGGTCTCAACCGTGCACGTGTGACGGTGGAAGTCGAGTGGTTGATTTACCTCACTAACCACAGCATGTTTGGCACCAGTCCACTCAGCGCAGCAAACATTGCTGCCCTGCGCGCGCTGGTGACCGACTTCGGCCAGCCAGAGATTGATGAGCTTGCTCGCCTCGAAGCTACAACTCGTCACGACGTGAAAGCTGTCGAGTATTTGGTGCGCGCGAAGCTGACTGAGCTCGGTTTAGATCACATTGCAGAGCTGACCCACTTTGCTTGCACGAGCGAAGACATTAACAATCTTTCCTACGCACTCATCGTGCGAGACGCCACGAAGAACATTTGGCTGCCTGCGCTGAGCTCCGTTATTGCGCGCTTGCGTGAACTCTCGGTGGACTACCGCGACGAAGCGATGCTGGCTAAGACTCACGGACAGCCTGCTACTCCCACCACGATGGGTAAAGAGCTTGCAGTTTTTGTTTATCGTCTTGAGCGTATTCAGAAGCAAATAGAACAATCCGAGTACCTGGGGAAGTTCTCTGGAGCAACAGGAACATTCTCTGCACATCTTGCTGCAGACCCCGCTGCTCATTGGCCGCAGATTTCTGAAGAGTTCGTGACCTCTTTGGGTCTGACGTGGAACCCGCTGACCACGCAAATTGAATCTCACGACTGGCAAGCAGAGCTGTACACACGGATCTCTCACGCAAACCGTATTGTTCACAACCTCGCCACAGACATCTGGACCTACATCTCGATGGGCTACTTCCGCCAGATTCCACAGGCTGGCGCAACTGGTTCCTCAACCATGCCTCACAAGATCAACCCGATTCGTTTCGAGAACGCTGAAGCTAACCTCGAGCTCTCCTGCGCAATCTTGGACTCCCTCTCAGCCACCTTGGTGACCAGCCGCCTGCAGCGTGACCTGACCGACTCCACCACGCAGCGCAACGTGGGTGTGGGCTTTGGTCACTCCCTGTTAGCTTTGGACAACATTCGCCGAGGTTTGAGTGAAATCGACCTGGATTCAGAAGCCCTTGCCTATGACTTGGACACCAACTGGGAAATCCTGGGCGAAGCTATCCAGACCGTCATTCGCGCTGAGGTCGCTGCAGGTCGCTCCACCATTTCTGATCCGTATGCCCTGCTCAAGGAACTCACTCGCGGTAAGCGCATTGGTCGTGACGACCTGATTGCTTTTGTTTCCGAGCTCGAGATTGGTGACGAAGCGAAGGCTCGCCTGCTGGAACTCACTCCCGCCGGATACGTTGGCTTGGCCTCCGCACTGGTTGATCGCCTGAACTAATTGCCGGCTTCAGGGCCGATTGAGTTTCCCTCGTGGGCCATAGGTCACGACGGCAATTGGAGACTCGAGCACACACATCTCCTTGCGCCCAAACCAGGAGATCCTATTCCTCGCTACCCATCGATAGAGTGCATCGCGCAAAGGACGGGGAACGATTTTGGCTATCGTCGTTAGCACCTGCCAACGCCGAGGCAACACGTCTGCAAGTGCGAGAACAGCGTTGCTTTCTTGGAGAACCAGGCCATCCCTGATCACGACAACCGAGTCAAAATCTCTAACTTGTGCTTCTCGAAGTAGCTCGGCACCCCAGTCAGATTCGCCGGGAACAATGCTGATGTTACTTGGCGTGAGTTTGTCGGTAGGGATTCGTTTTCCCAACCACTCAATCAGTCCCACACACAGTGCGCAGTCACCATCGATGAGGACAATCATCGCTATCCCTCAAGTGGTTGGCCGAGAGACTCGACCCGTCCCATAAAGCGTTCAACGTCAGGATCAACGATGACATCAGAAGGGCGCAAAGGCCGTGAGAGGTAAAGGCCCTCAAGTGAGGTGATGCGGCTAAGCGCAACATAGGTTTGCCCCGGAGCAAAAGCCCGGGAACCCATATCGATCAGTGCCCGGTCATAGGTTTGACCCTGTGCCTTGTGGATGGTGACCGCCCAGGCGAGCCGCAGTGGGAACTGCGTGAACTCTGCAACCACATCACGGCTGAGCTCATCAGTGCTCTGCTTGTAGGAGTATTTGTATCTCTCCCAGGTCACCGGATGAACCTCGTGTTCCACTCCGGCAACGGAGACAAAAACCGTGTCCGTGATTTTGGTGACGGTGCCGACTGTGCCATTGACCCAGCGACCCTCACTGTCGTTTTGTAAGAACATCACCTGAGCGCCCAGCTTGAGTTCCAAATCCTCATCGGCCGGAAATGCGTTTGCAGCAAAATCACCACTGATATCTGCAGCAGCTACTTTCTTTTTCCCTGGCAACTTGGCTAACTGTTCTGCGTTGATAGCATTCACGCGAGCATTGGTAGTGGCAAGAATAATGATGTCTTCGCCCTCTGGAACAGGCCTGTTTCCTGCGGCATTGAGTGCGGCGCCCAAAGAGGGTGTCACCGTTCCGTGACGAACAGCGTTCAACATTTCTTTGAACGCATCGTCACGCTGACGGTGAATCTCGGTGAGTTCAATAATCCGCAGCGGGGTGTCTTGCCACACTGCCGCGTCAAAGAACCAGTTTGATGCATACCTGGCTTGAAGGTATTCCTTCTCTTCGGGGGTGCGCGGTGGAACGGGAGAAAGTTGATAGGGGTCACCAAACATGATGACCTGCACGCCACCGAAGCTTTCCTTCTTACGATGGCGCGCTTCGCGCAGGGCGCGATCTATTGCATCCATGATGTCTGCGTTGACCATCGACACTTCATCGATCACCAGTGTGTCGATGGCGTTCAAAATCTTGCGTTGGTCCGGACCATGGTTCAGATCCAAAGAACCAATCAATCCTGTGGGCAGGCGAAAAAGGGAATGAATTGTTTGGCCGCCGACATTCAGAGCGGCCACCCCTGTGGGGGCACACACCGCAATAGTTTTCTCTGTTGTGTATGCCAAATGATTCAGCAAAGTGGACTTGCCTGTTCCTGCACGCCCCGTGATGAACACATGCTCTCGAGTTTCCTCGATGAGCTTAAACACCTCCTGCTGTTGCGGTGATAAGGAGACGGTGTTCACTCCCCAAGTTTACTCGCCGCTGCCTCGGCGAGAGGTGGCCCCCAGCCGTGGTTTGTAGGATGAAGAAGTGAAATTGAGCAAACGCCAAGGCGTGATTTTAGGTGGCGCCACTGCCCTCTTGCTCATCCTCACATTCTTGATAGGTGTGGGAATTAACAACGCACTCTTTAGCGCTTCGGGTTTTGTGAACCAATACCTCTCCGCCCTTGCACGTCATGATGCTGCCTCGGCGCTTTCCATGCCCGGTGTTGCAGATTCTCTTCCCGAAGACGTCGATAAGACCTTGTTGCGCGGCTCAGCCCTAGGCCACCTCAGTGACATCACCATCACTGAGGTGAAGGGCAATGACGAGAAGACCACTGTCAGCGCGAGCTACACTCTCGGGGGCCAAAAAGCTTCCGCAACTTTCGTGCTCACTAAGTTGGGGAACACCTTCGGTGTGTTCGAGTCGTGGGCTTTTGCTGAGCCTCCACTGGCGAGAGCCAAAGTCTCTGTTTGGCATGATGCTGCCTTTAGTGTGGGGGATTCGGGACAGATTGATCTGCGTTCGACACCTTCTGGCAAGGACGCAACGGTATGGGGTGGAACAGGAACCTTTGTCCTGTTTGCTCCCGGGAACTACGTCTTTGACCACACTTCGACCTGGTTGACTGCCAAAAAAGTTGTGGTTGATGTGGCTAGCCCGGGAGATACTGCAGAAGTTGTTGTCGATGTTCAGGCAAACACAGCTTTCAAGAAGCGCGTTCAAAAGGAAGTCAACGACTATCTCGATGAGTGCGTCAAGCAGCGAGTGCTGCAACCCACCGGTTGTCCTTTTGGATATCAAACAGGTAATCGCATTGTGGGCAAGCCAACCTGGGAGGTTGTGGAATATCCCGACATTGATGTCCAGCCTGGTGAAACGACCTGGCAAGTTAGCAATGCCGTGGGAAAGATGCGCATCACTGGTGAAGTGCAGTCCCTGTATGACGGATCCATAACCCCGCTAGATCAAACTGTGGATGCGGTCATCAACATCAGCATCACTATTCGAAGCGATGGCAATCTTGCCATCGTGTTAACCTAGATCTGCTGTGCATCCCGCTGTGCTTGGCGGGCGAGCATCTCGTTGTAGGCCTTGAGCTCTGCATCGTCGGTGCGATCTGCTTGCCGGTCTTTACGTTTAGCTTCTTTGGCATCCGAGCGGAACCACTGGTAACCGAGGATGAGCGAAAGAATCATGTTGGGGATTTCACCGACGCTCCAGGCAATAGCGCCACCAGCTTGCTGGTCTTCGAGCGGTGTTGAGCCCCAAGTTCGACCCATGGCGCCATACCAGTCAGCCAACATCAAACTCTCGCTCGACATGACGCCCAAACCAAAGAAAGCATGCACGGTCATCGCGGCAAGAAGTTGAATCAGTCGGAATGGATAAGGCAACCGCGATTTGACGGGGTCAATACCAATCAGGGACTGAACAAACAAATATCCAGCGAGTAAGAAGTGAACAATCATCCACTCGTGGCCGATATGGTCACTGGTGGCCCAACGGAAGATTGGGGTGTAGTAGAACAACCACAACGAGCCGACAAAGTTCACAGTGGCAAAAATTGGATTCGAAATGACGTTGGCATAACCAGAGTGCACAGCTTTGAGAATCCATTCACGGCCACCCCTGGAATCGTCTTGCCGCTTGTCAATAGCACGCATGGCCAGTGTGACCGGAGCACCTGGAACTAGCAAGATGGGAACCATCATTCCCAATGCCATGTGTGCACCCATGTGGGCAGAGAAGAGGTACATCTCGTAGGCGTTGATACCACCACTGGTGATGTAGAACAGCAGGAGCAAACCTGATACCCACAACACAGCCCTGTACCAGGGCCACTTGTCTCCACGCTTGTGCAGGCGGTAGACCCCAACCAGATAGAAGAAGATACCGAATCCACACACCAACATCCAGATGAGGTCTATGCGCCATTCAGTAAAAAGCCGCATGAAGGTGAACTCGGGTGGCAGAGGCTCTCCCGTCAGAATCTCTGCGGGTGTGGGGTTGGGGTTCAATACCTGATCAACAGGTGTTGGGGTTCGTGCCAATCCGGCCGCTATTCCGGAGGCAATACCCATCACAACGAGTTCGATGGCGATAAACCACCAAAACATTTTTTGTACAGCGGCACCGGTCATGCGTTTGACCAAGAAACCGCGTTGCCAGAAACCGAACACTCCCAAGGCAGTCATGGCGGCAACCTTGGCCAGCACAAGCTGTCCATAGGCGGTTCCAAAAAGGTTCTCGAGTGTTCCCACGCGCAACATTGCGTTGGCCACACCAGAGACGGCTACAACAATAAAGGCGATGATGGCCAGCGTGGAGAAGCGTGAAACGATGATCTGGAGTCGATCAGGCTCAATGATTCCTCGCAGCAATACGAGTGTGACCACACCGCCGAGCCAGACCGAGACAAAGACGAGGTGGAGACCCATAGAGGTAATGGCCATCGCGTGGCCTGAGACACCAGCTGCGTGACCTTGCAGCGCCATGGGAACCAAGGTTCCCACCGCTGCCAGACCGACAAAGAACAGAGCGGTCTGGTTTGTCACCGCAATACACAGCACGGCCACGAACGCAGCCACGATTGTCGTGATTAACCAGGCTTGGCCCAAGGCAATTTCGGTGAGGAAGAACCCGAGTTGATTTCCGAACTTGTCATCGAGTGAGAAGGGCATAGCGCTGACGTTGAGGAACGTCAGGAATGATGTCGCAGCTGAAGCCAGCGTCAAAACCAGTGCTGCAGCAGCAGCGATATCGATACTGCGAAAGTAGGCCTTCTCCCGCGAGGCGAAAGCCCACAGTGCGAGGGCAAGCGAACCGATGAGCGTAGCAGCTGAAAGATTGACCACCAGTTTGGCAATCGGCAACCCGATTCGAACAACATCACCAGGGTCACCCAAAGCCTGTGTACGCGAACCTCCGCCAATAGCTAAAGCAATCAAGAGTGCAACGAAGGCAACCAGCAACGCGAGTGCTGGTGCAGCAATCTTGAACAATCTAGACACAAGTCAAGCCTAGAGATTTTTACTGAAGGTTAAATGCAGAGTGGGTGTGGACCGAAGGCCCACACCCACCTAAGCGAGTGAAACTCGTGACTACTTGACAGCAGCCTTGAGCTTGCTACCAGCCGAGACCTTGACAGACTTGGAAGCTGCGATCTGGATGGTTGCGCCGGTCTGAGGGTTACGACCGGTGCGAGCTGCACGGTTGGTGCGCTCGAAGGAGATGAAGCCAGGGATGGTTACCTTTCCACCCTTAGCAACTTCAGCAGCAACAACTGCGAAGAGAGCGTCGATAACGCCGTTGACGTTTGCCTGTGAAAGGTTGGTGTGAGCGGCAACTGCTGCGACAACCTCAGACTTGTTGAGAGCCATTTGTGTCCTCCTGGACTTTGAGCTACCGAAGTAGCGCTTTGTTTGGAACGGTTGAGCCACAAGGGCCGTCTCGTTTGGTCTGTCTGACCATTCGAAAAAGTATCAGCACTTCCGCGTGTTTACGCGGAATTCGCACCGGCGTGGCACGAGAACACCTGAAGTGATGGTTGAAGGTTTAAATCGGGCTTAAACAGTGCTGGCCTCGAACTTTACGTCGTTCGAGGCCAGCAGAGTTAATGCGTGTGGATTACCAGCTTGACTTGGTGATACCGGGCAATTCGCCACGGTGAGCCATTTCGCGGAAACGCACACGAGAGATACCGAACTTGGTGAGAACACCACGGGGACGGCCATCGATAGCGTCGCGGCTACGCAGACGAACTGGAGAAGCGTTGCGAGGAAGCTTCTGCAGGCCGAGACGAGCTGCTTCACGGGACTCAGGGGTACCGTTGGGGTCAACCAGAGCCTTCTTGAGTTCGAGACGCTTTGCAGCGTAACGCTCTACTACTACCTTGCGCTGCTCGTTACGAGCAATCTTGCTTTTCTTAGCCATTTAGCGCTCCTCACGGAATTCAACGTGCTGACGCACTACGGGGTCGTACTTCTTGAGTACAAGACGGTCGGGGGTGTTGCGGCGGTTCTTGCGGGTTACGTAGGTGTAACCAGTTCCCGCGGTCGAGCGCAGCTTGATGATGGGACGTACGTCCTGTTGCTTAGCCATTAGATCTTCTCCCCACGAGCGAGAAGGTCCTTGACCACGGACTCGATGCCACGTGCGTCAATAACCTTGATTCCCTTAGCCGACAGAGTCAGCGTGACATTGCGACGAAGAGAGGGTACGTAATACGTCTTCTTCTGAATGTTGGGATCGAAACGACGCTTGGTGCGTCGGTGCGAGTGTGAAATGTTGTGCCCAAAGCCGGGTACGGCTCCGGTCACCTGACAGGTCGCAGCCATGTCTATCCTCCTAATACCGCAAGACGAGATTGTCTTGCCCAAGATTCCTTGTCTGCACACGAACACCCCCGACTCACGAAGGGAGAGAGAACGTGCACTGCATACGCGAGGAATTCCGCGCAGCCAAGGATCAAGTCTACGTTGAGGCTGGTTGTTTATGCAAACTCACTGAGCTCAACTTCCGCGAGACTAAGCCGAAGTTGGTCACACCGGATGCTCTAGGAACACTTTTGGCAAAGTCCAAAAACATCCACAACGTGACGAGGTTGAGTAAATCCGTGCTCTGTGGCAACTTGGGCAGCCCAGGATTCCACGGCTTCAGCTTCGATTTCTTCGGTGTGACCGCACTGGCGGCAAATCAGATGGTGGTGATGTCCATCACTGGAGCATGCACGATAGAGGTTCTCTCCATCGGGAGACTGGAGGGCATCTGCCTCGTCTGTCGAGACAAGATCTGTCAGAGCGCGATAGACCGTGGCCAAACCAATGGGCGAGCCCTCTGACTTGAGCTCTGTGTAAAGTCTCTGAGCACTGATGAAATCTCCGCGCTCATTCAGTGCGGTTCTCACTGCTTCCCGTTGCCAGGTATTGCGCTTCATGTGGTTACTCCCAAAACTGCAGGGCGGCGCATGGTGAATGTTCCCCATGCGATGAAGAATATGGCGGCCGACACCAGAGCAATGCTTGCACCTGCACTGACTCCAACCCATCGTGAAATAAGCAGGCCACTGACTCCGGCACACACACCGAGTGTGGGCGAAAGCCACAACATCACCACAATTTTGTCGGTGAAATATCGCGCGGCTGCAGCCGGCGCAGCAATCAGGGCAATAGCCAAGATTGCTCCAGCGGCGGGAATTGCAGCAACGACCGTAACTGTGGTGATGAGGAGTAAGGCAGCATCCATCAACCATGGCTTTGCTCCTGTTGCGGCATAGCTTTCAGAATCAAAGAGGAAGAAAAGAATCTGTTTCCCCCAAATCAACAACGCAGCAATCACTGCCACAAGTGCTGCTGCCGCAACGATTCCATCAAGCCATGTTGCAGAAAGGATCGAACCGAAAAGGAAGGAATCAATCTGGATGGGGATGCTGGGATTCAGCGCTTGAAGGAGAACTCCCGCAGCAAAGCCGGCAGTTAGCATCACGCCAGATGCTGCCTGAGTTCCTTGCCCGCGAATGCGACTGAGAAATGTCAAGATCACAGCCAGAGTGATGCAGGCAATCAGTGCACCCACCTGCAAGCTTGCTCCCAGAATGGTGGCGATGACGGCACCGGGGAATGTTGCGTGAGTGAGTGCTTGAGCAAAGAGCACACGCTTGCGCAACACAACCAAGACTCCAGCAAGTCCTGCAAGTGCACCAATGAGGACAATGACGACAAGGGCACGCTCGAAGTAACTCATGCGTTGACACCCCTTCGCAGTACTCGAGCAACCAAGGCGATGGCATACAGCGCAACAAAGCTCAGTGCAACGGTTGCTCCAGCGGGAACATCAACGCCACCAACGACTGAAATATTGAATCCGATGGAAAGACCTAACCAGGAGGCAAGCAAAGCTGAACCGATGGCGGCAGCGAAGATGCCGCCGAGTCTGCTCGAGACCAATCGTGACAGTGCCCCGGGAACAATTAACACAGCAAGGACGAGAAGGTTCCCCACAGCATTGGACGCCGCAACTATCACTAGCGCAATGGCAACATTCAGTACCAGCTCAGTGCTGACCCGGCGATAGCCGGCAGCAGCACTGCCCTCAGGATCAAAGGCACGAAACACCTGCCTACGAAAAGTGAGAACTACAAGTAGCAATGCAACCGCTGCGACAGCAGCGGTCGTGACTGCTTCTGTATCGGTGACGGTGAGCAGATGGCCAAAGAGCAACTGTTCTAACCCGCCTGCACGACCAGGAGATGCGGAGACAATAATGACTCCCAGGCTAAACATGGCGGTGAGCACGATGGCAGTGGTGGCATCTGAAGTCACTCGATTGTTGCTCATCAGGGTGAGCACAATCGTTGCGGCAGCTGCTGCAACGAGTGCCCCGATGATGACTCCACCTTGACCGGCGAAGACGAAGCCGGCGGCTAGGCCAGGAAACACAGCATGTGTCAGTCCGTCACTGAGGAATTCCAGTCCGCGCAAGTTGATAAAGACACCAATGACGCCTGCGGCAATACTCAACACCATGAGCACCAACAAAGCCCTGCCCATAAAGGGCAGGGTGAATGCGGTGGTGAAGGAGTCGAGGAGGTTCACTGTTAGTGACCTTCGTGTCCAGGAACGACCACAGTGTGCTCATCAATTTCAACCTGGAAGTCGGAGAAGACTTCTTGCAGGTTGGCCAGGGTGAGTACTTCTTCTTTGGGACCGAATGCAACCTGACGTCCGTTGACAAAAAGTACGGTGTCACAAACTTCACGAGCTAAGTCCAAATCGTGAGTGGTCACGATGATGGCCACACCCGCTTTCTTGAGTTCCCGAATGGTCTGCGTCAACGCATCACGGTTGGGCTGATCTAAACCATTGAATGGTTCGTCCAACAGCAGAAGCCCGGGCTCTGACGCTAGGGCCCGAGCGAGGAATCCACGTTGTTGCTGTCCGCCAGAAAGTGAACCAAAACGCTTGTTCGCTACATTGGTCAACCCCACGCTGGCGATGGCTTTGCGAACCGCTGCACGGTCAGAACTTGAGGGAAATCGAAACAGTCCTAGCTTGCGATAACGCCCCATCATGACCACTTGCTTGAGGGTGACGGGGAACTCAGGATCGATGTGTTCTGTCTGAGGCAGGTATCCAATGCCTTCGGTTTTTCCCAAGCCCATTGACCCTTCCACAAGTGGAATCAGCCCCAATACCCCTTTGAGCAACGTTGACTTTCCTGAACCATTAGGTCCAATTAACGCCATGGCTTCACCGGGCTTAACCGAGATTGTGACATCTGTTAGCGCTGGAGTTGTGCCATAACTGAAGGAACCTCCAGTGATGGTGAGAGCATCATTGGTCACGATGGGAATCGGCCGAGTCCGTGGGCTCATGAGGTGAGCTCCGCGGGAACGGGAAGCACGAGGTATCCCCATGCTTCCATCAGCTTGGTCACGTTATGGATGGTGGCTTTGATGTAGGTTTCCCCTGCAGAGCCAGCAACACCTAGTGAATCTGAATAGAGTGCATCATCACCTGAATACACCTTTACCCCTGCTTCAGTGGCAATGGTTTCTGCCAGCTTGGGTGAGATAGAGCTTTCGGAAAAGACTGCCGATGCGCCGGACTCCTCAATGAGAGCGATAAGCGCATCTAATTCTGCAGCGCTTGGCTCAGCATTGTCGTCGAAGCTCGGGATGATCGACCCCAGGAAAGTGATGCCGTAAGCATGAACAAAGTAAGTAAAGGCGTCGTGATTGGTAACCAGGAGTCGTTGTGTCTCGGGAACTTGTGCAAAGTTCGCCACAATCCATTCATCCAAGATTGTGAGTTGTTGGTTATAGGAAGTGGCATTCGCCTCAAAAGATGCCTTCATCTGGTCTGTTACCTCAGGAAGGGCAGAAAGTCCTGCTGCGATGTTGGAGACCATCACTTCCGCGTTGGCGGGCGATGTCCACACATGCGGATCTCCCTCACCGTGGTTGTGCTCATCTTCAGCATGCCCCGCGTGGTCTTCTTCAGATTCACCAGCAGCCAACAGTTCAATTCCGGTCGAGGCATCGATGATCTCGCCCGAGAAGTTAGCTGCATCCAGGGCGTCTTGCAGCCAAGGCTCAAGGTCTGCGCCGTTCATGACAACAGCATCAGCTTGAGATAGCTGCAACAGTTGTTTAGCCGATGGGTCAAAAGAGTGAGCACTCTGATTGGGCTGAATCAGTCCGGTGACAGTTCCTTCAGAGCCAACTATGGTGCTGGTGAATTCAGTGACCTGGGTTGTTGTTGCAACAATGCTCAGCCCTTCAGTGTTCTCTGTGGGAGCACTGCATGCGCTCAGAGAGAGTGCGCCAAGTGCGAGGGCAATGAGGGTAGCAGCTTTTTTCATGTAAACAAACTAAGTCTTATTGAGAATGATTGTCAATATGAATAGTGCGATGTTCGCCGAGGGCGCGTACCCTTATATACATGGCAGTTCCCAAAGTTCTTCTCTATTACGCATTCACCCCCATTGCTGACCCTGATGCAATTCGCCTCTGGCAGCGTGACCTGTGTGAAAGCTTGAACCTTCGTGGACGCATCCTTATCTCCAAGCACGGCATCAACGGAACCGTGGGCGGAGACCTCAACAACGTCAAGATGTACCTGCGCAAAACAAAGGAATATCCCGGCTTCAAAAAGATGGACGCCAAATGGAGCGATGGAACGGGGCTTGACGAAAACGGCCTAAGCCTGGACTTCCCTAAGCTCAGCGTGAAGGCACGTCCTGAAATTGTTGCCTTTGGAGTGCCCGACGAAATCGAAGTGAACAGCCGCGGAATCGTTGGCGGCGGAAAGAAGCTCAAGCCCCACGAACTTGATGCTCTCGTGGCAGAGCGTGGTGACGAAGTTCTTTTCTTTGACGGTCGTAATGCGTGGGAAGCAGAGATTGGTCGATTCAAGAACGCCATCGTCCCTGACGTGAAGACCACTCACGACTTCGTACGAGAACTGGAAAGTGGTAAGTATGACCACATCAAGGACAAGCCCATCGTCACCTACTGCACCGGTGGAATCCGCTGCGAAATCCTGACCCCCATCATGAAAGCAAGGGGCTTCAAGGAGATCTACCAAATAGATGGCGGTATCGTTCGCTATGGCGAGGCTCGTGGAAACCAGGGCCTGTGGGAAGGCTCGCTCTATGTCTTTGATAAGCGCATCACCATGGACTTCGCGCCCGACGTCAAACTTTTAGGCACTTGCGTAAGCTGTGGAACCAAGTCAAACCACATGGTGAACTGTGTTGACAAGTCCTGCAGAGAACAGATGGTTGTTTGCGAGGAATGTGCAGAGAAGCCCGTCTACTGTGACGAGCACGCCAACGTTAAGGCTTAGTCTTCAGAGCATGGTCGACAAGAAGGTCGACCATTGATTCAATATTGATTTCATCTGCGATGGCGTCAATACGCAAACCAAATGAACGCGCGTCTTTTGCTGTGCGAGGACCTGTTGCCGCGGTGAAAGTCTTCTCAGGGATCTCGCCAATCTGAAGCGAGATCTGTTCTGCAACAGAACCTGAGGTCACCAGAATGGCGCTGAACTTCCCCTGCCGAACATCAGTGATGACGCCCTCGGACACATCAACACCAACTGAGCGGTATGCCACCACAGAGTGAACGTCGTGGCCAATGCGAATCAAACCTTCAGTCAAAACCGGAACTGCAATCTGAGAACGCAGGGTAAGAACGCGAAGTGGAATCACGCCACCGGTTGCTGCAGTCCACTCTTCGAGCAGGCCGTGAGCAGTGTTCTCCTCGCTGGGCGCAAGGTCCGCTTTGTAACCAGCAGCAGCCAAAGCGGTAGCTGTTGTTTCACCAACGCAAGCAACTTTGGTGCTCGGAGGAATGACGGCCTGGTGCGCCGAGAGAACATCCACTGTTGTTGCACTCGTTAACGTGACCCAGTCAAATTCACCGGCAGCTAACGACTTCAACGCAGCATCGAGCGCAGGGGCATCATCGGTTGGGGCAAAGTTCACCATGGGTGCAATTACCGCTGATGCACCTTTAGCGCGGAGAGCTGATGCGACAGAGTCGCCCCAGGGTCCACCGCGAGGTACAAGGACGCGATGCCCGTATAGTGGGCGCGTCTCGATCGGAGAGGTAAATGACATCGCCTCTATTGTGCTCCTGTGTTGCTCCAGACAACAAACTGAAGAAACCGCTGACCGGCCATTAATGTCGATCTGAAAACGTGGTTATTTACGAGCTGAACGAATAACGCCTGCAATGATCGCGCCGGCAAGAGCCACGGCGCCCACACCAATACCCAGAAGTAGAAGTGGTTGTTCTTCTCGCATCACCATGAAGCGTGCCTGGAGACGATCTCTCGCCTTGCCTAGTTGCTTAGGAACATTGGCTTTGTCTTCCAACTGATCCAAAGTGGTCGAGAGCTTGTCACGTGTTGCGCTGAGGTGTTCTTGAAGTTCAGCGTTGTTCAAGGTTGAAACATAGGAAGGCTCAGCATAGAACTCTTCTTCAGAAACCTTTTTCAGCTGAGGGTTAGATGCCATTGTTGTCATCTCCCTTGAATGCGTGAGCATCTTTAACGACGCTATCGAAAGTTTCGGTGGGTAGTGGGGGGCTGCCCTTCTTGAACTGCACGGCAGCAATTCCCACCAAGATAATGATGATCAACAACAGAATGCCGGCAACGGTGAGTGCTGCTGCCCAGGGTGGCATGACAAGCGCCAACGCGAAAATACCGGCCAGCAGCAAAGTGAACACGAGGAAGCTCAGCAGAGTCACAGCAATAAGAATGAGTATTGCTCCAACACCCAGATTCTTGAGCTTGCGTGCCATCTCACGCTTGAACTGTTCAAACTCTGCCTGCAGCAGATCCATCAGGATGCCGGGCAGTTCACGCAACAGTGTGAACAGAGACTTCTCTGAGGTTTCCTTATTTGACGGTTGAGAGGCAGACATGGTTACTTCGCGGCAGGCTTAGGTTCAGTTTTGGGTGCGGCCATTTTTGCAGCGGACTCGGTTGGAGCTTTCTTGGCGGCTGGCTTCTTGGCAGGTGCCTTCTTCGCGGCAGGCTTTTCACCAGTGACCTGGTGAATGACACGCTTGGCAACGGTGAGTGCTTCTTCAGCGACATCGCCGACAGCGTCCTGTGCCTGCTTGACCGACCACTGAACGGGCTCTGACTCCCAGATGTTCTGGGCGGCAGACTTAATCTGCTCGTAGCGTCGACGGCCAGCACGGGTGCCAAAGACGTAGCCAATTGCGAGACCTGCAATGAAAAGGAGCTTGCCCTTCATGATTTCTTCCGTTCAATATGTCGAAAATCGCATATGTTGCATCTCTAGCCTATCCCTCGAAGCTGAGAGTCCCAATGGGAGGTTTTTCAGGGTCGCTCAAAAGCACCCTTCTCATTCCCAGTGCGGCATGTTGGGATGCCGGGATAGCGCTCTCTAAACCTGGGGATTTTGAGGAAATTCCTACCTCAGCGATACGTTCGAGATTAATGCCATCCGGAATGGAAACGTCACCGAGGTCAGCAAGAATAACACCTGCTTTCTTCCAAGCAGATTCCAGTTTTTTGGTTGGGTCTGCAACCCGCGTCACTTTTTCGGCGAAGTAGTCCATCTTGGAAATCACCGCGTCGAGGATTGCTTGTTGACCGCCTGGAACAACTACGCGTTCAACGATTCTGCGATCGGCCAGCATGAGTTCAACCACTGCGTTGCTCAACGATCCGCAGCGGGTCAACGCTTGCGCAAGACCCGGCGCAACAGCATCAACAGAAAGGTCTTGTGCCAGATAGCCGTAGCGCTGAGTAGCCACAGGGTCCACAAGTTTGGTCAGTGCTGCCTTACCCAATCGCTGGGAAACTAGTGTGCCGAGATTAGTTTCATTGCCTATGGTCAGCACGGGCTTAATGCGGTCGAGATAGATTCTCCAGGCACCCGACCACCCCACAGCTGCGCGAACAGCAGGGGAAAACGGATTGGCGGGGATTCCACAAATCTCTTCCTCACCAGTGGCGGGGATGACAATCTCGTAGTCAACGCCGAGATCATCAAGAACCGCAGCAACAATTCCACCCCGGTGAGAGAACTCTGCCGGTCCTGAAAAATCTGCATCTTTCGGAATCCACAAATCAACCTTGAGCCCAATGCGGGCACAATCCAATGCAGCAACGAAAGCAGCAAGGTCGCTGCCAATCGTCAACACATCACATCGTGATGAGGAAGCCTTTGCTGCTGCCATGAGACGAGGGCGAACTATGCACCCTTGAGAGCAAGAGCGAGGTACATGTGCAAATCCTCAATGAGGATGCGCTCCTGCGCCATGGTGTCACGGTGACGAACGGTCACTGACTTGTCCTCAAGAGATTCAAAGTCAACAGTGATACAGAACGGCGTGCCGATTTCATCCTGGCGACGGTAACGGCGGCCGATGGCACCTGAGTCATCGAAGTCAACATTCCAGGACTGGCGCAGCTCAGAGGCAAGCTCCTTAGCCATGGGAGATAGCTGTTCATTACGAGACAGAGGAAGCACAGCAGCCTTGATGGGTGCAAGACGAGGATCAAGTTTGAGCACGGTGCGCTTGTCCGTTCCGCCCTTGGCATTTTCCACTTCTTCCTCGACGTAGGCATCGACCAGGAATGCCATCAAAGATCTGGTCAAACCAGCCGCAGGTTCGATGACGTAAGGAGTCCAGCGCTCGTTCTTGGTCTGGTCGAAGTAGGAGAGATCTTTGCCCGAGTGTTCGGTGTGGGTCTTGAGATCGAAGTCGGTGCGGTTGGCAATACCTTCCAGCTCACCAAACTCACCGCTCTGGAAACCGAAGCGGTACTCAATATCGACAGTGCGCTTGGAGTAGTGAGAAAGCTTCTCTTTGGCGTGTTCATACAGACGCAAGTTGTCAGGGTTGATTCCTAGGTCGACATACCACGCGAAGCGGTGGTCAATCCAGTACTGGTGCCATTCTTCGTCCGTGCCAGGTTCGACGAAGAATTCCATCTCCATCTGTTCGAACTCACGGGTGCGGAAAATGAAGTTTCCGGGAGTGATCTCGTTACGGAAACTCTTACCAATCTGACCAATACCGAAAGGTGGCTTCATCCGTGCTGCTTGCAGCACGTTGGCGAAGTTCACAAAGATGCCCTGTGCGGTTTCGGGGCGCAGGTAATGCATACCTGCTTCTTCAGCGACGGGACCAAGGTAAGTCTTGAGCAAACCAGAGAAAGGCTTAGGTTCAGTCCATGCACCACGGGTTCCACAATCTGGGCAGGGAACCTCGGCGAGACCGCCTTCTGGGGCGCGGCCCTTGCGCTCCTCGAATGCCTCTATGAGGTGATCTTCACGGTGACGTTTGTGGCAGCTGGTGCACTCCACCAATGGATCGGAGAACACTTCAACGTGACCAGAAGCTTCCCAAACCTTGCGAGGAAGAATGACCGAAGAGTCCAAGCCGACGACATCGTCTCGGCGCTGGACCATGTAGTTCCACCACTGTTTCTTGATGTTCTCTTTCAGAGCAACACCCAAGGGGCCGTAGTCCCATGCGGAGCGGGAGCCGCCATAAATTTCACCAGCTTGGAAAACAAAGCCACGGTGTTGGGCGAGAGCAATAACAGCATCAAGACGAGAGGTGGGGGCCATAAGGAGCAATCTTACTAAGGGCTACCAAATACTGACGCGCTCATCAGCGTCAAGCCAGAGCTCATCAGCTGGATGAACATCAAATGCGTCATAGAACGCATCGATGTTGCGGACAATTTGGTTGCAACGGAATTCGTTCGGTGAGTGGGGATCGATAGCGAGAAGACGAATGACTTCTTCATCTCGTCCCTTCTGCTGCCAGGACTGCGCCCAGCTGAGGAAGAAGCGCTGTGCACCGGTGAGACCATCAATGACCGGAGGCTCCTCACCATTGAGAGAGATCAGGTATGCCTTCCACGCAATGGCCAGCCCGCCGAGGTCACCAATGTTTTCACCAATGGTGAGCTCACCATTAACAAAGTGCCCGGGAACCTGCTTAGGCGAGAGTGCGTTGTATTGATCAATAAGGCTCTTGGTGCGCTCTTCAAAAGCAGCACGGTCCTCATCAGTCCACCAGTCCGTGAGCAAACCATCACCATCAAAGCGTGAGCCTTGGTCATCAAAACCGTGACCAATCTCGTGGCCGATGACGGCTCCAATGGAGCCATAGTTGGCTGCGTCATCCCAGTCTGGGTGGAAGAAGGGTGGCTGCAAGATTGCAGCCGGGAAAACAATCTCGTTAAATCCGGGGTTGTAATAGGCGTTGACAGTTTGAGGAGTCATGAACCACTCGTCGCGGTCAATGGGCTTGCCAATTTTGCCCAGCTCACGCTGGAATTCAAACTCGGCAACTCGTCTCATGTTGCCAACCAGGTCGGTGGGGCTGACAACGAGGCTGGAGTAGTCACGCCACTTGACGGGGTATCCAACCTTGGGAGTGAACTTATCCAGTTTTTCTAGAGCACGCTTACGGGTGGCTTCGCTCATCCACTCCAGTTCCGTAATCGACTGGCGGTAGGCCTCAATAAGATGAGAAACCAAAACGTCCATCTCGGCTTTGGCTCGCTCAGGGAAGTGGCGCTCCACATACACCCGGCCTACTGCTTCACCCATTGCTCCCTCGACGAGGGATACTCCGCGCTTCCAGCGCTCACGCTGTTCTGGGGTTCCAGTCAGGGTGCGCCCATAGAAGTCAAAGTTTTCTGAAACAAATGCTGCAGGAAGAAATGGGGCAGCCGAGTGAATGATGTTCCAGCTGAGCCAGTCACGCCACGCTTCAAGGTGCTCCTGCGTCAATAAGGCACCGAGTCCTTCAAGAAAGCTGGGTTCGCGAACAACAACAGTGTCCAATGCACCGGAAGGCGCATCGAGGGCGGTGAGCCACAAGTCCAGATCGGCAACATGCTCATTAGGGTCAGATCCCACAACCGCATCAAGATCTATCGCTTCGCGTGCACCGGATTCGACAAGTTCTTTCACCTGAGCCCAGGTCATCGGGTTATAAGTTGCCACCGAATCACGGGTGCGAACGTTATCCCAGTGAGCGGCGGCGAGCGCAGACTCTAAATCAAAGACGCGTTGTGCGCGAACAGCTGCGTTATCGAGTCCCGCAGTAGTTGGCAGGTGTTCTGCTGTGAGTTCAAACATGCGCTGAATGTGGTTCAGGTATGCCTCGCGTGCAGAGGCAAACTTCTCTTCTCGGAAATAGCTTTCATCCGGAAGGTTAATTCCGCCTTGTTCGGCAAAGACGAGATAGCGTTCTGGGTTGCCGGGATCGTTATCAACGAACAGCTCAAGGAATCCGCCGACACCCTGGCGTTCTAGCCTGGCTACCGTGTCCAACAGCTGGGAAATTGTTGCTACGTTCGACGCAACAGCGAGTTGTGATTCAATAGGGGCAACGCCTAAAGATTCGATGAGTTCGGTGTCCATGAAGCTGGTGTACAAATCACCCACGGTGCGCTGCTGGGTTCCTTCGGGAGCTTGCTGGCCCTCAATGATGATGTCTCGAACTGCCTTTTCTGCTTCCTCGGCAAGAATGTGAAATGAGCCATAGCGTGCTTTGTCGGCAGGGATAGGAGTTCGCTCTTCCCACTTGCCGTTGACGTGACGGTAGAGATCGTCTTGGGGGCGAACGTTCTCATCTAATTCAATGACGTCGATTCCCGAAAGGTCGCTGTTTTTGCTCATAGGTCAAGCCTAGAAGTTTGAACAGGGCTCCATCTGCATGTTCGCTGTTAGGTAGCCTGAAGTTATGACTTTTCCTCATTTGCCCTCGTCATTGAGCTTGGCAAACACCACCGCTCTGATTACCGGAGCAGGCAGCCCAACCGGTATTGGTTTGGCTTGTGCTGTTGCTCTGGGAGAGCTAGGTGCTCGCGTCATTGTGACAGGCACCACCGACCGCATTCATGAGAGGGTTGCTGAGCTCGAAACACTGGGGATTGATGCGGTAGGCATTGTGTGCACGCTCGATAGTGAAGCAGGTGCTGCTTCACTATCTCAGGCACTCGCTGATGTCTCTGCACAACCCACCATCGTGGTCAATAACGCTGGGATGGTCACAGTCGGGGAAGACACAATTGCGCAGGGTGATATCGAGATGTCAACCCGCCAATGGGATGCCACCGTGGCGATGAACCTCACCACGGCATTTCATGCCACCAGGGCGGTTGTCCCCTTCATGCGCTCAGCCAAGTGGGGACGCATTATCAACGTCAGTTCCGTCTCTGGCGCATTCATGGCCACTCGCGGTGACGTCGCTTATGCCGCGGCAAAGGCAGGGATGGTGGGCTTCACCCGTGCTCTGGCGGTAGATGAAGCTGCACACGGTATCACCGCGAATGCGGTGGCACCGGGATGGATTGCTACCGGCTCTCAATTGGAATCCGAAGCCGCAGAGGGAAATATTGTCCCCGCAGGACGCAGTGGTACTCCACAGGAGATTGCTTCTGCAGTGGCATGGCTTGCTTCTCCTGGTGCTAGTTACATCACCGGCCAAGTCATTGCTGTTGACGGGGGAAACACGATTGGGGAAGAGCGGATTCCTCACTCATGACCACCTTTGAGGTTGACTACACGCCCGGCCCGGTGATTTCCACAACTGGGCCATGGGCTCCCCTGTTATGGGATATGGATGGAACCTTGCTGGATTCAGAGGTAGCCATCGTGCGCAGACTGACAGAGGTGCTTCTTCACTTTGGCGTGACCCCTCCACCGGCTGACCAGTTGAGATACCTGATTGGTCCCCCCACCGGCACTTCACTGCAGCGATTTATTGCCCCGGAACATCTAGATGAGTCTCGTGCCTACTACCGCTCGCTTGCTGAGCGCGATGGCCTGACGGATCAGCATCTCTTCCCGTGGATTTTGTCCACGCTCAAAACGTTTCATGACGCTGGATTCCCCATGGCCGTTGCCACCAGCAAACCTCAGCATGAAGCAGAGCGCCTGTGTGAGGCTTATGGCATGGCTGAATACTTCTCCGCCATTGTTGGTGGGAGTGAGAAGCGTCTCGACAAGGCTGCCGTAATTGCAGAAGCACTTCAGCAGTTAGGAAACCATAACGCTGTCATGATTGGTGATCGTTTCTATGACACTGACGGTGCTGCCCACAATGGAATTCCCACCATTCTTGTTCGGTGGGGCTATGCACATGAGAAAGAATTTGCTGGAGCTATGGCTGCCGTCTCGAATGCGGAGGAGCTGGTCAACTTGCTCCTACACAACAACGAAGTAGCCTAAAACTATGCGTCTTGTTGTTGCGAAATGTTCCGTGGATTATGCGGGGCGCTTGAGTGCACACCTTCCACTGGCAACACGTGTACTGATGCTTAAGCAAGATGGTTCCCTACTGATTCACTCTGATGGCGGCTCCTACAAACCGCTGAACTGGATGAGTCCGCCCTGTTCGCTCACCACTCATGAGCCGGAAAAAGACCAGGCTGACGTGGGGGTAACCGAAATATGGCGCGTCACCCATGCCAAGACAGCAGATATGCTCGTTGTCAGCATTTATGAGATTTACAACGATGTTGAACATGAACTCGGCGAGGATCCTGGACTCATAAAAAACGGCGTTGAGTCCGAACTTCAAGAACTCTTTGCGGCACAAATTGAGCTTCTCGGTGAGGGGTATACCCTAGTTCGCCGCGAATACATGACTGCCATTGGCCCCGTGGACATTCTTGCTCGCGATGAAAACGGCAACAGCGTAGCTGTTGAAATTAAACGTCGGGGAGAGATTGATGGCGTGGAGCAACTGACTCGATACCTCGAGCTGATGAACCGTGACCCCCACCTTGCACCAGTAAAAGGTGTCTTTGCTGCCCAAGAGATTAAGCCCCAGGCCAAAACATTGGCGGAGGACCGTGGAATTCGCACACTCATCTTGGATTATGACGAGATGCGCGGTGTTGAGGACAAGCACGGCCGCTTGTTCTAGCCCAGCAGGATGAAAACCCTGCTAGCTTCGTTCACGTTCGCAGGTTTGCGCCCTAAGCTTGCCAAGTTATGAATTCTGTAGTTTCCCGCACCTGGTCAGCTGTTCTCTTTGATCTTGACGGCACCATCCTCGACTCTGCTCCGGGGATCATCGATGCCCTCACCGATACATTTGCTCACCTGGGACTTCCCGTTCCCAGCCGGGAAGAGTTCATGGCATATATCGGCCCTCCTCTCCTAGCGTCTTTCCAAGAACGAGCCGGAATGACAGAGGTGCAAGCGCGTGAAGCGCTCACGATTTATCGCAAGGACTACCGTCGTGATGGTGCCTTTGATTCAGCCATTTTCCCGGGCATCCTTGGCCTGCTTGATTCGTTACGTGATGCAGGGGTTCCTCTGGCTTTAGCCACCAGCAAGCCGGAAGATCAGGCTCGAGCAATTTTGGCTCACTTTGATTTGACCTCCTATTTCACGGTTATTGCAGGTGCATCAGAAGATGACTCACGAACTTCTAAAGCACATGTTGTTGGACACGCCTTAGATGAGTTACAGCAAGCCGGTGCTGACATTTCCCGCTCAGTGCTCATTGGTGACCGTATCTACGACGTTGAGGGTGCAGCTGCACACAACCTGCCCACCATCATCGTGGAGTGGGGTTATGGTTCTCCTGCAGAAGCGGTCGGAGCAATTGCCACGGTGTATTCAGCAGATCGCTTGCGAGAGTTGCTTCTGGGTTAAGCCGCGTGCTCTGCGCTGTGCTTCTTGGGAAGTGTCGCAATGATTACGGCCACAAATATCAGCGCGGTGCCAGCAAAGGTGGAAAGTCCCAAGGGGTGGCCGTGGGAGTTCAGAGAGTCAAAGACAATTGCCATGGTCAATTGACCTGCAATAGTTCCTAAACTCAACAGCAGTACGCCAATTGCTCGAACAACGACGGCATTTGCGGCGATAAATATAATGCCGATAGGGCCACCGGCATACAGCCACCATTCGGTGGGAAAGTTGGGAGGGAAACCTGTTTCTAGGACACGGATGGCTGTGGCGATGAGGAGCACTCCTGTGCCAACGCCAAAGTTGATAAATGTAGAGCTCCAGGGAGTTCCCGCTGAAACTGTCAGCCGACCGTTTGCCGCCTGCTGCCAGGCCACAGTTGCCCCAAAAAGCAAGGGCATGACCAAGAGAAAAAGTCCTTCAGTCTGTATGGGTTGACCCATCACGCCCACCACGACTGCAACCAGGCCGAGCGCTGCGCCGAAGACTCTGTTGCGAGTAAGAGGTCTTTTTCCGGCGGGGCCGATACCCCAGACATCCAACAGCAACGAGCCGATAGTGAGTCCCGCAACAAAGGCCACAGTGAAGAGAGCGACACCGGTGAAACCAATAACTATTGACTGCGAAAGCACGTAGCCAGCCCCCGCGCATCCAGCCAAGGTGAACCACCACGGAATGGTGCGCTGCTTGATGTCGGCAACAATACGTCCGTAACCTTGCCGACCACGCTTAAACACCAACATGATGATGCACAGAAGCACAAACCCCGAGCCGAAGGAAATGCTGGCAGCAACAAAACCGTTGTCGAGATCTACAGCAAGTTCACCGTTGAGGCGAGCTTGGGTTGTCATGAAACACCCGGCAATAAATGCCACAACCAACGCCAACCAGGTCGGCAGTGCCGAAGAGTGCTGGTGACCGGTCATTGTTAACAGACTAACGGCCCCTCCCGTATTCGGGAGAGGCCGTCTGTCTTGGAGGCCGTGAGAGAAATTACTTCACGTTGACAGTGAAGGTAACTACCTCTCCGGTGGTCTTGTTGGTCAGTTCAACCTGGGTTGATCCAGCCTGGGTTCCCTGAAGTCCGGGGTTGAGGACTGCGTCACCAGACTTGCCGCCAGCGGTGAATGCCACCACTGCAGGGTCCTTGACGACTGCGGTCCAGTCAGCAGGATCGGTGTCACCAGTGGTGATGTCGACGAATGAACCGTTGTTGATGTCTACGGTCTGTCCGTTGAGGGTTGCAACATCAACGATGGTGGGTGCGACGACCTGGCTGGTTTCGCTGGATTCGTCTGCGCCCGATGAATCTTCATCTGCAGCGCTCGAGCAAGCTGCGAGGCTGAATGTTGCTGCTGCAGCAAGAGCTGCGATAGCTCCTACCTTTGCGATCTTGTGGTTCTTGATCATGTTGTTTCTCCTTGGTGTAAAAGTCTTTTGATGTGTGAGCGGTTGTGCTCATATGACTACGTTAGCTCTGTACCTTTGGTTTAAGTTGGGATTCAGCTGTGTGTAGTCTGGGAGTTTTCTGAATGAAATATGAGTGACTTAAACAAGGAAGGGCGCCCCGAAAGGGGCGCCCTCACACTGCAGCAGAACTACTTGAGAAGAACCTGGATGTTCAGCTCACGTGGGTCCTCACCAGCGAAGGTGAACGTCACCGTTGACTCACCACCAGAGAGTGCCAGCAGACCTGCAGAGAACTGAGTGTCGTTCTCGTAGGCAGCAGCCGAGTACTCGACAACCTTAGGGTCAGAAATCGAAACTTCAACTTCACCGTCGTTGATGCCGCCGTAGTTGATGTTGACGACCTGGCCAACAACCAACTCAAGAGTCTGGCCATCAATGTCCTGGTAGTTGAGTTCGATAGGTGCAACGATGTCGCCACCGATTGTCGTTTCGGTTGGCTCAGGTGCAGGGGTTGCACATGCAGACATACCAAAGCTTGCAGCTGCAGCAATAGCAACAACAGCTACTGCCTTACCAATGGTGAATTTAGCCATGAAAATGACTCCTTATATACGTGGGGGTTGCGCATCAGTGCGCTCAAAATGATTCTTTCAGCTCACGCCCAGAAATAGAACTAATCTTCTCAAGAGAATTTCGTGTCTTAAGCGGCAAAACCCCCGGCATTACACCGGGGGTTTGTTCGTGCGCGAGGGGGGACTTGAACCCCCACGCCCTTGCGGGCACTGGCACCTGAAGCCAGCGCGTCTGCCATTTCGCCACTCGCGCGAACTGGTCGAGGTTATCACGGAGCAGTCCCCCTGCGCCATTTGAGTGCGTGGATCGAGTGAGGCCCCGGCGCGCATCCAGCTTGCTCACAGCGAGCCGAGTACCATTTGGGGAGGAGATATATCCCCCTAAAGGAGACCTGTGGGCATTCTGGACAACCTTGAGCGCGGCCTCGAACGCGTTGTCAATGGCGCGTTCGCGAAGACGTTTCGCTCTGGCCTGCAGCCCGTCGAAATCACTGCCGCTCTTCGCCGAGAGTTGGATACCAAAGCAGCAGTTCTCTCCCGCGACCGCATCATTGCCCCTAACCGTTTTGTTGTGAGTCTCTCTCCCTCCGACTTCGAACAGATGTCCAGCATGGGCGACACACTCATCGATGAGCTCACCCGACTCGTAGCCAAACATGCAGCAACTCAGCACTACCAGTTCGCCGGTGGCATCAAGATTTCACTCAAACAAGATCCTGCACTTGCTGTTGGTGTTGTTCAGGTCAGTTCCGAAAACGTCAGTGGCACAGTGACCTGGGTTGCTGTTTTGGAAATTGCTGGAAAGCGTTACCCCATTAACAAATCGCGCACAATTATTGGACGCGGCACTGAAGCAGACATCACCGTGGAGGACTCGGGTATTTCACGCAAGCACGTAGAAATTCTGTGGGACGGTACCCGTGCTCAAGCTAACGACCTAGGTTCCACAAACGGTTCCAAGCTCAATGGTCACAAGCTCGTCTCTTCTGCTTTAGAAGCCGACTCCATCATCACCATCGGACAGACATCCATCACCCTGCGCCTCCTACCACAGGCAGCAGGCGCAGAAAGCACTTCATCTCCTCCAGCGCCAGCGCCCGGTGGATTCTGGGGTCCACGTGAGTGAGCTCACACTTCTGATCCTGCGCATAGGTTTTCTAGTTGCGCTGTGGGTCTTCGTCTTCTTTGTTGTATACGCAGTGCGCAGTGATCTCTTTGGTCAGCGTGTTCGTAAACTTCCTGCGCCACAGCCGGCGAGCGCACCTGGAGCGCAGTCTTTCCTCACTTCTGCGCAACCACGTCTAGCTCCTGAGATTTCACAAGAAATTGCTCCTGCCGATGGAACCCCGCTGCGCCTTGTCATCACTTCGGGTGATCTCGCCGGCCAAGAACTTCCTTTGCAGGGTGACGTCATAACTATTGGTCGCTCTCCCGACTCCAGTCTGGTGATTCAAGATGACTACACCTCTACTCACCATGCCCGTCTTGAGGTTCGTGGAGGGTCATGGTTGTTAAGAGACTTGGACTCCACCAACGGAACAACGCTCGCAGGTTCACGGGTGAGCTCACCCGTTCCCATTCCCCTGAACACCCCCATTACTGTGGGCGCAACAACCTTTGAGGTTCGCCGCTAGGCCAGGCATATGTCTCAGTTCAGCGCAGCAGCCTCCAATGTGGGCAAGGTCAGGGCATCCAATCAGGATTCCGGCTACGCAGGAACCTATCTCAGCATCGTTGCCGATGGCATGGGTGGTCACGCTGGTGGAGATGTTGCTTCGCACCTAGTTATTCGCCACATGCTGCAGCTGGATAAAGAATATGACGATGTGAAAGCAGCACAGCGGGATCTGATTCAAACGTTGCTACAAGCAAATGACATGCTTGCTGACGTTGTTTATGAACATCCTGAGCTTGCTGGTCTGGGCACCACGGTCAGTGCAATGCTTCGCGTGGGCAACCAGGTTGTGTTGGCACACATTGGTGACTCACGTATTTATCTCTTGCGCGAAGGAAACCTGAGCCAGGTCACCGTTGACCACACTTTCGTGCAGCGACTGATAGATAGTGGTCGCATAACCGAAGAAGAAGCACACGACCACCCTCGTCGCTCAGTACTCATGCGCGTACTTGGCGATGTGGACGGGTCTCCAGAAATTGACACCGTGGTGTTAGAAGTCTCTGTCGGAGATCGCTGGATGCTCTGCTCTGATGGGCTTACCGGTGTTGTGCATACCGACCGGTTGCTTCCGTTCTTACAAGAAGCTGAAACGGCAGAAGATGCCGCTGATACTCTCGTGCAGGCCAGTCTCTCCGGTGGTGCCCCCGATAACGTCACTGTTGTTGTGGTGGACATCACCGCTGATGGGCCAGAAAATATTGCTGAGCTTGTTGGATCTGTTGCAGGCCCCATGCCGATCAAACAACCAGAGCCGCGCCTCATTCCCTCGGGAACAAACAAGCCCCGGCCGAAGCCAAAGAAACTTCCCATTTCAACTGGCGGTATGACGGTTCCACCGCCGCCTCTGACCGCTCAACTGGATGCCGTGAAGGCCAGACGTATTCGTCGTCGTGTCATGCTCATTAGTTCTCTCATTCTGGTTATCGGCGCTCTCTTTATTGCAGCAATCTTGGGTTATCGGTGGAGCCAAACCCAGTTTTATGTCGGTAGTGACGCCGACTCTGTTGTGATTTATCAGGGCATCTCACAAAACTTTGCCGGCATCAGCCTCTCTCATGTGTATGTCGATACCGATCTTCCTTTAGATAGCTTGACCGACTATCAAAAGGCTCAAATTGAACAGACCATCCCTTTCCCCACCTTTGGTGAGGCACAGGCGTTGGTGGATTCTCTCGCCAGTGAGGCTCAGAAGTAATGAGCGTCACTCCTCCAGCAGATTTTGTGGCCACCGGATCCATCGGGCGGCTTAAGCGCGTTCGTGTTTCCCAACGTATGCGCAATGTTGAACTGGTTCTCATCATTTTTGCCAGTGCGATTAATGTGGCCGCCTTGGTATTGGTGCAGCTCGGTGTTCTGGGCAAAGTTGATGCTGGGCCGTTAGCAATCTGTGCTCTGCTTGCAGTATTGGTTTTTGCCATACACATCGCCATGCGTTTTGTTGCACCGCAAGCTGATGCCCTCATTCTCCCTATCGCGGCTTTGCTCAATGGTTTAGGTATTGCCGAGATTTACCGCATTGACCTCGCTGTTGGCGCTGAAGGCTGGGATGGTTTTGCAACCAAACAAATTGCCTGGTCTGCATTAGCGATGGGGGCCGCCCTGGGAACGATTGTGCTCATTCGCCACCAGCGCATACTCCAGCGGTATACCTATGTTGCTGGTCTTGTTGCGGTTATCTTGGTGCTCTTGCCCATGGTTCCCGGTCTCGGGCTGACAGTTAATGGTGCACGGGTGTGGATCCAGATAGCGGGATTGACCTTCCAGCCCGGCGAAATTGCCAAGATCGCTCTGGCCGTTTTCTTTGCCGGGTACTTAGTCCAACGCCGAGAAAGCCTGTCAATGGTGGGGCGCACCTTCCTCGGTATGCGCTTTCCTCGTGGCCGTGACCTTGGGCCCATTCTGGTGGTCTGGGCGCTGTCGATGAGTGTGATTGTGTTGCAGCGTGACTTGGGAACTGGTCTGCTTTTCTTTGGCTTGTTCCTCGTCATGCTGTACACCGCCACCGGCCGAAGCAGTTGGGTCATCCTGGGTCTGAGCCTCGTGGGCTTGGGCGCCGTTGTAGCGAACCAAACCCTTGACTATGTCAACGGTCGTTTTTCTAACTGGTATGACGCGTTTAACAACGACAACTTCAATGCGGCAGGCGGAAGTTTCCAGCTGGTCCAGGGGCTGTTTGGCTTGGCTCACGGTGGCATCATTGGAACCGGCTTGGGTGAAGGAATGCCGGAAATCACCCCGGTTTCTCAAAGCGACTACATCATCGCCAGCCTGGGAGAAGAACTGGGCCTAGCTGGTATCTTCGCCATATTGTGCCTCTACCTCCTCCTTGTTGGCCGGGGTTTGCGTATCGGGTTTGCTGGTCACGATGACTTCAGCAAGCTCTTAGCCGTAGGGCTTTCTTTCACTATTGCCTTG
The DNA here is from genome assembly GCF_003325955.1 of Aurantimicrobium sp. MWH-Uga1. Taxonomy (NCBI): domain Bacteria; kingdom Bacillati; phylum Actinomycetota; class Actinomycetes; order Micrococcales; family Microbacteriaceae; genus Aurantimicrobium; species Aurantimicrobium sp. MWH-Uga1. The sequence continues at coordinate 19,978 of NZ_CP030929.1, read as the reverse complement.
CAGTGCTTCATCGTGATCGGTGGTGTGCTGCGCGTAATTCCTTTGACGGGTCTGACCACTCCATTCCTCGCGGCAGGTGGTAGCTCACTTGTTGCCAACTGGATGATTGCGGCACTTCTCTTACGCCTATCTGATTCCATCAGGAACGAACCGCGGTTGGTGGTCTGATGAACAGAGAACTCAAACGGGTCACACTCGCGGTGATAGGAATGTTCACCGCACTCTTCATTGCTGCCAGTGTCGTACAAGTTGTTACCGCTGATCAGCTCTCCGCCGACAGCAGGAATACCCGCACAATGTATGAGAGCTACCGCTATAAGCGCGGGCCCATTCTTGTTGCGGGAACGCCTATTGCTGAATCTGTTCCTGTCGATAACAAATACCGCTTTCAGCGCACCTACCCGAACCCTTTCGTGTACTCGAATGTGACCGGATACTTCACCTTGACCCAGGGATTGACAGGTATTGAAGGAGCGATGAATTCCTACCTCAGCGGAAAGACAGGGTCGCAATTCCTCAACCAACTCAATGCCATCCTCACTGGACAAGAACCTCAAGGTGCCAGTGTTGAACTGACCCTTGACCCTGTATTGCAGCAAGCTTCCTGGGATGCACTCGGTGATTACGAGGGCGCAATCATTGTGACGGAGCCCAGCACAGGAAAAATTCTGGCTATGGTATCCAAGCCGGGTTATGACCCCAACCTTTTGGCCTCTCACAACACCAATGACGTCATTGCGGCATACACCGCACTGAATGAAGATCCGCTTGAGCCACTTATCGACAAGACCATTGCAGGAGATTTGAACCCACCGGGTTCAGTGTTCAAACTCGTCATGGTCGCGGCAGCATTAGAGTCCGGTAAGTACACACCCGAAAGCACCTTCCCCAACCCTGCCAGTTTCCAACTGCCTGGAACTGATGTCTTTATCAAGAACTGGAACCGTGGGCCCTGCCCCGGCGCCGGCGCTGAAGTAACGCTGGAACAAGCGCTCAAGCAAAGCTGCAATATCCCGTTCGCCGAACTCGGGCTTGAGCTTGGTCGCAAAGCCATTTTGGATCAGGCAAAGAAGTTCGGATTCAACACGAGCTTTGAAATTCCCATGAAGACGGCAGTGAGCGAATTCCCTGTCGTGATGGATGATCCACAAACAGCACTGGCATCCTTTGGCCAATATGACGTTCGAGCCACACCACTTCAAATAGCGCTCGTCTCCGCTGGGATCGCCAACGGAGGCATGGTGATGTATCCGAATGTGGTCAACCAGGTGCTCGAACCCAGTCTCAAGCCAATTTCTCAGTTTTCTGCGAAAGACTTCTCCCAGGCAATGTCCGCTGAGAATGCAGCAACTCTCAGGGACATGATGGTGGCTTCTGTTCGCTCAGGACTGGCAACTAATGCGAGAATTAGCGGAGTTGATGTTGCGGGTAAAACTGGTACAGCAGAAAACGGTGATGGCGAGCCATTCACCTTCTGGTTTACCGGGTTTGCCCCAGCAGACAGCCCGCGATACGCAGTCACTGTTTTGGTTGAAAACGGTGGCGGCCTCGGACAGTCCGGGGATTCCAACGAAATAACAGCAACAATCGCGAGAAAAGTACTAGAGGCGGGGTTAAACAAATGAGGCCAACAGCTGGAATGACCTTTGGTGGTCGTTATGAACTCCAGTCACGTATTGCCATTGGCGGCATGGGTGAGGTCTGGCAGGCAACTGACCTTGTGATTGGTCGCCTCGTCGCCATCAAGATTTTGAAAGACGAATACCTGGGAGACCCCGGGTTCCTGGAGCGTTTCCGAGCTGAAGCCCGTCACGCAGCTCTGGTCAATCACGAAGGCATCGCCAACGTCTACGACTACGGCGAGGAAGAAGGCTCCGCTTACCTCGTGATGGAACTTGTTCCCGGCGAACCCCTCTCGACAGTGATTGAGCGTGAGAAGACATTGTCGATCGACAAGGTTCTCGACATTATGGCTCAAACTGCTGCTGCCTTGCAGGCAGCGCACAGTGCTGGCCTGGTTCACCGCGATATCAAGCCTGGAAACATGCTGATTACCCCCGAGGGTCGCGTCAAAATCACGGACTTTGGTATTGCTCGTATTGCAGACCAGGTTCCTTTGACCGCTACCGGCCAGGTGATGGGAACTGTTCAATACCTTTCTCCCGAGCAGGCTAGTGGTCACCCCGCTTCGCCCTCCACGGATATTTACTCATTGGGTATCGTCGCATACGAATGCTTGGCGGGTAAGCGCCCCTTCACCGGCGAATCACAGGTTGCCATCGCCATGGCACAGATTAACGAAGAGCCTCCACCACTTCCAGACACGATTGCGGAACCAGTTCGTAACCTGGTCTACTCCTGCATTGCCAAGAAACCAGCAGACCGACCTGCGTCGGCAGCAAACCTCGCTCGTGCGGCGCAGGCATTACGTCGCGGTGATCTCCAGGGTGCAGCAGCAGCAGTTCCTGGTGTTCTCGGAACCTCCACTGCTCCACTTGATGCCACCACTGTGATGCCTCGCACCGCAGCAACGGGTGCAACAACAGTGTTGACCATTCCCGATGCTCCAGAACCAGTTGAGCAGGAAGAAAAGAAGAAGCGCAGCCCCTGGTTGTGGCCTCTCATTGCTCTCGGTGGCGTCCTCCTACTCGTTATCGTCGGTGGAATCATTGCGTTAACTTCTGGTGGAAACACACCAGAACCCACGCCAACAAACTCCACCCAGAGCGCTAAGCCCACAAAGACTCCAACCAAAACTCCCACGGGAACCCCAACCCCAACAACAGCAGCGATTAACAAAGCTGACTATGTTGGCAAGCCTTTGGCTGAGGCAACAGCGGCTTTGGAAAAGCTCAACATGACAGTCAACGCGGTCAAGGGTACTGCGGCACCAAGTGCTGACAAGGTTGGTGTTGTCTATGACGTCAATCCCACCGGACCTCAGGTTCCTAATGGCACCACAATCAACGTGACCTATTACGACGCGTTGCCGATCGCTCCCGCCCCGACTGCAGCCCCAATTTTGGACGAGGGGGATGCAACCTACACTCCAACACAAGCAATCAATGTGTCGTGGTCTGGATACAGCTCGTGCCCTTCAGGTCATGCCCTGAGTGGATATAACATCTTGCTCAACGGCAATGTAATCTCGACCGTAACATCAGCGACTGGAGCGATTCCCGCCCAGCCAGTTGGTTCATACACTGTGAGCTATCAAGCAAACTGCTCAGGACTTGCTCCTTCGGCAGCTTCACCCACAACTGGCTTTACCGTGAACCAACTCGGTAACTAAGTTTGAAATTAGTTCAACCGGGGGAAATACGTGTCAGAACATAAGCAGGTAATTGCCGGCCGATACGAGCTAGGCAAACTTGTTGGCAGTGGCGGTATGGCTGAGGTATATATCGCCCATGATGCTGTCTTGGGCAGAAAAGTTGCGATCAAAGTTCTCAATGAGGACTTAGCGAACAACAAGAAGTTTCTCTCACGATTCCAGCAAGAAGCACGCTCTGCTTCTTCGCTAACTCATCCCAACATCGTCAAAGTTCTCGATTCGGGTGAAGAAACCGTCACAGATTCCGACGGAACCGAACATGTTCGTGCCTACATGGTCATGGAGTACGTCGAAGGCCTCGAGCTTTCCAAACTGGTTGCCCGTGGTCCGTTAAAGGTTCCCGAAGCAGTTCGCGTTGCCGGAGAAATTCTCAATGCGGTTGAGTTTGCCCACAGCGCTGGAATAGTTCACTGCGATATCAAGCCCGACAACATCATGATTACCCGTCAGGGAAATGTAAAGGTTCTCGATTTCGGTATTGCCCGTGCTGCAGCAGCTGCTTTTGACGACCTTGCCCAAACAACTTCTGTGTTGGGAACTGCCGCCTATTTCTCCCCCGAGCAGGCTCAGGGCAAGAAGGTCGACGCTCGCACCGACATTTATGCAATTGGCGTGGTGCTCTTTGAAATGCTCACCGGCAAGGTTCCTTTTGAAGGAGACACTGCTGTTGCCGTGGCTCACCAACACATTCACGCGCAGCCTGTTGCACCCAGCACATTCAACGCAAAGGTGACTCCAGCTCTAGATGCTGTTGTGCTGAAAGCACTATCTAAAGCACCCAAGGATCGATACCAATCAACACATGCCTTTGGCGCAGCACTGCAGGACGCTGCCTCAGGCAAGGTTGTCGTTCCTGAGACGAAACCCGAGCCCATCGAAGAGCTTCTTGGCCCTATCTCCGAGCCTGCTCTTGAAAAGACTGACACGTCGAGTAATGAATTACCTGCCGAGTTTGCATTCCTCTTTGGAGACGACCCACAAACTGCTCCAACTCTGGTTCAGCCTGAAGAATTCAGGCCTGAACCTAAACGGGTTGTGGCGATTGTTGGAATTGTTGCCCTGGTCTTCGGTGCGATTGCAGGTATGGGTCTGTGGGTGGCAACCCTCAAACCCGTCAATCTGTTCCCCACCAGCACGGTGACTGTTCCTGAACTCAAGGGTGAAACCTATGAGGCTGCAGAAAAAGAGTTGAAAGATCTCGGTCTTTATCCCACGAAAGTGGAAGAGAGCAGTGGCTTAGTAAAAACTGGCAGGGTTATTCGCACCGAACCGGGTAAAGAAACTGTGATCGAGCCTGGTGCCCTCGTTCAAGTTTTCGTCTCGACCGGAAAGTCCAAAGTTGCTATTCCTGATGTATCAGGTCTTCCAATAGAAGAAGCGAAAACGACAATCACAGACGCTGGCTTCAAGGTTGGGCTCGTCACTGAATCAACAAACCCCACCGTTGCTGCAGGTGCAGTCATTGCAACTGACCCCGTTTTCGGAACGCAACGTTTCCAAGGTGCCACGGTCAACATCTCCGTCTCCAACGGAAAGATCGATATTCCTGACGTGCGCGGCAAGAGCGTGGCCGAAGCAAGTAACTTGCTTGGCGATCTCAACTTGTTCCCAGTTGTTCAAGCAGATATGGGCTGCACGAAAGCTGCAGAACCTACTGTTCGATCACAGTCCGTGCCTCCTGGGCTGTCGAACCAGGGTGTTCCCATTACCCTCAGCTACTGCGCTGGCTAGTTAGCTAATCAGTGGGCTCTTTGTCAGAGCCAGTTGAGCGGCACCAGTGAGTCCGCAGACTTCCAGCCAGTTTCCGAGCATGGTGTATCCACCTTCGGTGAGCACTGATTCAGGGTGGAATTGCACACCATAAATCGGTGCAGAATCGTGTTGTAAGCCCATGATCACGCCGCCGGCAGTCTGACTAGTTACAGTTAGTTCCGCTGGAACGGTGTCCTTGACGACAGCAAGTGAGTGATATCTCGTTGCTGTAAACGGCTGAGGAACATTCTGATAGAACTGCCCTCCGTCGTGAGTAATCAGTGAGGTCTTTCCGTGCATGAGCTCTTCTGCATTGGTTACTGTCGCTCCGAACGCTTCCCCAATGGCTTGGTGCCCTAAGCACACACCCAGAAGCGGAATACCTTGCTTGTGTGCACTGTGCACAGCTGCGATGGAAACTCCCGCATCAGAAGGTTTACCAGGCCCCGGTGAAACAAGAACCCCGTCGTATTCTGCCAACGTCTGATCAAGTTCTTCGAGAGGAATCTGGTCGTTGCGCACCACGACGGTTTCTGCGCCGAGTTCTTGGAGGTAACCATTGAGGGTGTAGACAAAACTGTCGTAGTTATCAATAACGAGAATGGTGGTCATTGCGTTACCGTCACCTCTCGTACTGAAATAGCCGTGTTGACGGCAGGAAAAACAAACATCATCAAAATTGTGATGACAACAATTGCTGCTGCCGCCAGAATAGCAATCTTTACCCAGAGTGTTCCCGGCAGGATTCTCCACAATGCTGCGTACATCAGCTCACTCCGCTCTGACTCTTCACCATTGCTGGGGGTGGCCCGGCAGATTGTGGGCGCCACGATTCAAGGACTCCATAGACAATCATGCGTTCTGCATCCCCAAGCAGTGGGTTACAGGTAGTAATCGTAATAATGCTTTGACCGTTGGACGGGTTGTTTGAGCCTGGCACGGGAAGTAACACATCCACACCAATAGGCAACACGTATTCGTAGTTACGCACGGCGTACGTGTAGAAACCTTCCTGCGTTTCCACATAAATCTTGTCCCCTGGCTGGAGTTGAGGCGCATCAGCAAATGGGCTGCCGTTACCTGTGCGGTGAACAGCTACCGCAAAGTTTCCAGGTTGACCCGGCCACTGTGTATCGGGGTAGTGGCCATAGTAACCCTTGTCCAGAATGGTACTGAGGTCGATCCCGTTCGCAACAACGCGCGTAGAGTCAGGTCCTAAACGTGGGATATACAACGTGGCAAATTTAGCCCCTTCGGCCACTCCGCCGAACGCCGGTGCCGGGCCGAAGTCTTCATTCGCCGGCGCAGAGGCAGTTTTGTCCTTATCCGTTGCCCACTCTTTGCTGAGTTCTTGAGAAGCTGCTTGCTGCTGGTTTGCCACAACGGCGTTGTTAATCCAGAGCTGCCATGCCAGAAATAGTAGAACAATGACACCAAAGGTAATGAGAAGTTCGCCAACAATGCCCATGACACGAGAGAGGGTTGCTGGCTTGAACACTCTTCCAACTTTACCCGGGTCACCGAGGTGTTCCTGTGGGGTTGCTGAATTCGGTAGACTTCTGAACACTATGGCTGCAGAAAAGAAGAAGCGTACAAAGGCTCCCCGCAACCCTGAGACCTCGGCTCACGAATCGCCGAATCCTGTCTGGTTCAAGCCCGTCATGTTTGGCTTCATGCTCATCGGACTGGTGTGGATCATTGTCTTCTACATCAGCCAGGGAACCCTGCCCATCATGGCACTGGGTTCCTGGAACATCTTGGTCGGTTTTGGCATCGCCTTCATCGGTTTCTTGATGACTACCAGGTGGCGATAACTCTAATTACACGCGTGTAATTCTCCCCATGTGGATAAGCATGTGGATAACTGTGTTTGTTAACCCGCCACAAACATCGGGGCGTGTGAGAGGGCAAGTCCGACAAAAACGGCCACCGTCAGACTAATTAGAGCAAACTGAAGCTTCTGTTGTGAGGGCTTCCTTGTCTGCACAAAGATCAAACCCAGCAGTGCACCGCCGAGCAAACCCCCCAAGTGTGCTTGCCACGAGATGCTCATTCCTGGCAAGAAACCAATAACCAAGTTAATGCCTACAAGCACTAATAGCTGGGTTGTTTCGCCGCCGAGCTTGCGTTGAATAACCAAGAAAGCGCCGAGCAAACCAAATATTGCACCGGATGCACCCACAACAAAAGTGTTGTGAGAAGCCCAAAACATGACGCCCAACGATCCGGCTAGGCCGGAAGCAAGATAGAGGGTAAGAAAACGACCACGACCGAGCAAACGCTCCAACATTTGGCCAAAAACCCACAGTGTGTACATGTTCAACACGATGTGGAAAATAAAGCCCGTTGAATGCGCAAAAACAGAGGTAATCATGCGCCACGGCTCATAAGGAGCGCCGATGGCACTGTATTCGCCGTAGCTATACAGCGGGGCATAGGCCAAAAAGCTTGTGGCATCTAAACCTGGCAATAACTGCAACACATAGAAGAAGAACGTAATCCCGATCAGGGAATATGTGACGACAGGAGTCTGGTTAGCTTTGCCACCAAGTGCTTGTCGACCTACTCGAGGGGCACGAGCTTGAGCTTGGCCTAAACATTCCGGGCAAATAACACCCACCGGTGCCGGAGTTTGGCACTGGTAACACACTGACCGATCGCAGCGCTGGCATCTAACGAAGGTTGCCGCGTCTGGATGGCGGTAACAGGAAGGGGCTACCTCCTCGGTAGCCCCCCAACCTGCTTCGTTGGTCACGAAAAGTTAGACCTGTTCGACTGTGATCGACTCGATCACAACGTCATCGAGTGGGCGGTCACGGCCATCGGTCGAGACATTACCCAGCTGGTCAACAATTGCACGGCTTGCGTCATCTGCAACCTCACCAAAGATGGTGTGCTTGCCCTGCAACCAGGTGGTGGGTGCAGTGGTGATGAAGAACTGAGAACCGTTGGTTCCCTTGCCGCCGTAGGTACCTGCATTAGCCATGGCAAGGATGTAAGGCTGAGTGAAGTCGAGTTCAGGGTGAATCTCGTCATCGAACTGGTAGCCAGGGCCACCGGTTCCGGTGCCCAGAGGGTCACCGCCTTGAATCATGAAGTCTGGAATGATGCGGTGGAATATGACGCCGTTGTAGAGAGGGTCATTGCGCTTTGCACCGGTCTTGGGGTCGATCCACTCGATTTCTCCCGTGGCCAAACCAACAAAGTTCTTCACGGTTTTAGGAGCGTGGTTTCCATAAAGGTTGATCTTGATAGGGCCAAGAGAAGTGTTCATCGTGGCAACTGCAGTGTGTTTTGACATGCCTCAATCTTTCCACACAGACACTGTCAATTCTCTGCGCGTTCGCTGAACGAGGAACCGCTCTGGTGCCTTTCCCAGACAACAGTGGCAAGATGGGAATATGGCACGCAAAAAGATGACAGAAGCAGAAGCACTCAAAGCGCAGGCTGAAGCACTGTTGCACGAACAGCAGCAGGTTCTCGCACACGCTGGAAGTGTCGTCCGACAGGCCAGTCGTGAACTCGGTCGCGTCACGAGTGAAGAAGTAGTGCCGCGTGTTGTTCGGGGCACTCGCACCGCCGCCACTAATACCCGCGACAAAATCGTGGAAGACGTGCTCCCCTCCATTGCAGCAGCCATTGGAAGCACTCTCTCTGTCATTGATGCGGCACGTGACAAGCGGGCCGGCGAACTGACCAAGCAGGTTGCAAAACTAGCTGCTGGTAAGGCCGCCGTTTCAAAGTCTGCGCCTGCTCCCGCCTCCGCGAGTGCTGGAAAGTACATCGCTATTGGTATCGGTGTTGCCGCACTTCTTGGCGTTGGTTACGTTGTCTGGCAGACCTTCCGCGCAGATGACGAACTCTGGGTCTCTGAAGACGAATAATCCTCATGGCGTTGATTCTGCCCCAATTCCCCGTGGGGTCAGTCTTGATGCCCTATATGCCTTTGGCATTACGAGTATTTGAGCCCCGTTACCTCAAACTCATGGGAGACCTGGTTGGTTCCGATAACCCTGTCTTTGGTGTTCCCCTATATCCTCAACGTGTATCTGCAGGCCAACAACCTGAGCGTCTGACTATTGGCACGGTTGCCAAAGTAGAAGACTTTGGCATGACCGATGAAAACCTTGGCATCACCGCCACAGGCACCAAGCGTTTCGTCATCACAAAGTGGTTAGAACCAGATCCTTACCCTCGAGCAGAAGTGGAGTATCTTCCTGAGCTGGTCTGGGATTACACGTTTGATTCTCAGCGCATGAGTCTTGAGTTAGAGGTTCGTAACCTGCTCACTCGTGCAAGTAAGTATGGCGAGATGCTCTGGGATGCCGACACTGAAATCTCTGATGAGCCTGTTGCGTCAATCTGGCAGCTGTGCGGAATGCTGCCGGTGGGGGGTCCTGAACTTCACACCCTTCTCGAATCAGAAGATGTTGAGACTCTTATCGAGAATGCGCTTGCGATTTGTGCTGGCGGAAATAGGTATTTGGACGCTCTCGATACAGGCCAATCCCCTGCTGATGAGTCATAGTTTTCGATAGAGGTATAGACGCAACTGATGGTTGATGTAGTGAAATACAACGAAGCGGTGACCGGAGATAACAGACCTGTCATTGATTTCTTGTTCCAAGAATTCCTTCAAGCACTTCCCACTGCGACATACAAGGTGTGGCATGGTGCCCCGGTGTGGTTCTTAGATGACATTCCCATCGTTGGGTATCAAGACCACAAGCTGGGAGTGAAGGTGTTGTTCTGGAGTGGGAAAGACTTCTCCGAACCTGGCCTTCTCGGTGTCGGCAAGCACCGAGCCGCAGGCATCACTTTCACGAACGTTACAAATATCAATGTGGATGATCTCCGGAGATATTTACGTCTTAGCACTGAGGTCATCTGGGATTACAAATCCTTGAGGCCCAAGAAGTAAAAACAAAACACCCGCCAGAACTGGCGGGTGTTTTTTGTTGTGGAGCCTAGGAGAATCGAACTCCTGACCTCCTGCTTGCAAAGCAGGCGCTCTACCAATTGAGCTAAGGCCCCGATTGCTTTTACTACTTTACATCAATTTATAAAGTGCAATTGCGTGGGGCTACCAGGACTTGAACCTGGGACCTCTTCATTATCAGTGAAGCGCTCTAACCACCTGAGCTATAGCCCCGCTTAGGCAGATTCGAGACTACCGGAATCTCGGCAAATCTCTAAATCGAGCCTTGTTATGTTTACTGCTGGTTGGTGAATCCGACGGACAGACCGCCGGTGATCTTTGCAGCTGCGTTGTAGAGAACTGCGCAGATGGCACCCAAAACAGTAATCACAATGAGGTTAACCAGGCCGACAGCTGCTGCTGCACCGACAGTTCTACCAATTGACGCGACCGAATTCAGGTCAAAACCGCTTCCACTACCGAGGACTTCACCAGCAACACTGTTGGCAGTTTCGAAGATGCCGGTCTGAACAAAGACGAGGTAAATCAGGAAGGTGCCGATGACAACAACGATGAACTGAGCTAACCCAAGAAGGAAGGAAAGCTTGAGTGCTGACATGAAATCAACATAAACAAGCTTGAGTCGAACCTGCTTGGCTTCGGGGCCTTTGGGTGCTTTTTCTCCCTTTTGGGGGAGCTTGCTCTTGAGCTTGTCTGCCATGGAGCTACTCATTTGGTGCCTCTTCCACTACAGCGTCTCCGCTGGTTACTTCTTCTTCGTTCTGCTCTTCTGCAGAATCAAGATTACGCTCTGAATTGCGTGCGACAGCAAGAATCTTGTCGCCTTCTTCAAATCGGGCAAAGACAACACCCATGGTGTCGCGACCCTTGGCAGGAACTTCATTTACTGCGGAACGAACAACTTTGCCTGATTCAAGAACGACAAGAACCTCATCCTCTTCACCCACAATGAGTGATCCGACCAAGTCTCCCCGGTCTTCGCTGAGCTTGGCAACCTTGATTCCTAGACCACCACGGTTTTGTGTGCGGTATTGGTCTGCGTCAGTTCGCTTCGCGTAACCACCCTCGGTGACGACGAACACAAAGCCCGAGTCAGAGACTAATGAAGCCGACAGAAGGCTGTCGCCGCCACGGAACTTCATGCCGGTCACACCCGAGGTTGAGCGCCCCATGGGGCGCAGTGCCTCATCGGTTGCCGTGAAGCGGATACTCATACCCTTGCGTGAAACGAGGAGAACATCGGAGTCTTCTTCAAGTAAGAGTGCTGAGACGAGTTCGTCTCCTTCACGCAGCTTGATCGCGATGATTCCACCGGTGCGGTTGGTGTCGTATTCGGTCAGCGCCGTCTTCTTGATCAAACCATCACGAGTAGCGAGGGCTAAGTACTGAGCTGCTTTGTAGTCACGGATATCCAGAATCTGTGTGACCTGCTCATCTGGGCCCAGTGCAAGCAGGTTTGCAATGTGCTGACCCTTTGCGTCTCGGCCTGCTTCTTGAACTTCGTACGCCTTCGCTCGGTAGACGCGTCCGGTGTTGGTGAAGAACAACAGCCAGTGGTGAGTTGTGGTGACAAAGAAGTGTTCCACGACGTCATCTGCACGGAGCTGCGCTCCCTTCACACCACGACCGCCGCGGTGCTGACTGCGATAGTTGTCGCTGCGGGTGCGCTTGACGTATCCGCCGCGGGTCACCGTGATAACCATTTCCTCTTCAGGAATGAGGTCTTCAACATTCATGTCGCCGTCGAAACCAGGCATGATTTCTGAACGGCGGTCATCGCCGTAGCGAGCCACGATATCGGTGAGTTCTTCCGACACTATTTCACGCTGGCGGGCGGGGCTAGCCAGAATTGCGTTGAACTCCGTAATCTGAGCTTCCAGTTCAGTTGCCTCATCAATGATCTTCTGACGCTCAAGTGCTGCAAGACGGCGCAGCTGCATTTCCAAGATTGCACGAGCTTGCAACTCATCAATCTTGAGGAATGACATCAGTCCATCGCGGGCATCTTCAACTGTGGGGCTCTTGCGAATCAGTGCAATCACTTCATCGAGGGCATCCAGAGCTGCAAGGTAACCTTTGAGGATGTGCATACGCTCTTCTGCCTTACGCAGACGGAACTGCGTGCGGCGAACAATGACATCAATCTGATGCTCAACCCAGTTGGAGATGAATCCATCGATGGAGAGGGTGCGGGGAATGCCATCAACGATGGCGAGCATGTTCGCGCCAAAGTTTTCCTGAAGCTGTGTTTGTTTGTAGAGGTTATTGAGAACAACCTTGGCTACAGCATCCCGCTTGAGAACGATGACCAAGCGCTGACCGGTACGACCCGAGGTCTCATCGCGGATATCTGCGATACCGGTGATCTTGCCATCCTTGACCAGCTCCGCAATCTTGATTGCGAGGTTGTCAGGGTTGACCTGATAGGGGAGCTCGGTCACAACGAGGCAAGTACGGCCCTGAAGTTCTTCCACGTTGACGACTGCACGCATCGTGATGGATCCACGGCCCGTGCGGTAAGCGTCTTGAATTCCCTTGACGCCCAGGATCTGCGCTCCGGTGGGGAAGTCAGGTCCCTTGATTCGAGCAATGAGCGCTTCAAGAAGTTCTTCACGGGTTGCATCGGGGTTAGCAAGAGCCCACAGTGCACCCTCGGCTACTTCACGCAGGTTGTGGGGAGGAATGTTGGTGGCCATACCCACTGCAATACCCACCGAACCGTTGACCAGCAGGTTGGGGAAGCGCGAAGGCAGAATGGAAGGCTCTTGGGTGCGACCGTCGTAGTTGTCCTGGAAGTCGACGGTTTCTTCGTCGATATCGCGAACCATTTCCAGCGCCAGCGGAGCCATCTTTGTTTCGGTGTAACGAGGAGCAGCAGCGGAGTCGTTACCGGCAGAACCAAAGTTTCCCTGACCTAAAGCCAATGGGTAGCGCAACGACCAGGGCTGAACCAGGCGCACGAGTGCGTCATAGATGGCTGAGTCACCGTGAGGGTGGAATTGGCCCATGACGTCACCAACAACACGGGCACACTTGGAGAATGCCTTGTCGGGACGGTAGCCACCGTCATACATCGCGTAAATCACACGTCGGTGAACAGGCTTGAGTCCGTCACGAACGTCAGGAAGTGCGCGGCCCACGATCACACTCATGGCGTAATCGAGATACGAACGCTGCATTTCCAACTGCAGGTCTACCTGCTGGATGCGGTTTTCTCCATTTTCGTCAGTAGTGACGAGGTTGTCGTTAGATGTCAAGGAAACGCACATCCTTTGCATTCTTCTGAATGAAGTTTCGACGTGATTCCACGTCTTCACCCATCAGGGTTGAAAATATTTCATCGGCAGCTACCGCGTCATCCAGAGTCACCTGAAGCAAGGTGCGGGTTTCGGGGTTCATGGTGGTGTCCCACAACTCGCGATAGTCCATTTCACCCAGACCCTTGTAGCGCTGAATTCCGTTGTCCTTGGGAATCTTCTTGCCAGCAGCAAGTCCAGCTTCAAGTTGGCGGTCTCGCTGTTCATCGGAGTAGACATACTCGTGATCTGCGTTCGACCACTTCAATCGATACAGCGGCGGTTGTGCAAGGTAGACATATCCGAGCTCAATTAGTGGCTTCATGTAGCGGAACAGCAGGGTCAGAAGCAATGTGGTGATGTGCTGGCCGTCAACGTCCGCATCAGCCATGAGCACAATCTTGTGGTACCTGGCTTTTTCTGGGTTGAAGTCTTCACCGATACCTGCACCAAAAGCCGTGATCATGGCTTGGACTTCGTTGTTTGCCAATGCCTTGTCCAGGCGCGCCTTTTCAACGTTGAGGATCTTGCCTCGCAGAGGAAGAATGGCTTGAGTTTCAGGGTTACGTCCTTGAACAGCGGAACCACCTGCGGAGTCACCCTCCACCATGAAGATTTCAGAAATCGATGGGTCTTTGCTTGCGCAGTCCTTCAGCTTGCCGGGCATGCCTCCACCCTCAAGCAAGCCCTTGCGTCTGGCTGTTTCGCGTGCTTTGCGCGCAGCCATACGCGCCGTTGCTGCTTGCAGTGCTTTGCGGATAATTTCTTTGGCCTGGTTGGGATTGCGTTCGAACCAATCACCAAGGAAGTCACCGGTGATGCGCTGAACAAACGCTTTCGCTTCAGTGTTTCCGAGCTTGGTCTTTGTTTGACCCTCGAACTGGGGTTCACCCAACTTGATTGACACAACCGCAGTCAAACCTTCACGGACATCATCACCGGAAAGGTTTTCATCCTTTTCTTTGAGGATGCCTTTTTCGCGAGCATACTTATTGACCAATGTGGTCATTGCTGCACGGAAGCCTTCTTCGTGTGTTCCACCCTCGTGTGTGTTGATGGTGTTCGCGTAGGTGTGAACACTCTCGCTATAAGCAGTGGTCCACTGCATGGCGATCTCACAAGAAATCTTCTTCTCGGCATCTTCGGATTCGAAGTAAATGATTTCGTCGTGAACGATGTCATTCTTCTTGATGGTGTTTAAGTATTGGACGTAGTCCATCAAGCCGTTTTCAAACATGTAAGAAACGGTCAGTGCGTTGCCTTCACTGTCTTCTTGATTTTCATCAATGAGCGTGATGCGCAGGCCCTTGTTGAGGAACGCCATCTGTTGGAAGCGTGCGCGCAGGGTTTCGTAATCAAACTCGACGGTTTCAAAAATGTCGGCACTCGGCCAGAAGGTAATGGTGGTTCCCGTCTCATCGGTCGGTCCCTGCTTGGCAAGGGGTGCCTCGGGAACACCAATGTTGTAACTCTGGGTGTACGAGAAGCCTTGACGTTTGACCTCAACTTCGAGGTGAGATGACAGCGCGTTAACAACAGAACTACCCACACCATGTAGACCACCGGATACGGCGTATCCGCCGCCGCCAAACTTTCCACCAGCGTGCAGGACTGTCAGAACAACTTCTACGGTGGACTTACCTTCGGTGGGGTGGATATCCACTGGAATTCCACGACCGTTGTCAATAACCCGAATGCTGCCGTCTTTGCGCATGAAGACTTTGATGTCGTCGCAGTATCCTGCGAGCGCCTCGTCGACAGAGTTGTCTACGATCTCATAGACCAAGTGGTGTAAACCTCTAGGCCCTGTTGAACCGATGTACATACCCGGGCGTTTACGAACTGCTTCGAGTCCTTCAAGAACCTGAATATTACTGGCGCCATATTCGCCATCTGGTGTTGGCTTTTCAGATTCTTCAGACATTCGTTACGTAACTCCCTTATGCACGTTTCGTGACAGCTCTAATTCTATCTTTTTCGAGCTGAGAAAATCAGAAGAAACGGGCTCTGGCGCGTTTTTATTTAGTGCTTGACCAGAAACCTATTCTTAGCCGTAAGTATCGCGAGGACCACGCCCTGGAATTGATTTGGGGCCACGTTTCCAGCTTGGGGCGTTGGGTCCCTGAAAGCGGATGGCGGTAATGCCGGATTCTGGGTGAGAATTTAACACCTTCGTGAGGACTTCAGAACTCATTAATCTCAGCTGTGTAGCCCAGGCTGTTGACTCGCATAGAACAGACAGCGTGGAGTCCGTAATTCCCAAAACTTTAGTGCGCGCCGCGATGTCCGGTCCAACAATCTCCGGCCAATCAGTCAGCACATCAGATTGGGCTAAAGGCGCCTTCCATCCCAGTTCCTGAGTGAGGTTTGCCAGGACGTCATCGAGTCCTTTGGGGTCGCGGCCGGGAGAAAATGGCATTTCGCTGGCATGCTCTTGCGCATTTCGGCGCCGAGCTTTGGCATCCCGGGAAAGCTGTGTCCGGGGTGTACCGGTTGCCTGAGACTTCAACCGGGCATACAGCGCCATAGATTCTGTCTCTTCGGGCCCCGCCGCGTTAGCGGCGTCAGGCCCGCTGCCCTCAGAAGCCATCAAGCTTGATCACCTCCATCGGCGTGAATAGTTCCTCGTTGCACATGAAACACGTGTGTCATTAAGGCTTCTGGTACGTCTTCTGCGACGGCAGCAGTGATAAATGTTTGTTCAAAATCAGCAACGGCGTCGGCTAACCGTTGGCGTCGTGTTGAATCAAGCTCGGCGAAAACGTCATCCAAAATCAAAATGGGGTCGCCCAACACTGATTCACTACGGAGCAGTCGCGCTGCAGCGAGTTTCAAGGAGAGTGCATATGACCATGTTTCTCCGTGGCTGGCGTAGCCTTTTGCTGGTAATCCGTTAAGTGTGAATTCCACATCATCTCGATGTGGACCAACAAGAGTTATTCCGCGTTCGATTTCTTGAATTCGGCCAGTTTCAAGACTGTGTCTAAAGGCTGCCAAATACTCTTCAGAGCTGTCTGCTCCGGTAATTGAGGGCTTAATTTCCAGTGAAACCTCATGATCTGCACCGGCAATTGCATGATAAGCCGAGGTCAGTGGAAGTGAAAGATCAGCCAGTAGGCGGCGACGCTCGCTCATGATTTCTGTGCCGAGAGAAACCAGCCGTTCATCCCAAATGTCGAGAGTTCCTAAGTTTCCAGCCTCTACATCTTTGACCTTGGCTGTTTTCAGTAAGGTATTGCGTTGTTTGAGCACTCGATCATAATCAGCAACGACACCGGCCAATCGCGGTGTTCTCTGGATTATCAGGTCATCCATGAACTTGCGCCGCCCAGCTGGTTCGCCACGAATTAACATCAAATCTTCCGGAGCAAAAATGACCGTGGAAATATATCGCGGGAAATCACGCAATTTGGCATTTGCCCTGTTCACCTGCGCTTTATTTGCGCCGTTTCGATTCAATTGCGCTTCGAGAAGGATCGTGCGACCATCATGTGCGAGGTTTACTCGCACAATGGCCGCATCAGATCCTTGGCGAATGAGCGCAGAATCGATGCTTGTTCGGTGAGAGCCCAGGGTTGCCAGAAAATTGATGGCCTCGACGATATTTGTTTTGCCTTGACCGTTAGATCCGACAAGAACAACAGAACCAACGGAAGGTTCAATATCTGCAGTGGCGTAATTTCTAAAGTCACGAAGACTGAGTGAGCTTACGTGCATCGCTCAGAATCCTTGAGCCCTAGCGAAGAAGCAGGTTGGGCTGCAATAAGTAGCGGTACGCGTCTTCAGAAGGAGTGTCTTTAGAAGTTTGGCTTGTTATCAAGACAGGTCCTGGTTTTGCAGGGTTCTCTACAGAAGTGAAGCCAATGCGCGTAAATTCTGAGTGAACAGCACCCAATCCATCAAGGAGGAAGTCTGGTTTAAGTGAAACAACTACTTCAGAACCAGATACCACTGCATCAATAGTTTCAGAAGCCTGAGCTTGTTCTCCACCAATGGCTTCTAGGGTCAAAGAATTGTTTGCGAAAGTAAACCGCAAAGCCGCTTCACGCTCAACAACTAGTTTGACGCGGCGGGTTGCTTCAATAAGATCTGCGGTATTAACTACTGCGTAGTTTTCAACTTTTTCGGGGAACAAACGCTTCACGGGTGGGAAGTTACCCTTAATCAGCAGCGAGGTAACAGTCTTGTTATCGGCAGTGAAAGCAATCAGTTCACGATCGTCTTTGTTGGTGATTGAAATGGAAATATTTCCGCTGTGACCGAAGGTTTTACCAATTTCTTGCATGGTACGCGCAGGAACTAACGCAGTAAGGTCAGAAACTGTTCCTGTAGATTCCCAAGGAATATCGCGGATTGCGACACGATAACGGTCTGTAGCAACCAAACTCAGGGAATTTCCGGTGATTTCTAGCTGTACACCGGTAATTACCGGAGTGACATCATCACGTGACGCAGCAACAGCAACCTGTGCTACTGCGGAAGAGAATTCTTCCGCAGGGAGAACACCAGTTTCTCCCTCAACCTGAGGAATGGTCGGATATTCCTCTACTGGCATAGATAGAAGAGTGAAGTTTGCTGATCCACAACTGACTTGAATGCGCGACTCGACGCTTTCAAAAGTAACTGGGGCATTGGGTAAACGGTTAGCAATTTCTGCTAACAACCGGCCTGAAACCAAAACTCGTCCAGGCGTTTCAACTGTTGCAGCCACTTTGGTTTGGGTTGAAACTTCGTAATCAAAAGAAGAGAAAACAAGACCTTCAGCGTTCGCTTCAATGAGAACACCAGCAAGAATCGGCAAAGTCGTGCGAGCCGGGAGCATTTTGACGGCAAAAGAAACGGCTTCACTGAGCACATCTCTGTTTACTTGAAACTTCACCGTGAGGCGCCTTTCCTTCAAACCCAACCTGGGTCTTTCATGCTATCGCGGTTTTTATAGGCGAAATAAGCCTGGGTCTTAAAGGTTATTGAACCTCAATGAATAATTAAATAACTCTTTAATCTTCTTAACGCCTGTGGATAGTGTGCATAACTCAACAAATTCCATATATCTACTAGAAACTACATCAGCGTAAGTTGTGTTTGGCGTGTGAGTACTTCCCACAGGGGGCCTTATCTAGAAGAGGCAAGGAACATTCTTATTCACAAGAATTTATTTTTCATACACAGGCTCATTCGGCGATTTCCCCACATATTCACAGAGTTATCCACAGGGGGAAAACCCTAGTTATTGCGAGAATACGAGTTTCGCTGCTTAATACGTGTGGTCAGTTCGGTGACCTGGTTGTAAATAGAACGACGTTCTTTCATTAATTCAGCAATTTTTTTACACGCGTGCATCACTGTCGTGTGATCGCGACCACCAAAAAGCTGACCAATTTTAGGCAAAGAAAGGTTTGTCATTTCACGACATAGATACATAGCGATTTGACGTGCAGTAGCAATTGCTTGGGCTCGAGAAGTGCCAGTTAGTTCGTCAATACCGAGGCGGAAGTAATCTGCCGTGTTGTTGATGATGTCAATCGGCGCAATGATGTCATCTTCGTCAAGCGTGATGAGGTCTTTAAGAACTGTTTGTACCAGAGGAAGATCAACAGCTTGTTTGTTGAGGTTGGCAAATGCCGTTACACGGATGAGTGTTCCTTCAAGCTCACGAATATTGCTGGTTACTTTGGTAGCAATGAATTCCATGATGTCGTCTGGAACGCTGAGTTTTTCTCGCTCAGCCTTCTTGCGAAGAATGGCAATACGTGTTTCTAAGTCAGGTGTTTGAACATCTGTAATCAAGCCCCATTCGAAACGGGTGCGCATGCGGTCTTCGAAACCAGTTAGATGTTTGGGTTGAACATCGCTTGTAATGACAACCTGTTTGTTGTGATCGTGCAATGTGTTGAAGGTATGGAAAAACGCTTCTTGAGTCTCTGCTTTACCCTGCAAGAATTGGATGTCATCAATCAACAAAATGTCAATATTGCGGTAACGAGACTGAAAAGCCGCGCCACGGTTATTTGCAATGGAGTTAATGAAATCGTTGGTGAACTCTTCGCTACTGACATAACGAACACGAATGGTGGGATACAAACTCTGCGCATAGTGACCAATAGCGTGAAGAAGATGTGTTTTTCCCAAACCTGATTCACCATAAATAAACAAAGGGTTGTATGCCTTTGCTGGTGCTTCCGCAACAGCAACAGCTGCCGCATGTGCGAAACGGTTTGAACCACCAATAACAAAACTGTCAAAGTTATAACGAGGGTTAAGTCGTGATTCCAGTTCACTTTCCGTCGCCATAATCGTTGGCGCAGTCACAGGGTTGCGATCCTCTTTGACCTCTTCCACCTCAACAGCCGGAGCTGGCTCATCTAAGGCAACTAAATCTGGGTTAACAACAACGGCGAACGTGGAAATCTCACTCAATTCACCCAGACTTCCGATTGCAGAAAGCAAAGGACCACGTAAGCGTTGTTCAACCATGCTGCGGGTGAAATCATTGGGAACTTCAAGATAGAAGGTTCCGGCCATAATCCCCTTGGGTTCAATGAGGGAAGCAAAACCGTACAGAGGTGGTGTTACGCCGGGATCTGATGCAAGAGCTTCGAGGATGGAATTCCACGTATCGCGCATGCCGTCATCAGCCACGGAAATTCCCTCTCAAAA